>NZ_JAUMBI010000051.1:6006-68458 GCF_032115815.1 Sandarakinorhabdus sp.
CACCGGCGCGCACAGCCCGGCGATCGTCGGCCAGGGCCGCATCAGCGCCATCATCGCCGCCAAGCCGGCCGAACGCCGCCAGTTGCTGGAAGAAGCCGCCGGCATCGCTGGGCTTGCCGTGCGCCGGCGCGAGGCGGAGATTCGCCTGCGCGCCGCCGAAGCCAATGTGACGCGGCTGGACGACGTGATCCGTGGGCTGGAGACGCAGGCCAATACGTTGCGCCGTCAGGCCAAATCGGCGGAGCGCTATCGCAGCCTGTCTGATCGCATCCGCCATGGCGAAGCCGCGCTGATCCACGCCCGCTGGCACACCGCTGTGGCGTTGAGCGAACGCGCCCGCAAGGCCGCCGTGGCCGCCGAAACCTTGGCCGCCGAACGTACACGGCTGGCAGCGCAACTCACCGCCGAAGCCGCCGATGCCAATGCTGCCCTGCCGACGCTGCGTCAGGCCGAAGCCGAAGCCGCCGCCGCCGCTCAGGCGCTGCGCCAGCGCCGTGCACTGCTGGACGCCGAAGCCCAGGAACTGGCCCGCCGCGATGCCGCGCTGGCCGCCAGCATTGCCAGCATTGATCGCGATGCGGCGCGCGAAGCGGCGCTGGCCGATGATGCCGCTGCCGCTGGCGGGCGGCTGGCGGCTGAAGATGCGGCGCTGGCTGAACGCCTGGCGGCGCTGGCGGCAGAACGCCCGGCGCTGGCCGAGCGGCTGACGCTGGCGCAAGCCGCCGCGCTGGCCGCCGAAACCGCCCTCTCCGATGCGATGGCCGCCCATGCCGCTGCGGCGGCGGCCGCCCGTGCCGCCGGCGATGCCGCCGCCGCCGCCACCGCCCGCGCTGCCCGGGCCGAGGCCGAAGCAAAGAGCCTGGCCGATCGGCTGGCACGGTTGGCGCCGGCGCCGGATCTGGAGCCGTTCCGCGCCGCCGTCGCCAAGGCCCAGGCCGATGTTGCCGCCTGCGAAACCGGTGTCGCCGATTCCGAAGCGGCCCGCCCCGCCGCCGAAATCGCGCGCAGCGAGGCCGCCGCCGCGCTGGCTGCTGCCCGCGCCACGCTGGCCAGCCTCGAGGCCGAAGCGCAGGCGCTGGCCCGCCGCCTCGCCGCCGATCAGGGCAAGACCCCGCGCATTGCCGATCGCTTGGTGGTTGCCGCCGGCTATGAGGCCGCGCTGGCTGCCGCGCTTGGCGAGGATATGGAGGCTGGCCCTGCCGATTCGACGGCACCGCGCCGCTTTGCCGGCAGTGCGGCCGCTGATGATCCGGCGTTGCCGGCTGGCGTCACGTCGCTTGCTGGCCAGGTGCAGGCGCCGCCCGAATTGGGGCGCCGGCTGGCACAAACTGGCGTTGTCGATGCCGCGCCCGATGCGGCGTTGCTGGCCGCATTGAAGCCCGGACAGCGGCTGGTGAGCCGGGATGGCAAATTGTGGCGATGGGACGGGCTGGTGGACGCCGGTGGCCGCACCGATGCCGCCGCTGCTCGCCTGCGCGCCCGCCGCCGTGCTGCCGAACTGGAGACCGAGCGTCAGGCCACGGCCACTGCGGTTGAGGCCGCCACCACCCGCCAGCGCGATGCCGAAGCCGCCGCGAGCGCCGCCGCTGCCGCCGAACGGACGGCGCGCCAGGCCCGCGATGCGGCAGCCCGATTGCTCGGCGAAGCGCGCGGCCGGCTGGCGCAGGCCGAAACGGCCGCGGCCCGCGCCGCCGGCGAGGAAGCCAGCCTGAAGACCGCCGCCGCGCAAGGCCAGGCCGACCGGGAGCGGCTGGCCGCCGAAGCCGAGACGGCGTGTGCTGCCGTGCCGGCGGCCGATGCACTCGCCGGCCTGTCAACGGCGCTGGCTGCGGCCCGAACCGGGAATGACACCGCCCGCACCGCGCTGGCCACCGCACGCGCCGCCGTGGACACGGCTGGCCGCGATGCCGACACTGCCGCCCGCCGCCGTACCGCGATTCTGGCCGAACAGGTGGATTGGCAGCGCCGGACCGATGCCAGCGCCGGCCAGCGCAGCGAACTCGCCAACCGCCGAGAAGCCGCCGAGGATGAACGCGCCGGGCTCGCCGCCCGCACCCGCGCCATTGCCACCGATCTGGCTGGCCTGGCGTCCACCACGCAAACGGCAGACGCCGCCCGTGCTGCGGCTGCGGATCGGCTGGCTGCCGCCGAATCCGCCCTGAACGCCGTTTCTGCCCGCGCCCGCGCTGCTGACGCTGATGTGGGCGAAGCCCGCGAACTGCGTGCCACCGCCCGCGCCGAGGCCGAGCATCAGGATGCCGCCCGGCTCGAACTGGAACGCCTGTGCGGGGAGCGGTTCCAGTGCCCGCCACCACTGCTGCCCGGCCGCTTCGGCTTCGGCATCGAACCCGGCGATCCGGCTGCGCTGGCGGAAGCACTCGATGGTCTCACCGCCGAGCGCGACCGGCTGGGCCCAGTCAACCTGCGCGCCGATATCGAACTGAAGGAGCTGGAAGAGCAGGCCCTGCTGACCGCCTCGGAGAAGGCCGAGCTCGATACCGCCATCGCCCGCCTGCGCGGCTCCATCGGCAGCCTCAACCGCGAAGGCCGACAGCGGCTGCAGGCGGCCTTCACCGCTGTGGATGGCCATTTCCGCACGCTCTTCTCTGATCTGTTCGGCGGCGGTGAGGCGCAACTGGCGCTGATCGAATCCGATGATCCACTCGAAGCCGGCCTCGAGATCATGGCGCAGCCGCCGGGCAAGAAGTTGCAATCGCTCACGCTGTTGTCGGGCGGCGAACAGGCGCTCACCGCCACGGCGCTGATCTTCGCGCTGTTCCTTTCCAATCCCGCCCCGATCTGCGTGCTCGACGAAGTCGATGCGCCGCTGGATGATGCCAACGTGGAACGTTTCTGCGACCTGCTCGACCGGATGGCGGCTGAGACAGCCACCCGATTCCTGATCGTCACCCACAACGCCGTTTCGATGAGCCGCATGCACCGCCTGTTCGGCGTCACCATGGGCGAGCCCGGCGTGAGCCAGTTGGTGAGCGTTGACCTGCAGACCGCCGAGAGACTGGTGGCCATGGCGTAACTGTCACAACGCTCGCAATTGCACCAAGGTTGCACTGCACAACGGTTGACAGGCCCACCCCCCGCATCTAGGACGCGCGCCAAGTCTTGTCGGCATCGCTGGCGGGGCCGTCTGTCATATGCGACAGGCAGTAGGATCACAGGGATTTGCGCCTTGGCCAAACCACCCACCGACGAGGATAGCCTCGCGCGCCGCATTGCTGCGGCCCGGGCGGCGGAACCGAGCCGGAAGGATGGCGCCAAGCTGCAGGAAAATCAGGGCTGGCAGGCGGCGTCGGAATTCATCGGCGCCATGCTGGCAGGCGGTTTCATCGGCTGGTTCATCGACCGGCAGGCCGGAACCGGCCCCTGGGGTCTGATCACGATGTTGTTGTTGGGGTTTGTGACGGGTCTTACCCAGTCGCTGCGCCGGCAGAAGCGGATGGACAAAGAGTCCGCCAAACGGGACGAGGAATAAACGGCCGTGGCCAACCCGATGGAGCAGTTCAAGATCGAAACCATCGTCCCGCTGAACGCGGGCGGGTTTGATTTGTCGTTCACGAACAGCTCGCTGTGGATGCTGATCACGCTGCTGGCGGTTTCGGCCTTCCTGTTCATCGGCACCGCCCGCCCGCAGCTGGTGCCGGGCCGGATGCAGGCCGCCGTCGAGCTGCTTTATGATTTCATTCGCGACATGCTGCGCGAAAATGTCGGCAAGGATGGCCTGCGCTACGCTCCCTTGATCTTTGCTGTCTTCATCTTCGTGTTGTCGTGCAACCTGATCGGCATGGTGCCGTTCGTGCACAGCTTCACTCCCACCAGCCACATCGCCGTCACCTTCGGCCTGGCCATGATCGTCTTCATTCTGGTGGTGATCGTCGGCTTTGCCCGCCACGGCCTGCACTTCTTCTCGCTGTTCCTGCCGGAAGGCACGCCGCTGTTCGTGGCGCCGCTGGTGGCTGCGATCGAATTCCTGTCGTTCCTGTCGCGCCCGTTCACGCTGGCTATCCGACTGTTTGCCAACATGACCGCCGGCCACGTGCTGATGAAGGTGTTTGGCGGGTTCGTGGTGTCGCTGGGCGCGGTCAATATCGGGCTGGGGATCATTCCGCTGGGCGTCAACGTGGCGCTCACCGCGCTGGAACTGCTGATCGCCGTCGTGCAGGCCTATGTGTTCGCGCTGCTGGCCAGCATCTATCTCAACGACGCCGTCAATCTTCACTAATCAATCCAACCACTAGATCACCGTAGAGGACGAACAATGGAAACTGTTGCTGCTTACAAGCTGATCGGCGCCGGCCTGGCCGCCATGGGTGCTGGTTTCGCCGCCATCGGCGTCGGCCTCATCTTCGGGATGTTCCTGCAGGGCGCGCTGCGCAATCCGGCCGCTGCCGACAAGCTCGGCGCCCGCCTGATCTTCGGCTTCGCCGTGACCGAAGCTTTGGGCCTTATCGCCGCCGTTGTCGCGCTGGCGCTGGCGTTCGGCTGATTTCGGCTCTGGTGCCCGGTGGTAACCACCGGGCGCCAGCCTTTTACCGCTGAAAAGCCGGGGATGATCCGTGCCACAATTTGATCCTGCCAGTTTCGTATCGCAGCTGTTCTGGTTCGGCGTGATCTTCACGCTGCTCTATTTCGCTGTGGTGCGGCCAACTTTGCCCAAGGTGGGCAAGGTGATCGATGCGCGTGAAGCGCAGGTCGGCAGTGATCTGGATCGGGCCGAAGCAGCCAAGGGCGCGGCCGATACGCTGCGCGCTGATCATGAAACCGCCATGAAGGCGGCCCGCGATGCCGCCCAGGCGGCGGTGGCCCAGGCCCGTGAAACGGCGGCCAAGGCCAGCGACACCCAGTTGAAGGCGCTTGGCGCCCGCCTTGAAGCGGATGCCGAAGCGGCTGCGGCCTCGCTGGAATTGGCGCTGGGCAGTGCCCGCGCCGGCCTCGAAACCACTGTTGCCGAACTGACCAGCGAAGCCATTGCCAAGCTGGTGGGCATCGAGATCACCCCTGCCGACGTGTCGGCAGCGATCGCGGCCCGCTAAGGATCGATCATGGCTGAAGAACAGATCCACACCGCTGAAACTGTTGCCGGCACCGTCGCCGATGGGGGCCATCACGCCGAACCGACGCTGCTCAGCGTTGGTGCCGAAGGCTGGGTCTATACCGGCGTTGCCATCTTCATCGTGCTGGCCGTGGTGGTGTTCAAGGCGCCGTCGCTGATCGCCAAGGCGCTGGATGACCGGATTGCCGGCGTGAAGAAGCAGCTGGATGAAGCCGCCGTGCTGCGCGCCGAAGCCGAAAAGCTGCTGGCCGATGCGCAGGCCGCCAAGGCCGCCGCCGAATCGGAAGCCGCCGCCATCCGCGCCCGCGCGCAGACCGAAGCTGCTGATCTGGTGAAGGCCAGCGAAGCCGCTGCCAGCGACGCCATTGCGCGCCGCACGGCCGCTGCTGCCAGCCGAATCGCCGCTGCCGAACGCACCGCAACAGCGGAACTGAAGGCGGAAGTTGCCGCCCAGGTGACCAAGGCCGCCGCCGCGATCATCGCCGCCCGCGCCGACAAGGACCTGCAGACCCGGCTGACCGACGAGGCCATCGCCGGCCTCGACCGCCGCCTGCACTGAGTCCACTCATCGATCCATTGCGTGTTCATCGACCGGCTGATAGAAAGCCGATCATGACGCATCTGCTGCGACTTGGCCGACGAATCTGACACTGCGCCCCTGATGGTGCAGTGCCCGTTTGCGTTTGTCGTCCCGTTCTGCAGAAAGCCGTCGTTTCCGTGATCACCATCCTTCCGCTGGCGCCCGCGCACCAGCCTGCCATCGACTCCCTGCTCGACGATCGATTCGGCCCGGCGCGCCACAAGCGCACGGCCTATCGCCTGCGTGATCGCGCCGACGTGCTGGGCGATTTCTCGTTCGTTGCCGTTGATGGGGCCATGGACGGCGATACGCTGGTGGGCAGCCTGCAATGCTGGCCGATCCGACTGAAGAGCGTGGGCGGCGCGCGGTTGCCGATGATCCTGCTCGGCCCGGTTGCGGTGGCGGCCGCGCGCGAAGGGCAGGGCATTGCCTCGGCCCTGATGCGCACCAGCCTTGCCGCGCTGGACGCAGCAGACAGTCCGCCGGTGCTGCTCATCGGCGATGCGCCTTTCTATGGCCGCTTCGGTTTCTCGGCGGCGGCAACGCGGCACTGGGAACTGCCCGGCCCAGTCGATCATGATCGGCTGTTGCTGCGCGGGCCCACCACCGGCCTGCCACGCATCGCCTGGGTGGAAGCCGCCACCAGCGGCAACCCGCCCCGCACCGCCAAGGTTGCCTGAACCGCTTCTTGCCCTATCTAGGGGCCGTGAGCACCGAATCTCCTGCTGATCGCTTTGCCGAATTGCTGGCCCTGTCGCGGGCCGGCAAGCGGTTGCCCGTGGAAAAATGGCACCCTAGCCATTGCGGCCACAGCGACATGCGGATCGCTGCCGATGGCACCTGGTTCCACGCTGGCTCACCCATTGGCCGCAAGGAACTGGTGAAGCTGTTTTCCTCCATCCTGCGCCGGGAAACCGATGGCAGCCATGTGCTGGTGACGCCGGTGGAGAAGCTGGACATCGATGTGGAGGATGCGCCGTTCATCGCGGTGGATGCCGATTGGGAAGGTGAAGGCGAGGCAAGGCGCATCCTGTTCCGCCTGAACACGGATGATGTGGTTGCCGCCGGGCCGTACAACATGCTGGACGTGCAGATCGGTGGCGACGGCACCCCGCGCCCTTATCTGCACGTGCGGGGCGGGCTCCATGCGCTCGTCAACCGCGCCACCTTCTATCGCCTGGCCGATCTGGCGCTGGCCGAAGGTGGTGAGCCTCCCGGCTTGTGGAGCGACGGCGCCTTCTTCCCGTTCATGCAGGGCATTGACGATGCCGCTTGATCGCGTGCGCTCCCTGCTCAGCGGGCCGTTCACCCCGCGCCCACATGGCGATTGGGATCTGGACCGCGCCGGCCCGCCGCCGGCTGATGCGCTCACGCCAGCCTCCGTGCTGATGGCAATTTCCGATGAAGCCGCGCCGCAGCTGCTCTTCACCCGCCGCACCGCGAATCTGAAGCGCCACCCTGGCCAGGTCGCCTTTCCCGGCGGCCGCCAGGATGCCGAGGATGCCGATGCCGTGGCGGCCGCGCTGCGTGAGGCGGAGGAAGAAGTCGCCCTGCCGCGCCGGCATGTGGAGGTGCTGGGCACGCTTGATCCCTATCGTACCGGCACCGGCTATCTGGTGACGCCGGTGGTGGGGGTGGTGCCGCCCGGCCTCACCCTGCGCGCTCATCCGGATGAAGTGGACGAATTGTTCCATGTGCCGCTCGCTCATGTTCTCGATCCGGCCAACCATCTGCGTCAGAGCGGCCAGTGGCAGGGCCAGACGCGGCATTACTGGTCGATCCGCCATGATCGCCATTATATCTGGGGCGCCACCGCCGGCATGATCGTCGCCCTGTCGCGCCGACTGGAAACGCTGTGAGCCTGCCCGATCATTTGCCAGCCCAACCCTGGGCCGCCACGCCGGCCGGCGTCGCGCTGCTGGGTGCGCTTGATGCAGCAACGGGTGAGACAAGGCTGGTCGGCGGCGCGGTGCGCGACGGGCTGCTCGGGCTGGGTGGGGCCGATATCGATCTGGCGACGCGGTTTGCGCCGGATGAGGTGATGAAGCGCGTGAAGGCCGCCGGCCTGAAAGCCGTGCCCACTGGCATCGCGCATGGCACGGTCACGGTGGTGGGGCATGATTTGGTCGCCGAAGTCACCACGCTGCGCCGCGACGTGCAAAGCTTTGGCCGCCACGCGCAGGTCGCCTTCACCGATGACTGGCGCGAGGATGCGGCGCGGCGCGATTTCACGGTGAACGCGCTCTATGCCGATCTGCCGGGCGGCGCGCTGCATGATTATTGGGGCGGGCTGGATGATCTGTCGGCGCGCCACGTGCGCTTCATCGGCGATCCGCTGCAGCGCATTGCCGAGGATCATTTGCGCATCTTGCGCTTCTTCCGCTTTTCCGCGCGGTTTGCCGCCGTGGTGGATGCCGATGGGCTGGCGGCCTGTACCGCCCGCGCCAATGATCTGATGGCGCTGAGCCGCGAGCGTATCGCGATGGAATTGCGGCTGCTGCTGGCGCTGCCCGATCCGGTGGCGACGCTGGCGCTGATGCTGGAGGCCGGCATTTTCCGCCCAGTATTGCCGGAACTCAGCCCTGACCGTTTGCCGGTGCTGGTACAGACCATGGTGGCCGAAGCCGCAGCTGGTCTGCCGCCCGCCTGGGAACGCCGGCTGGCGGCGTTGCTGCCGGCGGGTGAGACGCGCGTGGCGGCGGAGGTTGGCGCGCGGCTGAAGCTCTCCAATGTCCAGCGCATCCGGCTGGTGGCGGCGGTGCAACCGGCAGGTTCGGCGCCGCACTGGGAGGCGGCTTACGCGCATGGCGGCGAGGCGGTGATCGACCGGTTACTGATTGCCGGTGATGCGATGGCTGCTGTTCCATTGATTGGCTGGCACCGCCCCCGCCCACCGGCGACAGGCAAGGACATCATCGCCCGCGGCGTCGCGCCCGGGCCGGAAGTGGCAAAGCGATTGGGTGCGTTCGAACGCGCCTGGGTGGCGGCGGGTTTCCCCAACGATAGGGAAACGGTCGCCGCGCTGCTGGACGCTGCCGCTCAGTCCTGAGGCTGTTCAGATGCGGGGGGGCGCCCGCGCTTTGGCCCCGGCGTCACCGCCACCTTCACGCCGCGCTTGGCCAGCGCCTCACGCAACAGCACTTCGATCTGCGCATTGAGGCTGCGCAAATCAGCCGCTGCGGCCCGTTCCAGCGCCTCGTGGAGGGCTGGATCGAGCCGCAGGGGAAAGGCCTTTTTCGCCGTCATCGCAGCGTCAATAGAGGCTGCCTGCGTTGACGATGGGCTGGGTCTCGCGCTCGCCGCACAGCACCACCATCAGGTTGGAGACCATGGCCGCCTTGCGCTCATCATCCAGCTCGACGACGTTCTTCTCGCTCAACTGCGCCAGCGCCATTTCGACCATGCCTACCGCGCCCGCCACCAGGGTTTCGCGCGCAGCGACCACGGCGGCTGCCTGCTGGCGGCGCAGCATGGCACCGGCGATTTCGGGGGCATAGGCGAGGTGGGTGAAGCCGCACTCATCCACCGTGATGCCGGCAACGCTGAGCCGGTTGATCAGTTCGGCGCGCAGTTCGCCCGACACACGATCGTGATCGCCGCGCAGGGTGATCTCCTTGTGCTCGAAATCATCATAAGGGTAACGCGCGCCGATGGTGCGCACCGCCACTTCCACCTGGGCGGTGACGAAGCCGCGATAATCATCAACGTCGAACAGCGCCTGCGCCGTATCGGTAACACGCCACACCAGCTGGGCGGCGATCTCGATCGGGTTGCCGCGCAGATCATTCACCTTGATCTGCTGCGAAATCAGGTTGTTGGCGCGCAGGCTGATCTTCTGCTTGCCCATCCACGGCCAGGTCCAGCGCAGGCCGTTCACCCGATCGGTGCCTTTGTAGTCGCCGAACAGGGTGATGGCCGCACCCTCATTGGGCTGCAGCATGTAGAAGCCGGTGGCGATGAAAGCGAAGGTGAGCGACAGCGCGATCACGCCCAACACTGCCAGCGGCCCACCGCCGCCGACCAGCGCCAGCAAGGCCGCACCCAACGTCACCAGATTGATCAGCAACAGGAACAGCATGGCAATGCCATTGCTGCCAACGCCGGCCCGCTCAAGGCTGGGCTGGCGCGCCGGATCATGGGTCGTCACATTGATCTCCTCGATTTAAATACGATATCATAATTATATCGATTCGAAGCGAACGGGCAAGCGGAATCAGTCGTCGCTGCTGCCGCTGTCATCGCTGCTGTCGTCGTCCCAGTCTCCGCTGGCGCCGCCGCCGCCAAAGTCACCGCCACCGGGTGCGAACGGCGTGTCATCGCTGATCAATTCGTCGGAACGCAGCCGCTCTGGCACATCATTCGCCCAGGGTTCGATCAATGGATCAAGAGCGGGATCGATGATCGGATCAGGCGGAATATCGCGGGGCGACAGAGGAGGGCGGGGCAGGGGCGGGCGCGGTGCCGCCTGGCTGGCGCGGGCACCAAACAGCAGGAACAGGGCAATCACCACAACGATGATGATGATCGCTGTCATCGTCTCAGCCGCCGTTCACGGCCGGGCGCCTGCCGGGGTCAATCGCCCCCGCCGCCACCATCGCCATCACCGCCGCCATCGCCGTCACTGCTGCTGTCCACAACGGTGCCATCGCTGGCCCGCTGTTCCAGCCGCTTGAAGCTGTCGTTCTTGCGCGCGTCGCTGACCATGATGAAGCCGGCGACGCCCAGGGACAGCAGGATGAGGATGACAACCACCATGTCCGTTCAACCCTGCACCGGCGGCTGTTCGCCGCCTTGTTCACTGCGAGCACCTGTGGGCGTGCCACTGGTATCCTCGCCCGAGGGCGGGCGGCGGCGCTTGAACACGTTCGATGGATCCTTGGCCGCCAGGTAGAAAAACCAGGCGAACATGGCGACGTTCAGCACAGCAATAAGGATGACACCGATCATGGCACCATCCTTACCCCGGCCTGGCGGTGCTGGCGAGTGCTCAGGCGGTGAACTTGTTGTCGCGTGGGAAGCCGTTGGGTGGCATCCGCCCGGCGCTGGCGCGGGCGCCCTTCCAGAACGTCAGGTCGGCTTCCGTGCGGGTGCGGCCACTGTCGCCGCCCATTGGCCAGCTCAGCCCTTCCGCCATCACGAATGTGCGCACGTCGCTCATGCCGCCATCCTTGTATTTCTGCAGCGCGACGCCCTGGCCTTTCTGCATCTGCGGCAGTTCTTCCAGCGGGAAGACCAGCAGTTTGCGGTTCTCGCCGATCACCGCCACCATGTCGTCAGCCGGGGAGATCCAGCGCACAATGGCCAGCCGCGCATCGCCCTTGGGCGACATGATCACCTTGCCCTTGCGGGTTTCCGCCAGCAGCTCGGCGCTGTCGATCTGGAAACCGCGACCATCGCTGGCCACGAGTAGCAGGCGGCGATCGGGCTGGTGTGTGAACAGGCTGACAATCTCTGTCCCTTCCGCCAGATCGATCATCAGGCGCAACGGCTCGCCCAGGCCGCGCCCGCCGGGCAGGCGATCGGGAGAGAGCGTGTAGAAACGGCCATCGCTGGCCGCCAGCACCAGGCGATCGGTGGTGGAGGCGTGGAAGGCGTAGGCCGGCCCGTCGCCTTCCTTGAACTTCAGCGCTTCGGTGCTGGCCAGATCGACATGGCCCTTCATCGCGCGAATCCAGCCCTTGGCCGAACAGATGATGGTCAGCGGTTCCTTCTCGATCATCGCCTCGATCGGCACGAACTTCACCTGCGGCGCATCGGCGATGCTGGTGCGGCGGCGGCCGAGCAGGGTGGCGGGGCCATAGGCGGTGCGCAGCGAAGCGAGATCGGTGGCCAGTCGTTCGGTTTGCTGCGCCTCACTATCGATCAGCCCGCGCAGCCCCTTGGCTTCTTCGGTGAGCGCCTTGTTCTCGCGGGTGATCTCGATCTCTTCAAGCCGCCGCAAGCTGCGCAGCCGCATGTTGAGAATGGCTTCGGCCTGCACCGCGGTCAGATCGAAGGCCGCGATCAGCTCTTCCTTGGCATCATCGGCCTCGCGGATGATGCGGATCACTTCATCCAGGTTCAGATAGGCCTTGAGCAGCCCGCCCAGCACTTCCAGCCGCGCATCGATGCGGCCAAGGCGATAGCGGGAGCGGGCGACCAGCACTTCGCGCTGATGCACCAACCACTTGGCGATCACCGGCTTCAGCCCCAGCACGCCCGGCCGGCCTTCATCCAGCACGTTCATGTTGAGCGGAATCCGCACTTCCAGATCGGTCAGCTTGAACAGGCTTTCCATCAGCACGTCGGCATCGACGTTGCGCGATTTCGGCGTGATGACGATGCGCAACTGCTCGTCGCTCTCGTCGGCCACGTCGGCCAGGATGGGCAGCTTCTTCTCGGTGATCAGTTCGGCCAGCTGCTCGATCAATTTGCCCTTCAGCACCTGGTAGGGGATCTCGCTGATGATGATGGTCCAGGTGCCGCGGCCCTGGTCTTCCACGCTCCAGCGCGCGCGCAGGCGGAAACTGCCGCGGCCCGTCAGGTAGGATTCCGCAATGCTGGCGCGCGGTTCGACCAGCACGCCGCCAGTGGGAAAATCCGGCCCGGTGACGAACTGCAGCAGTTCGGTGTCGGCCGCGTCAGGCGCGCGCAGCAGGTGCAGGGCGGCATCCACGATTTCGACCGGGTTGTGCGGCGGGATGCTGGTCGCCATGCCGACGGCGATGCCGGCCGCGCCATTGACCAGCAGGTTGGGGAACAGGCCGGGGAACACCTCCGGCTCTTCCTCTTCGCCATTATAGGTGGTGCGGAAGGGGACGGATTCCTCGTCCAGCCCGTCCATCAGGCGGATGGCGGCATCGGTCAGCCGCGCTTCGGTATAGCGCATGGCGGCCGCGTTATCGCCGTCGATATTGCCGAAATTGCCCTGGCCATCGACCAGCGGCACCCTGAGCGCGAAACTCTGGGCCAGGCGCACCATCGCGTCATAGACCGACTGGTCCCCGTGCGGGTGATATTTGCCGATAACGTCGCCAACAACGCGGGCGCATTTCTTGTAGCCCTGATCGGGGTTCAGCTTCAGCAGTCGCATCGCCCACAGCAGGCGGCGGTGCACGGGCTTCAGGCCGTCGCGCAGATCGGGCAATGATCGCGCGGTGATGGTGGAGAGGGCATAGACGAGATAGCGATCGCCCAGCGCGGCGCCGAACGGGGCTTCGATGATATTGTCGCTCTCGGGGGGAAGGCTGGCCATGGCGATGGGTTAGCGGCGGTGGCGGTTGCCGGCAAGCGCCCTCAGCGCAGCAACAGCGATACAAGCCGTTCCCGCGCCGTCCAGGTGCGTTTGGCTGCCACGCCGCCTTGCAGCACCTCGCGGGCAAGGAAGTGCCCGGTCAGCGCCAGGCCGTCGGCAATGGCGGCGGCATCGGTCTGGCCCCCGCTCCCGACCACGCCCAGCAGGAAACCGGGCAGGGGCAACAATTTCGCCGCCCATGGCAGCCCGGCGCCGCGGCTGACCGCCTGGCGGGATTTGGGCGATGCGAAGGCGAGATCTTCGGTAGCGCCGGTGGCGGCGCAACTGGCCAGATCCAGGCCGAGGCCAAGTTCCGCCAACAGCGCCAGTTCCAGCCGCACCAGCGCCGGGCCCACATCTACCGCCAGGGCGCCCGCTGCCGCGCCGCCGAACAGCGCATCGAACAGCGGAAACAGTCGCGGCTGGGCTTCGCCTTCGGGCAGGGTGGCGGCGGCCAGGCTGGCCAGATAATCGACCAGCGCCAGTGCGGCCGGCCCATGCAGCATCGCCATGTTGGTGCCGAGCGGGTGGACGGTGGCAAAGGCCAATTGCCCGGCCCCCTTGGTGACCAGATCAAGCGCCACACGGTTGCCGATCTGCAGCACCGGCCGCAGCTTGCGTCCGCGTCCGCCCTGCACGTAAGCCGCCACAAGCCCCTGATCTGCCGACAGGAATCGCGCCACCACGGCATGTTCGCCGTGGGGAGCAAGGGCCACCACCAATGCCGGTTCAACGCGGATCATGGCCGCCATCATAGCGGCACGCCCGGAAAATCCACGCGTTACTGTTGTTAACCGTAAATTTACACTTGATTCAGACCCGAATCCGGATAGAAGTTGTTTTCGTTAGTAACGGGGTAATAAGTATGAACAACTTTGCTTTCGCTTTCGCTGCTGCCTTGGTTGCAGCCCCGGCCGCTGCGGCGGTATCGGTGCCCTCCACGCCAGCTTCGTTCGCCGCGCTCAACGACAGCGTGTCGCTGAGCTTTGGTGACGGCTATGCCAACGATGTGCAGCAGCCCGGCCTTGACGGTGCGGCCACCTTCCGCCTGTCCAGCCGCAACGGCGGCAATGGCACGACCAACTGGACCGGCTGGACCTTCACGATCGACAATCTGGCCAACACATCGGGCGGCTCGGTGACGAATTCGCGCCTCGTGTCGTTCGGCTTCAATGTCGATCCCAACGTGGCGGATGCTTCGGCGTCCGGCATGTTCGATCTGAAGAGCATCGGTTCCAGCATTTCCAACGGCATCAACGTGGAAGTCTGCTTCCGCGACACTGGCGGCAACTGCGCTGGCGGCGGTGGTGGCGGCCTGTCGATCGGCCAGGCCATCCCCAATGGCGCCTTCCCGAACAACACCTTCACGCTGCTGTTCGCCCAGGCCCAGTCGGCGATCCAGCTTGATCGCTTCGTGGTCCGCTACCAGAGCATCAATACGGTTGGTGGCCTGAACGGCGGCTCGGGCGTCGGCATTGTCGGCGATGGCCCGCTTGATCCGCTGGGCGGCGTGCCTGAACCGGCCAGCTGGGCGATGTTGATCGCCGGTTTCGGCCTGGTCGGCGCCACCATGCGCCGCCGCAAGCAGCTCGGCCTGTCGGCGACCGCCTGATCGCAGCAGTAAAGGTTTGAATTGGCCCGGTCGCAGTTTCCCTGCGGCCGGGCCTTTTCATGCCGGTCAGTCGACGAAATCGAGGCCGACTGCGCTGTAGAGGCTGCGGTCATCCCCCCAATCGGCGCGCACCTTGATGTGCAGGAACAGGTGGACCTTGCGGCCCAGCAGGTCGGCAATGTTGGCCCGCGACGTCGCGCCGATTTCCTTGATGCGGCTGCCGCCCTTGCCCAGCACGATGGCTTTCTGGCTGTCCCGCTCGATAATGATCTGCTGGTGGATGGCGACGCTGCCGTCGCGCCGTTCCTCCCACTTTTCGGTTTCAACGGTGGCGGCGTAGGGCAGCTCGGCGTGCAGCTGCAGATACAGCTGCTCACGCGTCAGTTCGGTCGCCATCAGGCGGGTGGTGGCATCGCTCAACTGGTCTTCCGGATAATGCCACGGGCTCAGCGGCAGGCGTGCGGCCAGCGCCGCCTTCAGTTCGGTAACGCCATCCCCGGTGCTGGCGCTGATGAAGAAGATCTCCTCGAACTTTGCCAGCTCGTTGCAGCGGCTGGCCAGATCGAGCAGCCGCTCCTTCACGCAGATATCAACCTTGTTGAGCACCAGCAGTTTCGGTTCACGGCGATTGGCCAAGGTGGCGATGATCTCGGGCACATCGCCTTTCAGCCCGGCCTTGGCATCGATCACCAGCACGATCACCTCGGCATCAGTCGCGCCATCCCAGGCCGCCTTCACCATGGCGCGGTCCAGCCGGCGGCGAGGGGCAAAGATACCGGGCGTATCCACCAGCAGCATCTGCGCACTCTCATGGATGGCGATGCCCACCAGCCGCTGCCGCGTCGTCTGCACCTTGGGCGAGACGATGGCGACCTTCTGACCCACCAGCGCGTTGACCAAGGTGGATTTGCCCGCGTTGGGCGCGCCAACAACGGCGATGGTGCCGCAGCGGGTGGTGATGGGGGTCAGTTCACTGGTCATGCTTCAAGGCTTTTCAACAACAGGGTGGCGGCGGCCTTTTCGGCCTCTTGCCGGGATTTGCCGGTGGCGCTGGCCGGCGGGGCGCCGCGCACCGTCACTTCCACGGTGAACACCGGCGCGTGATCGGGGCCATCGCGGTTTACCACCAGATAATCCGGCATGCCCAGCCGGCGTTTCAGCGCCCATTGCTGCAGGGCGCTCTTGGGATCGTTCAGGAACGGCTGTTCGGCCTGCATCATCGGGCCCCAGTGGCGCGTGACAAACGCCGAGGCCGCCGTCCAGCCGCCATCGATGAACACCGCCGCCGTAACCGCTTCGGCCACATCGCCCAGCACATTGTCACTGTCGGCCAAGCCCTTGCCGCGGCTCACCGGTTCCATCGCGATAAGTGGCCCGGCGTTCCAGCCGCGCGCCACGCGGGCGTTGGCCGGGCCTTCCACCATGGCGTGCAGCCGCGCCGTCAATCGGCCTTCGGCTTCATCATGCTGGCCATAGAGCAGGCCGGCGACCACGCAGCCAAGCACGCGATCGCCCAGGAATTCCAGCCGCTGGTAACTGGCGCCGGCCTGGCGGGTGGCGCTGCCATGGGTGAGCGCGCGATCGAGCAGCGCCAGATCGGCAAATTCATGGCCCAGCACATCACGTGCAAAGGCCGCCAGCCGTTCCATCCGGTCGGCACGGGCCAGTTCGGGGCCGGGCCCCGGATCGGGCATTGCCTTGCGCTTTCGAGTCATCGGCTTCGCCGTGGGCCGATTGCACCACCCGGTCAAGCCTTTGGCCGCAACAGGGCTGGACTTCGCACGCCCAAGGCCGGAAAACAGCGCGCATGGATCATCTTGCTGCCATCCGCGCTGCCGGAGCTGCCCCGGTCGATATTCGTGCCCTGTTCGCGATGGAACCAGACCGGCTGGCCCGCCTGTCTGCAAGCGCCTGCGGCCTGGCGCTGGACCTGTCCCGCCTCGCGCTGCCGCTGCCGCTGCTGGATCAACTGCTCGCCGCCTGCACGGCCGCCGATCTGCCCGGCTGGCGGGCGCGGCTGTTGGGCGGCGAGGTGGTGAACCCAAGCGAAGGCCGCGCCGCCACTCACACGGCCGAGCGCGGCGTCGGCAATGCCGCGAATGTGGCCGTTGCCCAGGCTGCCGCCGCAGATGTGGCGCGGATCGCCACCCAGTTGCGCGCTGAGGGCGTGAGTGACGTGATCCTGATCGGCATCGGCGGTTCGGCATTGGGGCCGGCGTTGCTCAACGATGCGCTTGGCCGCGATGGCGATGGTCCGCGCATCCATGTCGTCTCCAACATCGATGGCGAGGCGCTGCACCGCGCACTGGCCGCCTGCCAGCCGGCAACAACGCGGCTGGTGGTCGTCTCGAAAACCTTCACGACGGCTGAAACCATGATCAACGCCGAAACCGCGCTGGAACAGCTGGCCGGTCGCCGCTCCGACTGTATCGCCATCACCGCCCGGCCTGATCGTGCCGCCGCGTGGGGCGCCGGCCATGTGCTGCCCTTCGCCGAGTCGGTGGGCGGGCGCTATTCGCTGTGGTCTGCCGTCGGCCTGCCGCTCGCCATTCGTTGCGGGCCGGAGGCGCTCAGCCAGTTGCGCGCCGGCGCCGCCGCGATGGACGCGCATTTCCGTGATACCCCGCTGGATCGCAACCTGCCGGTGCTCGCCGCGCTCGCCGATGTGTGGGCCGCCCACGGCCAGGGCCAGCAGACGCGGGGCGTGTTTGCCTATGATGAACGGCTGCGGCTGCTGCCCTCCTATCTGCAGCAGCTGGAAATGGAATCGAACGGCAAGAGTGTTGGCCGCGACGGCAGCCCGCTGGCCGGGCCAACGGCCGCCATCACCTGGGGCGGCACCGGCACCGATGCGCAGCATGCCGTTTTCCAGTTGATCCACCAAGGCACGTGCGTGGGCCCGGTCGAGTTCGTGGCGGTGCTGGAACCGGCCCATGATCTGCCCGCCACCCACCATCGCCAATTGCTGGCCAATTGCTTCGCGCAAGGCGCCGCGCTGTTGAAGGGCCGCAGTTTCGAGGCGGCGCTGGCGCTTTCGGGCGGCGACGAAGCGCTGGCCCACGCCAAGACGTTCAGTGGCAACCGGCCATCCTCCACCCTGCTGCTCGATCGCCTCGATCCGGCCACGCTGGGTGCGCTCATCGCCTTTTACGAACACCGCACCTTCACGGCCGCCGTGCTGCTCGGCATCAACCCGTTCGATCAATGGGGCGTGGAGCTGGGCAAGGAACTGGCCAATGCCCTGCTGGCGGGCGAGGATCTGAGCTTCGATCCCTCCACCGCGTGGCTGGTGGCGCGGGCCGGGCTGTAACCAAAAAAACGGCGGCCACCCGGGGTCTGGGTGGCCGCCGCAAGACCTGCCGGCGGGAGGGCGGCCGGCGGGCTTGTATCAACGCCGATCGGCGAGCTGGACAGTGGTGGCCAGCTGTTCACGGGCGGCGGCGAACTTCTTCGTGGCTTCGTGGCGATTGCCTTCGGCACAGATCATCTCGGCCGTTTTCACGGTACGCAGCACCTTGGCCGCATGCTGCGGCTGGGCCGTGCTGATTTCCGTGCGCAGCTGCTGGGCTTCGACGGCGCAGCTGGTGGCGGTCGCCGCCTGCGCCGGGGTGATCGCGGCGAAGGGCAGGGTGGCGGTCAGCATCAGGGCGGCGATGGTCAGGCGGTCGATGGTGGAACGTGCGATCATGGTCTGGGTCCTTTCAGTGCTCGGCGGCAGTGGCTTGCCGATGACTGGGTTTTAAGTCACACTCAGACCCAAGTTAATCCACGCAATGATTGTCACCCCATGAAGCACAGCTACACAATTCCGCGGAACCTGCTTGATGGCCTCGAAGCCTTCCTGCGCGTGGCGGAGCGACGCTCCTTCCGTGAAGCCGCCGAGGATCTGGGCGTGTCGCCATCGGCCATCAGCCAGACCGTGCGCCAGCTGGAAGACCGCATCGGCGTGCCGCTCTTCATCCGCACCACGCGCTCCGTCGGCCTCACCGAAGCCGGCGCGCTGTTCCACGCCCAGGCCGCCCCCGCCTTCGCCAGCCTGGTAAGCGCGTGGGAAGGCGCACGCACCTACGGCGAACGCCCGGCCGGGCTGCTGCGGCTCAACATGCCGCGCGCCGTGGTGCCCATCCTGATCGAACCGATCATTGCCGATTTCTGCGACAAATATCCGGATGTGGACGTGGAAGTGGCCGGCGAAGACGCCATCATCGATCTCGCCGCCAGCGGGCACGACGCCGGCATCCGCACCGGCGAACTGCTGGAAGCGGACATGATCAGTGTGCGCCTTACGCCACCCTTCCGCTTCGTCATCGTCGGCACACCGGACTATTTCGCCCGCCACGGCCGGCCGCAGTCAATCGCAGATCTCAAGTCTCACAACTGCATCCGCCAGCGCATCAGCGGCAGCAGCAACCTGTTCCCCTGGCGGGTGATGGACGGCAACCGCAGCATCGACGTGCCGGCAAAAGGCCGCGTCATCGTCAGCGACAATGCCGCCGTCCTCGCGCTGGCCCGCCGCGGCCTTGGCCTTGCGCAAGTCAGCGAACCGCTCGTGCTCGACGATCTTGCCGCCGGCACCCTCGAAATCGTCATGAGCCCCCTCTGCCCCTCCAGCCCCGGGCTCTTTCTCCACTACCCCGGCCATGCCCAGGTGCTCCCCAAGCTGCGGGCGTTCATCGATCATGTGAAGGCCGCACTGGCGACGGGGATGTTGGACCGGCTGATTCCGCCCGTTTGAACCCGCCTTCAATACACCGGGCGCACATAGGGTTCGCGGGCCCAGATGCGGCCGGCGGAAGCGGTTTCGATGAAGACTCCGGCACCGGAGTCGAGATCACAAATGCCCTCATCTTCCATGATGCCAGCGGCCGCAAGCAGGGGCATGGCGGCCTGTGTCACGCCGATCACTTTCAGGTGGGCGAACGCATCGTGCACCCAGGCCACCGCGGCGGCATCGCCGAGCAGGGCGGTGGTGCCAGCTTCGGAGGCTAGGACGGTCACGGCGTCGAACAGCACCGATGGGCCGCCGGCGAGTTGGTGATCGGCCTTCAGGCGGGTGCCATCGTCCAGCGTTACGCCGCCGATGGTGGGGCAGATGATTTTCACCTTGGCGCCGGCGCCGCGGGCGGCCTTCAGCAATGATGTTATGGCACCGGCGGCGGCACCGTCTGTCACCAGGGCGC
The DNA here is from genome assembly GCF_032115815.1 of Sandarakinorhabdus sp. Classification (GTDB taxonomy): domain Bacteria; phylum Pseudomonadota; class Alphaproteobacteria; order Sphingomonadales; family Sphingomonadaceae; genus Sandarakinorhabdus. The sequence continues at coordinate 25,720 of NZ_JAUMBI010000051.1, forward strand.
CGATCTGGCGACCGGTGAGCGGTGGCACGCCGCGCGCCAGCATGCTGAGGCTTGGGGCGGGGGCGAGATCGGTGCGCGGGGCCACGGCAGGGGTGGCGGCGGTGGTGGGTTCGCTGTGGCCCAGGCCAGCGGCGACGCGGTTGCCCAGATCGGCATCGATCACCACCAGATGGCCCAGCATGGTGTCGCGCACGATATCGGCCTCCACCTTTGAAAGCTCGAACACCAGCGCGGCGACCATATGATCCTGTTCCGGCACGCTCTGGCTTTCGAAGAACAGGCGGGCCTGGCTGTAGTGATCGCTGAACGTGGCAGAGCGTTCGCGCTGCTTGGTGCCCATCAAGGCGGCGGGAAAGCTGCGAAAGCCCTGGGTGGGGCTTTCGCGCGGGCCGGAGGGATCGAGCAGGCTGGGCGTGTAGGTGACGCGCTGCGGGTGGACCTGCATCTGCATATGGCCGTCGCGCTGCATGTTGGTGAACGGGCATTTCGGCGCGTTGATCGGGATCTGGTGGAAATTGGTCGAGCCGAGCCGGCTGAGCTGGGTGTCGAGATAGGAGAAATTGCGGCCATGCAGCAGCGGATCATCGGAGAAATCAAGGCCCGGCACCAGATTCTGGGTGCAGAAGGCCACTTGTTCGGTTTCATCAAACACATTGGCCGGATTGCGATCCAGCACCAGCCGGCCGACCACGCGCAGCGGCACGATTTCTTCGGGGATCAACTTGGTGGCGTCGAGATGATCGAAATCGAAACCAGCGGCGTCTTCCTCGCTGAACAGCTGCACGCCCAGTTCCCATTCGGGAAAATCGCCTGATTCAATGGCATTATACAGATCACGGCGGTGGTAATCCGGATCGGCACCGTTGATCTTCACCGCTTCATCCCACACCACCGATTGCAGGCCCAATTTGGGCGTCCAGTGGAATTTGACGAAGGTGGATTGGCCCGCAGCATTGACCAGCCGGAAACTGTGCACGCCAAAACCCCGCATCATCCGCACCGAACGCGGGATGGTGCGATCAGACATCTGCCACATCACCATGTGCATGGCTTCGGGGGTCATCGCGATCCAGTCCCAGAACGTATCGTGCGCCGAAGCGGCCTGCGGAAAGCCGCGATCAGGCTCTTCCTTCACGGCGTGGGCGAGATCGGGGAACTTCATCGCATCCTGGATGAAGAACACCGGGATATTGTTGCCCACCAGATCCCAATTGCCTTCCTTGGTGTAGAATTTCACCGCAAAGCCGCGCACATCGCGCGCCAGATCGGCCGAGCCGCGATTGCCGGCCACGGTGGAAAACCGCACGAACACCGGCGTGCGGTGGCCCACCTCCCCCAGCACCTGCGCCATGGTCAGTTCGGCCAGGCTGTCAGTCAGCTCGAAATAGCCGTGCGCGGCCAACCCACGGGCGTGGACAACGCGCTCAGGGATGCGCTCATGATCGAAATGGAACAGCTTCTCACGCAGCACCATGTCTTCCAGCAACAGCGCCCCACGCGGGCCGGCGCGCAGGCTGTTGTGATCGTCGGAGATCATCATGCCGTGATTGGTGGTCAGCACCGGTTGGTCGGAACCGGCAATCTGGTGCGGTTCGCCACCAGTCCCGGTTCTGACGGTTGGCGGCGATGAATTCGTGGGCTTGGACATGGCAAAAGGCCTTCTGCTGGGGCGATGCGATGACAACGCGCCCGGCAGGGTCATGTTCCGGTGATGGGCAAATAAGGTGCGGGGACGGGCGGGATTATCCGCGCTTCATTCCACTTCCCGCCACTGGCCGCCGATCAGTGCTTCCACCGGGCGGAATTTCGTCTTGTAGGCCATGCGCGAACAGCCTTCGATCCAGTAGCCCAGATACACGAAGGCCAGCCCGGCGCGGGCGGCGCGGGTGATGTGGTCCATGATGATGAAATTGCCCATGCCGGGCCGCGAGGCCAGATCGGGATCGTAGAAGCTGTAGATCATCGACAGGCCGTCGGTTTGCTTGTCGGTGAGGCAGCAGCCGATGAGGCGGCCGAGGCGGCCATCCGTGGTCCGTTCGCGATATTCCACCATCACGGTATCAACGGGCGATTGTTCCACCATGTCGGAGAAATCATGGGCGTCCATTGCGGCCATGCCGCCATCGGGGTGGCGGGCGGCGAGGTAGCGGCGGAGCAGGGCCCATTGTTCTTCGGTGGCCCAGGGTTCGCAGGCATGCACATCCAGATCGGCGTGTTGGGCGAGCAGTTTCTTCTGGCTGCGGCCGGGTTTGAAACGGCTGGCGGGGACGCGGACGGAGATGCAGGCGTTGCAGCCATCGCAGCTGGGCCGATAGACAACATTCTGGCTGCGGCGGAAACCGATGCGGCCCAGGGCTTCGGCCATGGCCGGCGCGTCATCGCCCTTCAGTTCGGCGAACACCTTGCGTTCGGTCCGCCCCGGCAGATAGGGGCAGGCCGAAGGGGCCGTCACGAAGAAACGCGGAAATCGATAACTTTGGTCCGTCACCCGTGAAGGCCCTCGCCTGCGACTGTTCCCCCCATAACGGCGAACCTATCAACGCTTTGCGCGGCTGGCGAGTCCGTCCAACGCCAGATCAGTCCGCTTCGACCATCCTTGTTTCGTATCCGGCGGCGCGCAGGGCTTCCACCAGCCGATCGAGGTGATCGCGGTCGCGGGTTTCGCATTCGATATCGGTGATCAGGCCCTTGGCCGGCAGGTTGGTGAACACGCGCTGGTGATAGACTTCCAGGATGTTGACCTGTTGCTGATCGAAGATGCGGGCGACTTCGAATAATTGCCCCGGCCGATCCTTCAGGCGGATGCGCAGGCGCGCCAGCCGGCCGGAGCGGGCCAGATCGCGCAGCAGCACGTTGGCGAGCAGGCGCGTATCGATATTGCCGCCGCACAGCACCAGGCCAACCTTGGCGCCCTTGAAGCGGCGCGGGTGGGCGAGCAGGGCGGCCAGACCAGCAGCGCCAGCGCCTTCCACCACGGTCTTTTCGATGCCGAGCAGCAGGGAAACGGCGCGTTCCAGATCGCGTTCACCCACCAGCACGATATCATCCACCAGCGCGCGCACCACTTCCTGGGTGAGCTTGCCGGGGTTCTTGACGGCGATGCCTTCGGCCAGCGTGTCGCCATCGCAGGTGGCGCTCTGGCCCTTCATCGCGGCATACATCGACGGGTAAAGCTCCGCCTGCACGCCGATCACGCTGATCTCGCGATCCTGCGCCTTGGCGACGGTGGCGATGCCCGAAATCAGCCCGCCGCCGCCGATGGGGACGACCAGCGTATCGAGTTCCGGCACGTCTTCCAGCATTTCCAGGCCAACGGTGCCCTGGCCGGCCATCACCTTGGCATCATCGAACGGGTGGACGTAGACCAGCCCCTTCTTGGCGGCCAGTTCCAGCGCGTGAGCACTGGCATCATCATATTTCTCGCCGAACAGCACGACATTGGCATCGTGGCTTTCGGTCTGCTGCACCTTCACGATCGGCGTGAAGCGCGGCATCACGATGGTGGCCGGGATGCCCAGCCGGCGGGCGTGATAGGCCAGGCCTTGTGCATGGTTGCCGGCGGACGCTGCGATCACGCCCCGGGCGCGTTCCTCGGCGGTCAGCGTCAGCAGGCGGTTGAGCGCGCCGCGTTCCTTGTAGGCGGCGGTAAACTGCAGGTTTTCGAACTTCAGCCACACCTGCGCGCCGGTCATCGCGCTCAACGTTTCCGATTTCAGGCACGGCGTGCGGATCACCTTGCCGGCAATGGCCAGCGCAGCAGCCTCCACATCGGCAAGGCAGATCGGCAGCGGGGCCGGCGAAACGGGAGCGGTAGCGTTCATCCCTGCTCCATAACGCCGCAGGGCGGGCTGCGCTACCCGTAGAAGGGGGCGAGATAGCGGGCGATCAGTTCGATCACTTCGCGCGTGGTGATGGGCAGCGCCGTGGCCCGGTCTGGCCCGGCCGCGGCCAGCGCTAGCAGCGCCTGGGCGGTTTCCACCACGATATGGGCGTGACGATCACGATCGGCCGGTGCGATCTGGGGCGCACGCGCAGCAAAGATGGCGGCGAAATGCGCGGCGCCGCCTTCCAGCATGCTGGCCGCCGGCCCGCCGCCAGCGCGCGCCGCCAGATAAAGCTGCGGATAGGCCGGGTGCGCCGTCATGAACGCCGCCAGTGCCGAGACGCCGCGTCGCACTTCTTCGCCAAGGTTCCAGTTGGCCGGATCGGGATCGGCCGGCATCACCAGCGTCGCTTCGAAGGCGGCCACCTGGGCTTGCGCCAGGGCGGTGAGCAGCGCGGTCTTGTCCGGAAAGAACTGATAGACGCTGCCCACCGGAATCCCGGCCCGCGCGGCAAGGTGATTGGTGTTCAGCGACCCGGTGCCGGCTTCGGCCACCATGTCAGCAGCGGTGGCGAGGATCAGATCGACGCGGGCGCGAGCGCGGGCCTGCACCGGCTGGCGGCGGAAAGGGAGCGGCTGGGCCATCCGTTCACCGCATGGAACCGGGCACCGGTCGCCGTCAAGCCTTGACCAGTCGGCCCAAACATGAGCAATTCATCATGTTTATTGCAAAGGGATTCGTGTTCGATGTACCGGCATGACGTAGCAGTGGCGCCGGCAGACATTGACCACATGGGCCATGTCAACAACGCCGTTTACCTGCGTTGGGTGCAGGATGCGGTGGTGGCCTATTGGCAGAATACCGCGCCGGCCGATGCGGTGGCCAATCATCTGTGGGTCGCGCTGAACCACAACATCAGTTACCGGGCGCCGGCGTTTCTGGAAGATGATGTTGTGGCCAGCGTGGTTGCCGAAGGCGTGCAGGGCGCCCGCGCTTTTTTCACCACCATGTTCAAGCGCGGCGAGCAGGTGATCGCCGAAGTGAAGAGCACCTGGTGCTGCATCGATGTCGCCACCATGCGCCCGGCGCGGCTGGCCCGCGACGTGGTGTCGTTATTCCTGCCGGCCGCGCCAACCGCCTCCTGATTGCGCACCTGCCCTGCTGGCGTTAAGGCCGGCGCATGGGCAAGAAGATCGCATATCTGGGGCTGGGTGTGATGGGTGGGCCGATGGCACGCCACCTTGCTGCCGCTGGCCACAGCCTCACCGTTTACAACCGCACCGCCGAAAAGGCCGCCGCCTGGGTCGCTGCCCATGGTGGCCGCGCCGCGCCCACACCGGCGGCGGCAGCGCAAGGCGCCGATGTGGTGATCGCCTGCGTGGGTGCCGATGCCGATCTGGAAGCGGTTACGCTGGGCCCCGATGGCGCCTTCGCCGCCATGGCGCCCGGCGCGCTGTTCATCGATCACACCACGGTTTCGGCCGCCATCGCCCGCCGGTTGGCCACCGAAGGCGAAACGCGCGGCCTGCACGTGGTGGATGCGCCGGTTTCGGGCGGCCAGGCCGGCGCGGAGAATGGCAAGCTCACCATCATGGTCGGCGGCACGGATGTGGCCTTTGCCGCCGCCGAACCGGTGATGAGCGCCTATGCCCAGCGCATCGGCCACATGGGCCCGGCCGGTTCCGGCCAGCTCACCAAGATGGTCAACCAGCTGTGCATCGCCGGTATCTTGCAGGGCCTGTCCGAAGGCCTGGCGCTGGGCATGAAGGCCGGGCTGGACATGGATGCGGTGGTGGACGTCATCTCCAAGGGTGCCGCCCAGAGCTGGCAGATGGACAACCGCGCCCGCACCATGACGCTCGGTCAGTTCGATTTCGGTTTCGCGGTGGACTGGATGCGCAAGGATCTTGGCCTGGCGCTGGACGAAGCCCGCCGGCTGGGCGTGCCGCTGCCGATGGGCGCGCTGGTCGATCAATTCTATGCCGATGTGCAGGGCATGGGCGGCGCGCGGCAGGACACGTCCAGCCTGATCCGGCGGCTGGTGCGGTGAGCATCACCTGGCGCTCTGCGCGCCTGCCGGATGACGAAGTGCTGCTGATCGATCTCAACGCCGAATATCTGCACTTCGTGTTCTCCGGCGTTGCTGCGCGCTTTGCCATCACATTGGCCGACATTTTCCCCGACGGCGATATCCGCGCCTATCTGCCTGCGGCCTTGCCGAAGACGCTCGGCCCCGGTCCGCCGGAAAGCTGTTTCTACATTCTGGAACAGGACGGCCAGCCAATCGGTATGGGCGGTGTGCGCCGCGTGCGGGACGGCGTGTGCGAGATGAAGCGCGTTTATGTGCGCGATATTGCCAAGGGGCAGGGGCTGGGCCGCCGCCTCGTCGAGCGGCTGATCGCCGACGCGCGCGACTTTGGCTATCGCACCATGTTCATCGATACGTCGCCCACGCTGGAAACCGCGATTGGCCTTTATGAGCGGCTGGGATTCAAGTGCATTTCGGCCTATCCGGAAGTGGAAGTACCGGAAATCATGTTCCCGCACTGGGTGTTCATGGCCAAAGACCTTTGAAAACAGGGGAAAACCCGAAATGAAGAAACTGATCCTTGCCGCACTGCTCGCCACCGCCACGCCGGGGTTTGCCGACACGCTCTACACCAATGCCAATGGCTACACGCTCGACAGCCAGGGCGAATTGCAGCGTTTTGCGACGCTGGTGGTGGACGACGCCGGTAAGGTGAAAGCCACGCTGAAGGCTGGCACCGCGCTGCCCGCCGGCGCCAAGGTGGACATGGCCGGCGCCACGCTGTGGCCGGGCCTGATCGATGCCCATGGCCATGTGATGCGGTTGGGCGAGCTGAAGCTGATCGTCAATCTGCGCGACACCGCCTCCATCCCCGAAGCGCTGGGCCGCATCAAGGCGGGCATTCCCGCTGCCGGCTGGATCATGGGGCGCGGCTGGAATCAGGAACGTTGGTACGCCGATGGCAAATTGATCAACCGGTTCCCCACCGCTGCCGAACTGGATGAAGTCACCGGTGACCGCCCAGCCTGGTTCACGCGCGTTGATGGCCACGCCGGATGGGCCAACACGGCCGCCCTGAAAGCCGCCGGCATCACCCGTGATTCCAAGGCCCCCGATGGCGGCGAGATCATCCGCGATGCCGCCGGCAATCCCACCGGTGTGTTCGTGGACAAGGCCATGGCGCTGATCACCCGCGTCATCCCCGATGACGACGAGAAGCGGTTGGATCTGGTGCTGGAAAAGTCCCTTGAAACCATGGCCGAAGTCGGCCTCACTGGCGCCCATGATGCCGGCATGGATAAGCCGACCTGGGATCGCTACGTCCGCTTTGCCAAGGCGGGCAAGCTGACCGCGCGCATCTATGCGATGGCCGGCGGCCCCGACAACCGCAAGGCGATCGCGCCGGTCGGTCCGATCCCGTGGAGCCATGATGACCTCATCGCCATGCAATCGATGAAGCTGGTTTCCGATGGCGCACTCGGCAGTCGCGGCGCCTATCTGATCGCGCCCTACAGCGATATGCCGAACACGCGCGGGCTGGAAATCACCCCGGCCGACAAGCTGAAGACCTATATCACCGAAGCGTCGAAGGAAGGCTTCCAGGTCAATGTCCACGCCATCGGTGATCAGGCCAACCGTTCCACGATGGATGGCTTTGCCGCCGTGCCGCTGACCGAGCGTCTGGCTCGCCGCCACCGCAACGAACATGCCCAGATTGTCGACATGGCCGATCTCGGCCGCTTTGCCAGCCTGAAGGTCATTGCCTCCATGCAGCCCACCCACGCCACGTCCGACAAGGGCATGGCCGAAGCGCGGCTGGGTGAAGGCCGGCTGGGCGGCGCCTATGCCTGGCAGCAGATCAAGAAATCCGGCGCCGAACTGGCCTTCGGCAGCGATTTCCCGGTCGAACCGCCCGATCCCATGTTCGGCCTGCACGCCGCCGTGACGCGCCAATCGCGCGATGGCCTGCCCGCCGGCGGCTGGCGCCCGTGGGAAAAGGTCAGCATGGCCGATGCCTTCGCCGGTTTCACCACCTGGGCCGCCCGCGCCGGCCACAATGAAACCAAGGTGGGCACGCTGGAACCGGGCAAATATGCCGATTTCATCACCCTGGAACGCGATCCGTTCACGGCGCCGGAAGGCGATCTGTGGAAGATCAAGGTGACGGCCACCTGGCTGGCCGGGAAACAGGTGTTCAAGCGGAAGTAGAAGAACAGCCTCCGGCGGGCAGGGTCGCAGACCCTGCACCCGTTGGATGTCGGGTTGCTCCTTGGCCAAAACACCGTCGTCATGCTGGCGCAGGCCAGCATCCACCGTGGTGCTCGCACCAATTGCGGCGCAGTGGATGCCAGCTCGCGCCATCATGACTCACGCGCTGCTGACAAGCGCACGCTGAATAGAACGGGTGCAGGGTCTGCGACCCTGCCCGCCGGAGGCTCGTGTCCTCCTCTTTTCCCGTATCCGCCCTTGCTGCCGGTGGTCCCCCGGCTCCTGCGGATTCAATCTTGCATAATTTGCTAAGAAAAGGTTAACTTCTCGGCATCGGGCGTGCGACTCGCGCGTTGGTTGCCGATTGGTGGCTTTTTGAGGGGGTTTGTTATGCGCAGTGGGGTTCTTGCCGTCGCCGTGGCCGCGCTGATGTCGACATCAGCCAGTGCCGCAATTCAATGGACCGACTGGACCAGCGTTGCCGGCGGCACCGCCACCGGCTCCTTCGCCGGTGGCACTGTCACCATGAACGGCCCGTTCCACACCTTCCAGGTTTCAGGCGGAACCGATTACTGGCGCACCGGCGGTAACCCATGGGCGGCCTATGATGCGCTGTCCAACCTGCCCACCAACAATGATTTCGTCGCGCCGTCGGGCAATGGTGTGGTGCACACCATCAATTTCTCCAAGGCGGTGCGCGACCCCTACATCGCCATCATCAGCCTGGGCCAGGGCGGTATCCAGACCAACTGGACCTTCGGCGCGCCCTTCAGCCTTGTCGATCAGGGCCGGGGCTTTTGGGGCAATGGTGTCTTCACCATCAACGGCAACACCATCAGTGCCGGTGAAGCGCACGGCGTGATCCAGTTCAAGGGCAAGTTCACCAGCCTGACCCTGACGACCAACAATGTGGAAAACTGGTCTGGCCTGACCATCGGTGCCCCGGGCGTTCCCGAACCGGCGAGCTGGGCGATGCTGATCGCCGGCTTCGGCCTTGTTGGTGCCGCCGCGCGCCGCCGTCGCCAGACGGTTTCGGCCTGATCTGAACTGATCGCAGGCGGGTAGGGGCGTGGCCTCTGCCCTCCGGCCATTCGCGCACTGAAACAAAAGTGGGTGCAGGGCTCAGCCCCTGCCCGCCGGAGTTTGTTTCTTTCCTCTTCCCCGTCCATCGCTCCCATGCCAACCTTGGTGAAACGACAAGGGAAGCACAGCCATGGCCGATTTCACCCTGAACCGCCGGCATCTGCTGGCCGGCGCCGTGGCAGCGACGGCCGTGCCGGCGCGTGCGGCCGCGGCTGCGCCCGATGATGCCATGGGTCTCGCCGCGCGCATCCGCAGTGGGGACGCGAGCGCGCGCGAGACGGTGTTGGCGGCGCTGGAGCGGGCCGAAGCGGCGCAGGCCAAGCTGAACTTTGCCGTTCTGATCGATCGGCCGCGGGCGATCAGTGCGCTGCCCACGGACGACCGCAAGCCGGTGATCCCGACCTTCATCAAGGATCTGAACGACTACAAGGGCTGGCCCACCCGCAACGGTAGCCGCGCGTTTGAGAAAGCACCCCCGGCCACCGCCAACGAACGCTTTGTCGATGCCTTTGCCCAGATGAACACCCTGCCGCTCGGCAAGACGGCAACGCCGGAATTCGGCCTGATGTGCGTGACCGAGCCCTTGTCGCACGGCGCCACCCGCAACCCGTGGAATCCGGATTTCTCTCCCGGTGGTTCGTCGGGCGGCAGTGCGGCGGCAGTGGCGGCCGGCGTGGTGCCGATTGCCCATGCCAATTATGGCGGCGGCTCGATCCGCATTCCGGCGGCGCTCACCGGCCTGTTCGGTTTCAAGCCCAGCCGCGGCCGCATGGCGGGGCAGAAGACGGCGGATGATCCCGGCGAGATTGCGGTGGATCATGTGCTCACCCGGTCCGTGCGTGATGCTGCGCTCACCATGGCGGCGCTGCAGGCGCCCGGTGCCGATGGGCTGGGTGCTGCCGTGCCGCGTCTGGCCGGCCCGGTGGGGGAACGCTTGCGCATCGGGGTGATCACGGTGACCGCCGATGGCAGCCAGCCGGATCAGGAAGTGCTGGCCGGCATCGCCCGCACCCGCACGCTGCTCACCGGCATGGGCCACAATGTTTCCGATGCCAGCTGGCCGTTCAACGCGGCAGATTTCGGCCGGGATTTCCTCAGCTTCTGGGCGTTCAGCGCGGCGCAGTCGGTGGGCTTCGTCAGCAAGGCGATGGGGGCCGATGGCGTTGCCCAGCTGGAGCCGCTCACCCGCCACCTGGCCGCACAGGGCGCCGCCTTGTCGCCAGCCGATTTCCAGGCGCTGATCGGCCGGCTGCTGGCCTATCGCGCCGCCTATGATGCCAGTTTCCGCGATCACGATGTGCTGCTCACTCCGGTGCTCAGCCGCCATGCGGTGCCGATTGGGTATCTGTCACACAGCCGCCCGCCGGCCGATGTGGTGGCCGACATGATGCGGCTGGTGGCCTACACACCGGTGCAGAACATGGCGGGTGCCGCGGCAATGAGCGTACCGATCATGCAAGCCACCAACGGGCTGCCGCTGGGCATGCATTTCGCCGGCCGGCGCGGCGATGATGCGCGGCTGCTGGATCTGGCGTTCCAGTTGGAAGCGGCGGCACCGTGGGCGCAGCGACTTCCTCCAATCTGGTTCGGAAACCGCAGCTGAACCCTCCATGATGGACCGGCTCTGCCGCGCTGGCGGCCGGGGCCTGTGGCACATTTCACCCTGTCATCAAGGGTTGAGGTGTCGCCGTGCCAGTCCATCGTGGTTCATCGTCTCCGGTGCGGCGCCCCGGTTCGCCGCTGCACTCCACTGCAACGCGGTCCGATCTGTTGTTTTCCGTGCGCCGGCGTTCGGCGTTTGATGCGCCGGTCCCCAACAGTGGCGCCGCGCTGGGCCTCGGGCCACCGCCGGCACCGGGCAGGGATCGCGTTGCCCGCCGCCTTGGCCTGGGGGTTGTTGGCACACTGGCCACGATCTTGTGGATGTGGACTCTGGCGCCTCCGCCGCTCTGAGCAGCCCATCCCACCATTGGTGCCTGCCCCGCACCCCTGCATGCGGCAGCCACCAAGGCCCTGAACCGTGCGGACCGGAAGCCGCCCGCTTCAGGCGCTTTCACCCTGCGGCCCGGCGAATGTTTCCGCCGGGCCGCAGGGCCACTTGCCAATCCCCGCCCGCAGGGTGTCTTGCCAATCCGTGCCCGCCGGGTTTGATGGGCGCTGAAAGGGGCTGGCCATGTGCAATCTCTATGCGCTCACCAAGGGTCAGCAGGCCCTGCGCGATCTGGCGCGCACGCTGGAATTGGGCGCGGTGCAGGATAATCTGGGCAATCTGCCGGTACTGAGCGGCCTCTATCCCGATGCCGAAGCGCCGATCATCGGCCTGGCCCGCGGCGACACTGCTGGCCCAAGCCTCTGCCTGGCGCGCTGGGGCATGCCAAGCCCGGCCTTTGCGCTGGAAGGCAAGACGGTGGATCGCGGTATCACCAACATCCGCAACACCGCCTCCCCCCACTGGCGCCGCTGGCTGGCGCCGGCCTATCGCTGCCTGGTGCCGTTCACGGCGTTCGCCGAGCATGTGAAGACGGATCAGGGCTTCCAGCCTTTGTGGTTCGCGCCGGCCACAGACGATCCGCTGGCTTGCTTCGCCGGCCTCGCCACCCGCTGGACCGGCGTGCGCAAGAAGGCCGAAGGCGAGGTGACGCTCACCCTGTTCGGCTTCCTCACTTGCGAACCCAACGCCGATGTCGCGCCGCATCACCCCAAGGCCATGCCGGTGATCCTCACCACGACCGATGAGCAGCGCCGCTGGCTCACCGCCGATTGGGCCGAAGCCGCCACCCTGCAACGCCCGTTGCCCGATGGCGCGCTGCGCGTGCTGGGCTTTGCTGGTGAAGTTTGAGGCCTCAACCACACTTGCCAGCTGACCAGCGAACAGCGACACTCATCCCATGGGTCGCACCACCGGCAGCGCCAACAGGCCTGCCGCAACCGGGGATGATGCGGCCATGGCGCAATTCAAGATCACCAGCTGGAACATCAAGCACATGCACGACGCGATTGCGCCGGGCGGCAAGGATGCGGCGCGGCTGCCGTTCATCCGCGAACAGATCGCGCAGATGGACCCGGATATATTGTGCATCACCGAAGCCACGCCCGATCTGCCGCTGCTGCAGCAATGGGCGGCCACGCTGCACGTGCCCTATGTCGTGCCCACCATCCCCGGTACCGCCGAGGCACTGGCCAAACTGCCGAACAACCCGCGCAAGGCGCTGTGCAAGCTGTATGGCTATCCGGATAATCCGATCACCGGCGGCCAGTGGATCTGGTTCCTGGTCAAGGCGTCGCTCAATCTGCAGGCGGAACTGCAGGATCCGAAGATCTGGCGCCGCTTCGCCGCCAGCCAATATGCCGATGCCGCCGATCAGGCGCGTGACGATGGCAAATGGGGCCTCTATTATTGGGCCGAACGCAAGGCCGGCGCCTGGAACCATGTTCGCCAGCCGCAGGTGCTGGTCGCCACCATCGCCGGCCTGCGCGTCGAACTGATCGGCGCGCACCTGCGCTCCAAGCTCAACAGCACCCGAACCGGCATCTGGGAAGATGAAGCCCGCACCACATTCACCGAACCCTATCTGAAGGAAGTGATGAACGACCGCATCAAGCTGGCCACCGAAGCCGAGAACATCCGCAAATATATCGACGCCCGCTTCGCCCAGGATGCCAATCCGGCCGTTATGGTGATGGGCGATCTGAACGACGGGCCGGGCCGCGAAGTGTTCGAGCGCAAGCACCTCTATTTCGATCTGATCGGCAATTTGCAGGGCAGCATCTTCGAAGCCGAACGCTTCCTCAATCACGCACTTTTCGATTATGGCACGCCCGTCACTGGCAGCGGAGCGGGCCTGCGCTGGAGCTACAAGCTCTCCGGCAAGGACCCGGTGGACCCCACCCGCGATCCCCACCTGCTGCTCGATCACATCATGTTCACCCAGCGCCTCGTCGTGAAAGACCAGCTCCCCCGCATCCGCGGCGGCGCCGGCCTGGTGGAACATGCCATCCACGAACGAGTGAACGCGATGCGGCCTCGAAAGGTAGGGGAGACGAGCGATCACCGGCCGGTGTCGGTTTCGTTGACGCTGGCCTAGAAAAGTGGGCCTCCAGCGGGCAGGGGCTGAGCCCCTGCACCCACTTTCGTTTTCGGGCGGTGCTTTCCTTCCCGGACGTCACCCCGGCGAAAGCCGGGGCCCATCTCCCCAATGTTCCACAGTGAAGACGTGCAGGAGATGGGTCCCGGCTTTCGCCGGGATGACGGTCATGGTTTGACGTGCTGCACCTCGGACGGTCAGCATTGGGCCATCGAACGGGTGCAGGGTCTGCGACCCTGCCCGCCGGAGGCCTTTTTACACCTTTAACGTGGTCAGCGCGTCCACCGTCAGTATCTGCGGCAGCTCCGTCTCGCCGCCGGCGGGGTCGTAATAGACATAGACCGGCACCCCAGCCCGCTTGTGTTCGGCGAGCCAGGTGGAGATGGCGGGATCGTTGCGGGTCCAGTCGCCTTCCATCACGGTGATGCCCTTGGCCTTGAAATAGTCCGCCACCGCCGCATCGGCCATGGCGCCCTTTTCGTTGACCTTGCAGGTGAGGCACCAATCGGCGGTCATGTAGAGGAAGACTGGCTTGTTCGCGCCACGGAGTTCGGCGAGCGCGGCCGGCGTATATTTCACGGCGTTCAATTCGCTGGCGGCGGAGGTCGTGGCTTTCGCGGCGCCTTCCGGGGCGGCGGTGGGCACCAGCAGCACGGCGGCGACGATGGTGGCGAGGCTGGCAATGCCGGGGATGGCCAGCGATTTGCCGCCATGCTGGCGGCTGCCCAGCCACCACAGGAACAGGCCAAAGATCAGCGTGCCGGCAAGGCCCATCGCCATGCCGTTGACGCCCACCTGCTGCCCCAGCACCCAGGCCAGTGCCAGCGCAGTGAGGAACATCGGGACGGAGAGGATGGCGCGCAGGCGGACCATCCACGCACCCGGCTTGGGCAGGCGGCGGCGCAGCGCGGGGCTGAAGCCGATCAGCAGGAAGGGCAGGGCGAGGCCAAGGCCAAGGCCGGCGAAGACGGAAAGCGCCTGCACCGTGGGCAGCACCAGCGCCGCGCCCAGCGCGCCGGCCATGAACGGGCCGGTGCAGGGAGTGGCGACGAAGGCTGCGAGCGCGCCGGTGAAGAACGCGCCTGATGCGCCGCCGGAACGGGCTTTCTCCTGCCCCAGATTGCCGGTGGTCAGCGTGACTTCGAACAGGCCTGCAAGGTTCAGCGCGATGCCGGTAACCAGCAGCAGCAGGAAGGCGATCACGCGCGGATCCTGCAACTGGAAGGCCCAGCCGACCTGGCTGCCGGCGGCGCGCAGGGCCAGCACCAGGCCGCCCAGCGCTGTGACAACCAGCACGACGCCGGCGGTATAGGCCAGCGCCTCCGTGCGGGCTTCAGCCGGGCCGACATTGCCCTTGGCCAACGCCAGCGCCTTCAAGGACAGGATCGGGAACACGCAGGGCATGACATTGAGGATCAGGCCGCCCAGCACCGCGCCCAAGAGGATCAGTGGCAGGCCGGGGCCGCCATCACTGCCGCTGTCGCCACCGGCGGCGGTGGCCGCCAACGCCGCGCCGGGGCCGGGCACACTGCCTTCCTTGGCGGTGATGGCAAAGCCCATCGGCGCTTCACCGGCCATCTCGACGCGCAGCACGCCGGTCACTTCGCCTTCAGGGCCGGGGGTGCCGGCATCCGTCTCGATGCGCAGCGCATCGCCCGCAATCGTGACCTTCTGCGGCGTCACATGGGTGATCACGGCATCGCCGGCGGGGAAGAACCAGGCGCTCTTCACCTTGTCGAGGCCGGCCATCGGCACGCTCAGCACGAAACGCGTGCCGGCTTTCGCCCAGGTCGCGGCGGCGGCGAGCGCGCGCGGCAGGGCGGCGCGGCCTTCGGCGATCTGCGGCGCCATGGTGGCATCATCGGCGCCGTCGCCCACCACCAACGGTAGCGACAGGGTGGCTGATTCCGGCACGCATTGTTCGTGGCTGCACACCAGCCAATCGACCTGCACTTCGATCGGGAAGGCGGTGCCCGCGGCAAGGCCCGCGGGCACCGCCAGTTCCGTCAGCAATATGTTCCGCTTCTCGTAGACATGGTTCATCAGCTCCGACACGACCAGCGTGCCCGGCACCGGATATTGCAGTTCTGGCGGAGCCGACACACCGGCCGGCAGGCGCCATTCAGCCCGCGTCGGCGCACCGGCATCGCCGGGGTTCAGCCAATAGGTGTGCCAGCCGGCCTTGGGCGTGAGCACGATGCCCAGTTGCAACGGCTTGCCGGGGGCGGGCGCACTGCTCTGCGCGATCAGTTCCACCCGCGTGTGCGGCTGGTCACTGATCGGGGCGGCCAGCGCCGGCAGGGCCAGCAGGGCAAGAACGAAGGAGATAAGGCTGCGAATCATGGCGCGCCTTGTGCCAGTGGCGCGCCGAAAGGGGAAGAGAAGCCCCGGTTGGCCATGGCCAACCGGGGCTATGCGTCGCGGGTGATCAGAACCCGATGGTGACACCCACCCGGGCCGCGCCACCGCGATTGGGCACGGCGGCCACATAATCGATGCCGTTCAGCGCCGCGATGCCGCGCACGGCCGCGTTGCCGGTGGCGGTCACGCGGTGCGTGCCGAAATCGGTGAACAGATATTCGGCGCGCAGACCGATCGTCTTCGACAGCTTGTGCTCCAGGCCGCCGCCAACGGTGTAACCGGTCTGGGTCGCTTCCGCTTCGCCGGACCAGCCAACTGTGGGGGCGCCGTTCACCAGCACCGCCGCCTGGGCGCGGGTGTCACCCACGGCGATACCGGCGGTGGTATAGGCCAACAGCTTGTCGCCAAAGCTGTAACCCAGCCGCGCCCGCAGCGAGCCGCGATTGCCAAGCCGGCTGTTGATGTTGGTGGTCAGGCCCTGCGGCGCCAGGCCCGGGATCGACGCGCCGACAAAGCTGTTGGCGCCCTTCACGTTGCCGATGGTGAAATCACCTTCCACGCCATAGACGATCTTGCCGCTGCTGAAATTGTAACCGGCAACGGCGCTGCCCTGCCAGCCATCTTCAAAGCGCAGATCCTGAAAATCGGGACGGACGCTGCTGGGCAGACCCAGGAAGCCCGCGGTGCCTTCGGTGAGGACGCGGTTCTGGCTGTGGGCCTGCAGGCCGACCATGGCGCCGATGTAGGGGCCATCAAAGGCGGTTTGCGCCAGTGCAGGCATGGCACTGGCAAGGGAGAGGGCGAGGATCAGGGGGGCACTTACTCGCATGTAATACTCCTTGGCTGCGAAGATTACATGCATGTAATGTTTCTATCTTAAGCGCAGATGAACGCCCCCGATTCAGGTCCGCCTTGTTGATGAATGGTCGCCTCGCTGCGATGAAGTGTTTGCCGAACAACGAAAAACGCCGGGGCATTTCTGCCCCGGCGTTGATCTTGAACCGGTAATCCGGATCAGCGCTTGCTGAACTGGAAGCTGCGGCGGGCCTTGGCCTTGCCGTACTTCTTGCGTTCGACAACGCGCGGATCGCGGGTCAGGAAGCCGGCCTGCTTCACCGGGGTGCGCAGAACGGGCTCATACTTGGTCAGCGCCTGGGCGATGCCGTGCTTCACGGCGCCGGCCTGGCCTGAAAGGCCACCACCAACCACGGTGCAGACCACGTCATACTGGTCGCGGCGTTCGGCCACGTCGAACGGCTGGTTGATCACCAGGCGCAGCGACGGACGGGCGAAATACACCGTCTGATCGCGGCCGTTGACCGTGATCTTGCCGGTGCCGGGCTTCAGCCACACGCGGGCGATGGCGTTCTTGCGCTTGCCGGTGGCATAGGCGCGGCCCTGCGCATCGATTTCCTGCTCACGCAGCGGGGCGGGCGGGCCGCCACCACCGGTGTGGGCAGTGTTGACCGGAGCGTCGGCATCCATGGTGCCGAGGTCGGAAAGGGACTGGCGATTGTCAGACATTCTCTATTCCTCAACCAGCAAGCGTGGTGTTTTTGCGGTTCATCGACTTGACGTCGAGCACTTCCGGCGACTGGGCGACATGCGGATGCTCGGCACCGGCAAACACGCGCAGGTTGCGCATCTGATCGCGACCCAGCGGGCCGCGCGGCACCATGCGTTCCACGGCCTTGATCAGCACGCGTTCCGGATAGCGACCTTCCAGGATCTTGGCCGGAGTGGTTTCCTTGATGCCGCCCGGGTGACCGGTGTGGCGATAGTAAACCTTGTCCGTGGTCTTCTTGCCGGTGAAGCGCACCTTGTCTGCGTTGATGACAATCACGTTGTCACCGCAATCGACGTGCGGGGTGTAATTAGTCTTGTGCTTGCCGCGCAGGCGGTTGGCGATGATCGAGGCGAGACGGCCAACGACGAGGCCTTCGGCATCGATCAGCAGCCACTTCTTTTCAATGTCGGCCGGTTTGGCCGAGGCGGTGGTCCGGGAGAGCATGGCGTTGATTCCATTCTTCAAAATGCGAAACGGCCGAGGTTTTGGCCCCGGCGTCGAGCCGGCGTATCGTGCAAAGCCCCGCGCAGGTCAAGGAAAAACCGGGGTTTTTGGCCTGTGGTATTATAGCACCGCGCCGTTTCGCGGCGTTTCCAGCACCAGCCGCAGGCGCTGTTGCAGCGGCGCAATCGCGTCGCTGGCGGCCAGAAAATCCGCCACCCCAAGCAGTTGCGGGCTGTGGCCTTCATCGCCGAAGCGGATGGCGGCGATTTCGGCATGGGTGATCGTGACGGCGAGGAACCAGCCGGTGCGGCCCAAGGAACCACTGCGCGCATCCATCGCCGGAAAGGGGCGGGCCCACCAGAGGCGGGATTCGGGCAAGTGCAGACCGAATTCCTCGTGGAGTTCGCGCAGGACGCAAGCTGCCGGGCTTTCATCGCCCTCGCGGCCGCCACCGGGCAGATCGATCAGGCCGGGCCAGGGGATGTTGGGCTTCGTGTCGCGGCGGTAGGTCAGGATGTGGTCGTCAACCAGCGCCGCCAGCTTGGCGCCGGCGAAGTCCGCGCCGTCCCACGGGATGATCACACGGCGTGGGCCTGGAGGTGGCCCAACATGGTCACTTCCAGAGTCGTCTCGTGGGTGGCTTCCAGCACCACTTCCGGCGCGAAGCCGGCCACGCGGGCATCTTCCCAGCGGCGGGCGCACAGGCACCAGCGGTCGCCGGGGTTCAGGCCGGGAAAGCCATATTCCGGGCGCGGCGTGGACAGATCGTTGCCAGCGGATTTGCTGAAGGCGAGGAACTCATCGGTCATCACAGCGCACACGGTGTGCAGGCCGATATCGGCTGCATCCGTGTTGCAGCAGCCGTCGCGATACCAGCCGGTCAGCGGTTCCAGCGAGCAGGGGACGAGCGGCCCGCCGAGCACATTCTTCGCGGTCATGCAGGACCCCTTCTTGACCAGTGCGCCGCCCAGACCATGGCTGCCACCAGCAGCGCCGCGCCGGCTTGGTGCGCGACGCCGAGCCAGACCGGCACGTGATTCAGGATGACGGAAACGCCCAGCACGAACTGCGCCAGCACAACGCCACCCATCGCCAGCGCCCGGACCCCGCCGCCCGCGCGCCACAACTGCGCGGCCACCGCCAGCACACCGCCGGCGGCAATCCAGGCCAGGCTGCGGTGGATGAACTGCACGCTCACCGGATCGCTGACCGCGTCGATGGCGCTGCCCAGGATCCCGTCGGGCACCAGCACGCCGAACATCAGCGGCCAGGTGTCGCTGGCATGGCCGGCGCGCAAGCCGGCGGTGAAGGCGCCCCAGACGATCTGGAGGCTGAGCAATATGGTGAGCGGCCACACCCAGGCACGGGGACGATCATGGCGGGGCGCATCGCCGTCGATGAGATCAAGCCCGGTCCAGATACAGCCGGCCATGATGATCAAAGCATTGGACAAATGCACCGCCAGCCGTTCCGGCGCCACCTCGGTGCGATCGACAAGGCCAGAGGCGACCATCCACCAGCCGATGGCGCCCTGCAGGCCGCCCAACGCAAACAGGGCGAGCAGGCGCGGCTTGTAACCAGCTGGAATCTGGCGGCGAATCCAGAACCACAGCAGCGGCAGCGCAAAGGCCAGGCCGATGAGGCGGCCCAGCAGGCGGTGGACATATTCCCAGAAGAAAATGCCCTTGAACTCGGTCAGGCTCATGCCGCGGTTCATCAACTGATACTGGCTGGATTGCTGATACAGCGTAAACTGCTGCAACCATTCGCTTTCTGTCAACGGCGGCAGCGTGCCTGATACCACATCCCAGCGGGTGATCGACAAACCGCTCTCCGTCAGCCGCGTGATGCCGCCAACCACGACCATAGCGAATACCAGCAAAGCAATGCCGAGCAGCCACGACGCAACCGCGCGCGGGCGGGCATCGGAACGGGGCAGGGAGGCGGCAAGGGAGGCCATGGCCGCCTCCCTAGGCCGAAAGCCGCCCGTGGCCAACCCCACCTGATGCCGCATCAATCCTTCTTGTCGGGATCCTCATAACGGAAGGGATCAGTCATTTTCGGCTTGTTTGGCAACGGCTTGGCCGGAAGCGGCTTGTCGGCATTGGCGGCTTCCCACAGCAATGAGGCCAGGATCACCGATGCCTGACGCAGATCTTGCGGGCGCAGGTGATCGAAGGTGTCGACGCTGCTGTGATGCACGGTCGTGCCATAATCCAGCGGATCCTGGATGAACTGGAACGCGGGCAGGCCGATGGCCTGCATGAATTCATGATCGGTGCCGCCGGTCGGGCTGGCGACGACTGTGCTGGCACCCATGCTGGCAAAGGGCGACAGCCATTCCTGCAGGATGGGAACGGCCGCGAAATTGCCTTCGGCATGGATGCCGCGGAACTTGCCGCCGCCGTTATCCATGTTGAAATAGGCCGCCAACAGATTGTAATCGGCCTTCTTTTCGATCGGATACTGGCCCAGCTTGAAATCATAGCTCAGCCGGGCCTTGATCGGATCGGGGTTGGCCGGACGCCTGGCGAAGTGGCGTTCGATATAGTTGGCCGAGCCATAGAGGCCCTGTTCCTCACCCGACCACAGCGCAAAGCGGATCGTGCGTTTCGGCTTCACCTTCAGCGCCGCCAGGATGCGCGCGGCCTCCATCACCACCGCCGAACCGGCGCCATTGTCGGCAGCGCCATCGGCGGCCACCCAGCTATCAAGGTGGGCGCCGGCCATCACGTAACCCGCCTTGGCGTCGCTGCCGGGAATATCGGCCAACACGTTGTAACCATTGGGATCGCTGTCGTCGAACTTCACCTGCGAATCGATGGTCAGCACCACCTCGCCCTGCTTGGCCAGCCGTGCCAGCCGGCGATAATCCTCGGCCGTCAGTTCCAGGCCCGGCAGCTTGGGCGTGTCGCGGTGCTGATAGCCCTCGCCATGCAGCAGGCCGTTGTCGCGGTAACTCATGCGCACCCAGCCCACGGCGCCTTCCTTGGCCAGGAACTCGTCGAGCTGCTTGCCGAACTGGATGAACTTGAACCAGCCGTCCCCATCGTCGGCCGCGGTCACCGGCTGCTGATACTCATCGAGTTCGCCGATCGCCTTGTCGTCCATCCGCACAAAGCCCGGCTTGGTGGCATCGGCCGGTGGGCGCGGGAGGCTGACGGCGACGATCTTGCCCTTCAGCTTGCCGGCCCATTCGGCAAAGTGGCTCGGCTTGCTCAGCGGTGCGACCACCACCGGCGCAGTGATGCCGCCAGCCGGCGTGCCCGGCGTCCAGGCCACGGGCAGGGTGCGCATGCGCAACTGGCGGGGCGATTGCATCACGACGCTGGCCCGCTCGATCGACCATCCCCGTCCGAAATCAAAGCCTTCGGTGCGCACGTTGGTCAGGCCCCAGCCCTTGAACTTGTCCTGCGTCCAGCGTTCGGCGACGCGCATGCCGGGCGAATTGGTCATGCGCGGCCCGATCCGGTCGGTCAGATAGGCGACGGTTTCCACCACTTCACCACGGTTCATGGCTTCATCGGTGATCCGCGCCACCATCGCCAGATCCGGCGCAGCCAGCGTCGGGGCGGCAACGCTGGCAAGCAGCAGGGCAACAAGGGCGCGCATCGGGCAATCTCCAGATCAGGGAACAAAGCTGTCCTAGCGGCCGGCAGTTTGCATGGCAACGCGCCCGCCGTTCGGAGCTTGGCCAGCCCAAGGGGGGTTGTCGACAAGGATGTAATAATGTAACACCAATCACGTGCCGTCCCCCAGCAGCCTCCTCGATCGAATCGCCATCGGCCTGTCGGGTCTTTGCCTGCTGCATTGCATGGCCGGGTTCGTGCTGCTGACCGTGTTCGCGCTCACGGGTGACTGGCTGGATCATCGCGTCCACTTCATCGGCCTGATGCTGGCCATGCCGTTGGCGGCCGTGGCGCTTTGGCGCGGTTGGCGCCGGCATGGCCGCAGCGACATCGGGATGATGGGTGTTGTCGGTCTGGCGGTGATGGCGATTTCGCTGGCTGTCGAACATGGCGCCGTTGCCGAAATGCTCGTCTCGGTGGCCGGCGTGGCGATCCTGGCGTTTGCGCACTGGCAGAACATGAAGGCGCTCCGCGTCGCTTGAAGCAGCCACCGTATTGCATGGCGGGCCGCAAAGCCCGATATGCAGATCATGGCACATCCCGACCACAGCCATGGCCAGCATCACAGCCGGGCCGATCTCGCCGCCGCCGCCCAGGCCCGCCTGAAAGGCGCCGGCGAGCAATGGACGCCGCTGCGCGCAACCGTGTTTGCCGCGCTGGCCGGATATGATCGGCCGGTTTCGGCCTATGATGTGACCGATGCGGTCTCCACGGCCAGCGGTCGCCGCATTGCCGCTAACAGCGTCTATCGCATCCTGGATCTGTTCGTGGCCAACAACGTGGCCAGCCGGGTCGAAAGCGCCAACGCCTTTATCGCCAATGTCCACCCCGATTGCCCGCACGATTGCATTTTCCTGGTGTGTGACCGCTGCGGCGGGGCGACTCATGTTGATGATGATCGCATCACGGGTGATGTGCGGGCGGCCGCTCGGGCCGCCGGCTTCACCCCGGTGCGCCCGGTGATCGAAGTGCGCGGCATCTGCGCCAATTGTGCGTGAAATCAGGTACATGCCGTGGTGCGGCAACGAATCTGTCATACGGGGCTGACAGTCCGGGTGACAGGCACTGCCATAATCGCTAAGGGCAATCCCTTAAGATTCAGCCACTGCGAGCCGTTCTCATGACGCTTGAAACCCCGCTTCTCGACCAGGTCAACATTCCGGCGGATCTGCGCCGGCTGGAACCCGGGCAGTTGCGGCAGCTGGCCGATGAACTGCGGCAGGAAATGATCCATGCCGTCTCCGTGACGGGCGGCCACCTCGGTGCCGGCCTTGGCGTCGTCGAGCTGACCGTGGCGCTCCACTATGTGTTCAACACGCCGGACGACAAATTGGTGTGGGACGTTGGCCATCAGGCCTATCCGCACAAGATCATCACCGGCCGCCGCGACCGGATTCGCACCCTGCGCCAGGGCGGCGGCCTCAGCGGCTTCACCAAGCGCACCGAGAGCGAGTATGATCCGTTCGGCGCCGCGCACAGCAGCACCTCCATCTCGGCAGCGCTGGGTTTTGCCGTTGCCAACAAGATGATGAACAAGCCGGGCAAGGGCATTGCCGTGATCGGCGACGGCGCCATGTCGGCCGGCATGGCCTATGAGGCGATGAACAATGCCCGCGAAGCCGGCAACCGGCTGGTGGTGATCCTGAACGATAACGACATGTCGATCGCGCCGCCGGTGGGGGCGCTTTCATCCTATCTGTCGCGCCTGCTTTCGGGTCGCAAGTTCCTGGAACTGCGCGAATATCTGAAGCAGGTTTCCGGCAAGGTGCTGCCGCCGCCGCTGCAGAAGGCGGCCGCGCGCATCGATGAATATGCCCGCGGGTTCGCCCAGGGTGGCGGCACGCTGTTTGAAGAACTGGGCTTTTATTATGTCGGCCCGATCGATGGCCACAATCTCGATCACCTCCTCCCCGTTCTGGAGAATGTCCGCGACGCCGCCGAAGGCCCGATGCTGATCCATGTCGTCACGCAAAAGGGCAAGGGCTATGGTCCGGCCGAAGCCAGTGCTGACAAATATCATGGCGTGGTGAAGTTCGATGTGGTTTCGGGCACCCAGCACAAGGCGCAGCCCAAGGCGCCGGCCTATCAGAACGTGTTCGGCGACATGCTGATCGAGGAAGCCAAGCGCGATCCCAACATCGTCGCCATCACCGCTGCGATGCCGTCGGGCACCGGCGTTGACCGCTTTGCCAAGGCCTTCCCGGACCGCAGCTTCGACGTTGGCATCGCCGAACAGCACGCCGTGACCTTCGCCGCCGGCCTTGCCGCGCAGGGCATGCGTCCGTTCTGCGCCATCTATTCCACCTTCCTGCAGCGCGCCTATGATCAGGTCGTGCATGATGTGGCGCTGCAGAATCTGCCTGTGCGCTTCGCGATCGATCGCGCCGGGCTGGTTGGTGCCGATGGTGCGACCCACGCCGGTTCGTTCGATGTCGCCTATCTTTCCACCCTGCCCAACATGGTGGTGATGGCGGCCAGCGACGAAGCCGAACTGGCCGATATGGTGCACACCGCCGCCCTGCATGACAGCAGCCCGATCGCGCTGCGTTACCCGCGCGGCGAAGGCACCGGCGTTGCCATTCCGGAAACCCGCACCCGCCTTGAAATCGGCAAGGGTCGCATCGTGCGGCAAGGCAGCAAGGTCGCCATCCTGTCGCTCGGCACCCGCCTCGCCGAAGCGCTGGCTGCAGCCGACACGCTGGACGCGCGCGGCCTGCCTACCACCGTGGCCGACATGCGCTTTGCCAAACCGCTCGACATGGCGCTGATCCGCAAGCTGGCGGCCACGCACGACGTGCTGATCACCATCGAGGAAGGCGCCATCGGCGGCTTTGGCAGCCATGTGCTGACGCTGGCCAGCGATGAAGGGTTGACCGATGCCGGCCTCAAGGTTCGCACGCTGCGCCTGCCCGATCTCTATCAGGATCACGACAACCCGGCCAAGCAATATGCCGAAGCCGGGCTGGACGCTGCCGCCATCGTGCGCAGCGTGCTCGATGCACTGCGCCACAACAGCATCAACGCCGTCGATGAGGGCGCCGCAAGGGCGTGATCCGCGCCGCCGTGCTGCTTCTGCTGCTGGCATCGCCCGCCGCAGGACAGGTGGGCCGCACCTGGCATTATAGCCGCAGCAATGACGACGGCAGCCTGGCAGAGGCCGTGCATGTCCATGTGCCGGCGCTCGGCGAGCTGGCCGTGATGAAGGCGCGAGCGCGCTGCACCCGGGCGGCACTGGTGACGGCGCGGATCGATCCCGTCAGCGGCCAGGCCAGCGAGCTCGTTGGCGGCCAGTTGGGCCGTGATGGCCGGCAGCAGGCGTTTGCGTGGTTCAAGGAGGACGGCAGCGGCCAGATCACCGCCCGCGCCGCCCTGCCCGAAGGGGAGCTGAGGCTGGCGACTGCGGTCGGCACCAGGCCTTGGCATCTTTATGATTTCGATTTTGCCAGCCTGACCCTCTGGCTCGCCAACCGGCAGGACCGGCGCGCCGATTTCCGCATCGGGCTGCCGTTGTTGCTGATCGGGCCGCAGGGGCCAACGCTGGCTGACCTTGGCGCGCTGGACGGCCGGTTCCTGGCCGATACGCAGTGGATGGGCCGGCCTGCGCTGCTGTCCCGCCTCGAAGGCCCGGCGCTAGGCGGCAAGGCGGGCACGTTGATGATAGACGCCGCCGCCGGCCACATAATCGAAGCGCGGTTGCCCATTCCCAACCATGACGGATACCGCGATTTCCGGCTGCGCCTTGCCGGCATTGATAACGGGGCAGAGGCGTGGACGCAAACACTTGCGGCGCACTGGCGCGGCTGCAAGGCCGGGTGAACTTCCCCTCGACCGGATGGCCCGCACCCCCTAAAGCCCGGCGCGTGCATGCGCCCCCTGCCTCCCGCCAGCCCAGTCTGGGTGAAATCCTGCTGCTGGGATCGCTGACCGCTTTTGGCGCGGTGACAATCGATCTCTATCTGCCCACCTTGCCGGCCATCGCCCGCGATTACGGTACATCGGCGGCGGCGGTGCAGCTTACGCTGTCCACCTTCTTCGTCGGTATGGCGCTCGGGCAATTGTTCTTCGGCCCGTTGTCAGACCGGATCGGGCGGCGGCCGACCATCCTGATCGGCTGTGCCGTCTACGTGCTCGCCAGCGTTGCCTGTGCGCTGGCACCGAACATCGAAGCGCTTGTGATCGGGCGCTTCTTCCAGGCGCTTGGCTGCTGTGCCGGCATGGTCACCTGTCGCGCCATTGTGCGTGATCGGTATGACCACCGCGATTCCGCCCGCATTTTCAGCCTGTTGATGCTGGTGCTCGCGATTGCGCCCTTGCTGGCACCCACGGTGGGCGGCTGGATTGCGGCTGCTGCCGGCTGGCATGCGGTGTTCTATGTCTTTGTCGGCATTGGTTTCGCCATTTCCGCCGCTGTCGCCTGGCGGCTCGACGAAAGCCGTTCCGAAGCCACAGCCGCTGCCGCGCGCGGGCACAATGTGCTGGCCGCCTATGCCAGGCTGCTGCAGCATCGGCGGTTGATCGGCTATCTGCTGGTTGGCGCGGCCAATGGCGCCACCCTGTTCAGCTATATCGCTGCCTCGCCCGATCTGGTGGTGAATGTGTGGGGCTTTTCCGAAAGCCAGTTCGGGCTGGTGTTCGCCGTGATCGCCGTGGGCGTGGTGGGATCAAGCCAGATCAACCGTGCGCTGCTGCGTCGGCGGTCACCCGATGCCATATTGGCCTGGGCCACGATTGGCGCTGCCGTGGCCGGGGTGGCGCTATGGCTGGCAGCGCAGGCCGATGCGCCGCTCATGGTGTTTCTGCCGCTGGTGTTTGTTGCGCTTTCCTCGAACGGGCTCATTGCCGCCAATGCTTCGGCCGGGGCGCTGAATGTCGATCCGCTGCGGGCCGGGGCGATTTCCGGCCTGATGGGCGGCATCAACTTCGGTATGGGAGCTGCCGCATCGGCGCTGGCCGCGGCCATGTATGATGGCACGGCGCGGCCGCTGGCGGCCAATGTGGCCGTGGCACTGCTGGTGGCGGCGGCGGCCTATCACCTCCTCGCCAAACCGCGATGAGCAGCACCGCGCTCAGCCCCCGCGCCCTGCTGCTGGCGCTGGCGGTGGTGATGGTGTGGGGCAGCAATTTCGCCATCATCGGCGCCACGCTGCACAGCCTGCCGCCCTTGCTGTTTGCCACCCTGCGCTTTGCCGCGGTGGTGTTCCCGCTTATCTTCTTCGTGCGCCGGCCTGCCGTTTCGTGGCGCATCCTCGCCGGCTATGGCGTCGCCATCGGCGTCGGCCAGTTCGGCCTGCTGTTCATCGCAATTAACGGCTATATCGCCGCCGGCCTCGCCAGCCTGATTGTGCAGAGCCAGGTCGTCTTCACCATCGCCATGGCCATGATGACCAGCGGCGAACGGCTGAAACCACTGCAATATGGCGCGCTGGCACTGGCGATTGGCGGCGTCGCGGTGATAGCCGGCCACACCGGCGGTGAGGTCACCATCGTGGGCATCGCGCTCGTGCTGGGCGCTGCCTTTGGCTGGAGCCTGGGCAACATGGCCCAGCGCGCCGCCGGCAAGGTGGACATGCTGGGCTTCATCACCTGGTCATCGCTGTTCGCGGTGCCGCCGCTGGCCGGGCTGGCACTGTGGTTCGAAGGCTGGCCGGCAATCGAGACCGCCCTGCAGGCTACCACGCCCGCCATCTGGGCGGCGGTGGCATGGCAGGCGGTGGGCAACACGCTGTTCGGCTATGGCGCCTGGGGATGGCTGCTGGCGCGCTATCCCGCCACCAGCGTCGCGCCCACGTCGCTGCTGGTGCCGGTGTTCGGCATGGCCTCCACCGCGCTTTTCCTTGGTGAACCGCTGCCGTCGTGGAAGCTGCTGGCCGCCGCGCTGATCATCGGCGGCCTGGCGCTCAATCTGCTGGCGACGCGTCAGCCAGCAATGCGGAAATTATAGGGCTCCGTCTGCTCGGCGGCCTTGATCCACGCCGGGCGTGATTGCAGCCGCTTGGCATAGGCTGCCACGTTGGGGAAATGCGCACCCAGGCCCTGCATGGTGGCGATTTCGGCGATGAAGCTCATCATGATGTCCGCACCACTGAGCTCATTGTTCACCAGCCAGTCGTTTTCCCCCAGGCACTGGCTGAAATAGGCAACGTGCGCGCCAATCTGTTCCTGGATGCGCGGCGTCAGCGGCGCGGCGGCTTCGCCCAACCGGGCCGTGTAGAGCGCCAGCAGAAACGGCGTCATCGCCGAACCTTCGGCGAAATGCAGCCACATCAGATAATCCTCATGAGCCGCCGTCCCCGGCGCCGGCATGAAGCGGCCTTGCCCGTGTTTGCGTATGATCCAGTCGGTGATGGCGCCGCTTTCAAAGATGATCTTGCCATCGGCTTCAATCACCGGGCTCTTGCCCAGCGGATGCACGGCCTTCAGTTCCGGCGGCGCCAGATTGGTCACGGCATCGCGGTTGTAATGCCTGATCTCGTAGGGGGTGCCCAGTTCTTCCAGCAGCCACAGGATGCGCTGCGAACGGCTGTTGTTCAGATGGTGAACGATGATCATGGAATTGCCTCTGCTGATTCGGTAAAGCGCAGCATGGCCGTTTCCATCCCCGAAGACGAACTGGAAGAATCGTTCGTCCGCGCCAGCGGGCCGGGCGGCCAGAACGTCAACAAGGTCTCCTCGGCGGTGCAGCTGCGCTTTGACGTGGTGAACTCTCCCAGCCTGACCGAACCGGTGAAGCAGCGCCTGCTGCGCATCGCTGGCCGCAAGGCCACGGGTGATGGCGTGATCGTCATCACCGCCAATCGTTTTCGCGATCAGCCGCGCAACCGTGATGATGCCCGCGCCCGCCTGGCCGAAATGGTGGAACAGGCCTGCGTGCGCCCGGTGTTCCGCCGCCTCACCCGGCCCACGCTGGGATCCAAACAGCGCCGGCTGGTGGCGAAGGCCACGCGGTCTGGCGTCAAGGCAGGCCGTGGCCGGGTCACGACCGATGAGTGATTGAGGGGGATAATACGGACTTTAAATCGGGCAGCGCGCGCATTACCTTCAGGCAGCACACATTTCCCGAGTCATCCAGAAGGAGCCCCGATCATGGCTGAAGACATCAACGACATCGTCACCACCGCCTCCGATTCCGCGCATGATTTGGCCGAAACCGCTGCCAGCAAGATGGATCGTCTGAAGGCCGAGGCCGACAAGGCGATCGGCAAGGCCAAGGATGCCGCCAACGCCGCCTATGACAAGGCCGCCGCCAAGGCACGTGAACTGGCCGACGCTGCCCCGGAAAAGGCACGCGAAGTCAAGGAACGCGCCCAGAAGGTTGCCGAAGAAGGCACCGCCAAGGTGCGCACCACGGTGCAGGAACAGCCGCTCGCCGCGCTGGGTGCCGGCATTGCGCTGGGCTTCGTGGTTGGCTGGCTGCTGAGCGGCCGCAAGAAGGATTGATGCGAGGCGGCTCTGGCTGCCCCACAACCCGCGACTGGAAAGGCCGGAGCAATGCTCCGGCCTTTTCCTTGTCAGTGATGGCCTTCCGGCGGTTCCTGCATCAACTCCACCAGCACCCCGCCGGTATCGCGCGGGTGGACAAAGATCACCGGCACGCCGTGGGCGCCCATGCGCGGCTCGCCGGTGCCCAGCACGGTCGCGCCGCGCGCCCGCATCGCATCGCGCGCGGCAATGATGTCCTTCACCTCGAAACACACATGATGCTGCCCGCCATTGGGGTTCTTCTTCAGGAAGCCGTGGATGGGACTGTCGTCGCCTAGCGGTTCGATCAGCTCCAGCTGGCTGTTGGCGACATCGATGAAGGCGACGCGCACGCCTTGCGCCGGCAGATCGAATGCGGCCCGCGAAACGGTCGCGCCGAACAAGCGGCCATACATGGCCACGGCATCATCAATCGAAACGCAGGCGATGCCGACATGGTTCAATCGGCCCAAAAGCAGGGGGGGCAAATCGCTCATTCTCAGTCCTCCGATAGCCGGCTTTCCCTTGCATGGGGCGCGAAAGCCGGCAAGCTGGCGCAATGATCTATATCGTTATCAACGCCATCCCGATTGCGCTGGCCACCCTGCTGGGCCTGCTGATTGCCCAGTTCGTCGATCGGCCCAAGGGTATTGCCGGCTGGCTGGTGGCGCTGTTGGCCACGGCCTGGCTGTGCGCCATATTGGCCGGCGCGCTGATCCTGGCACCGCCGCGTGCCCCGCCGTGGGTGATGGCCATCGCCACCGCCTGGGTGATCTGGGTGGGCTTTGTGGTGCCGGCGCTGGCCACATCGCTGCTGATGGCCGGGCAGCGTTGGGGCCGCATTGGCCGGGCCTGCCTGTGGTGGCTGGTGGTGATGCAAAGCCAAGTGGTGGTGATGAAACTGGTGGGGCTCACGCCGCCGCCAGTCTGAGTGGTCACTCGGGCAGATGCACCACGTCGGCCTTTGATGCGGGCCGCTGCGGCCGGCGCAACACCAGCAGTAGTGGCAGCATGGCAAAGGCCATGAATGCCATGGCCCGATAGACATCGATATAGGCAATCATCAATGCCTGCTTGTTCACCGCGCCATCCAGCATGGCGACCACGCTGCCGGCACCGGCTGCCGCCAGGGTGGCCGGATCGGCCCAGGGCAGGTTGAACGGAGTGATGCCGCCGCCCAGATCGGCGTGCGCGGTCTGGGTCTGGCGTTCCAGCAGGGCGACCGCCAGGCTGATCCCGATCGAACCGCCGATGTTCCGCAGCAGCATGTAGATGGCCGAGGCATCGGCTCGCAGACGCATCGGCAGGCTGGCAAAGGCCATCGTGTTCAATGGCACAAAGATCAGACCCAAGCCGGCGCCCTGGAAAAACCCGGTGATCACGAACGGCTGTGCGCCCTGAGACGGGGAAAACAGGCTCATGCCCCACAAGGCGGCACCCGTGATGGTGAAGCCGGCCGTCAGCATCAGCCGCGGATCAACGCCGCGCCCGACCAGTTGCCCGGCTGCCATCATCGCCATCATCATGCCGATGCCGCGCGGCATCATCAGCGCGCCAGCCGATACCACCGGATAGCCATACAGCGTTTGCAGCATTGTTGGCAGCAGCGCGGTGGTGGCGACCAGCAGGAAGCCCACCAGCGTGATGAAAACCATGCCGGTGAGCGCGTTGCGATCGGTGAGCAGTTCGCGATCAATGATGCCGCCCGGCGTGGCCAGCGCGTGCACGCCAAAGGCCCACAGGCCGGCGATGGCGATGCCGAATTCGGCCCGCACTTCCCAGCTTTCCAGCCAGTCCAGCTGCTGGCCGCGATCAAGGCCGAGTTGCAGCGCCGCCATGCCCACGGCGAGCAGGGCAAAGCCGGTCATGTCGAAGCGCCGTTGTTCGAGCTGCGGTTCCGGCAAGATGGCCGCCGCCCAGGTCAGGCACATGATGCCGAACGGCAGGTTGATCAGGAACACCCAGCGCCAATCGAAACTGTCGGTGAGCCAGCCGCCGATCACCGGGCCCAGGATCGGCCCGACCATGATGCCAACCCCCCACCAGGCCATGGCCGGCCCGTGTTTTTCGGGCGGCCACACATCCAGAAGATAGGCCTGGCCCAGCGGCGCGATGAAGGCACCGGCGGCGCCCTGGATCATGCGGAACAGCACCATCTCTTCCAGGCTGCTGGCAATGCCGCACAGCACCGAGGCGGCGGTGAAGGCCGCGACACTCCACAGGAATAGGATGCGCCGACCGATGCGCGCCGAAAGCCAGCCGGTGAGCGGCGTGGCAATGGCGGTGGCGACGATATAGCTGGTCAGCACCCAGGTGATGCTGTCGGCCGCGGCGTTCAGGCTGGGCTGCATGTGCGGCAGCGCCACGTTGGCGATGGTGGAATCGAGGATGGTCATGAAGCTGCCCAGCATCACCACCAGGGTGACGGTGACCGGCGAGGCTCCGGATGCAGGCGCCGCAACCGGGGCAGCGCTGCTCACTTGGTGATCACCTTCACTTCAGCCGAAAGGCCGGCAATCAATGGCACTGGTGGCTTGCCATCCAGCTTGATGCGCACCGGGACGCGCTGCACCACCTTCACCCAGTTGCCGGTGGCATTCTGTGCCGGCAGCACCGAAAATTCGCTGCCGGTGCCCACCCCGATTGAGTCCACATGGCCGCGCAGCACGTGATCGGGGAAGGCATCCAGCAGCACCTCGGCATGCTGGCCCACGCGCATGTCCTGCAGCTCGGTTTCCTTGAAATTGGCTTCGACATAGGCGCTGTCGGTCACCATCACGCTGAAGGCGGCGACGCCCTGCACCATCACCTGGCCCGGCAGCACCCGGCTGGTCTGGGTGGCGATACCATTGGCCGGCGAGATCAGCTTGGTCCGCGCCAGCTCGAACGCCGCCTTGTCGCGCACGGCAGCCGCCGTCATCACCAGTGGGTGCTGCTCCACGTCCTGCACGCCATTGGCGGCGGTGCGGGCGGCTGCGTCGTCAGAAAGGGCGCGGTTCAGTTCGGCGCGGGCATTGGCCACGGCATATTGTGCCTGCTGCAACCGGGCGCGGGTGGCAAAGCCGCGGTCGAGCAAGGTCTGCTGGCGTTCCATTTCGGTGAGAGCAAAATCCAGCGCCTCGCGCTTGGCCGCCACATCGGCGGCGCTGCCACCGGTATCGTTGCGCAGACCGCGCACCTGGCGGCGCGCATCGGCCAACCGGGCTTCGGCCTGGGCCAGCGCGATGCGGAACGGGGTGTCGACCAGCTCGATCACCACCTGGCCGCGCTTCACCGGCTGGTTTTCGGCCACGAACACCCGCCGCACCCGGCTGGTGACGTCACTGGAAATCGCCAGCTTGTCGACCCGCACATAGGCGTTGTCGGTCGTCACCTGGCCCAGTCCTGAAAACCACAGCCACAGCCCGGCCGCCACAACCAGCAGCGGCACGGACAGCATGGCCACGCGGTTGCGCCAGCGAGAGGGAGACGTGGTGCTCGCTACCGGCGGATCGATGCGCTGGTTCATGTCGCCGATCCTTCGCGCATGTCCAGATTACCGCGCAGGCGCAGCAGCAGCCCCTGCAGGGCCGCTTCCTCATCGGCGCTCAACCCGGCCAGCATTTCGGCGCGGACACCCACCGCCACCGCCTGCAGTTCATTCAGGATCGGATGCGCCCGCGGTGTGAGGAACAGCCGCCAGGCCCGGCGATCGGCGGGATCGGCCCGGCGTTCCACCAGCCCGGCGTCTTCCAGCCGATCGACCATGCGGCCAACGGTGATGGTTTCCACATCAAGATGTTCGGCCAATCCAACCTGGTTGATGCCTTCTGCCCGGGCCAGTGCAATCAGCACCCGCCACTGCGCGCGGGAAACGCCGATGGAGCGCGCCTGGGCATCAAACCGGCGGCGCAGCAGGCGAGTCACATCGGAAACCAGCACGCCGATCGTATCGGGCGCGGCAAAGGGAGCGATGATCGGCTCCACTGTGGCGGCAAGTGAGTTCATGGTTCGAAAATAGCATACATGCTTATTACAAGATAGATGATCACCACTATCACAGTGATCAGCCGTCGTGGACGGGGTGGCGCTTTGGCGCGCATGGCGATAGGCTGCGGCCAGTCGTGTGCGGGGGCAGATCGTGACAGGAGTTCAGACCAGTTCGCACGGAGGGCCGGCGTGATCGCGCTCACCGAAGTCGGCCTGCTCAGCCATTTGCTGGCGTTGATCGCCTATGTTGGTCTGTTTTTCGCCGCCCTCACCAAGCAGCGCCGCGGCATCAATCTGTTGCTGGCTGGCGCCGCGTTGGTAACCGCGCTGTGGGCGGGTACATTCGCTGCGACCATGCTGATTGATCCCGGCCTGCAACCCTGGATCTCGCGGCTGCAAACCCTGAAGGTGGGGGCCTGGATCGGCGTCCTGCTCTATCTGCTGCGGCCATCATGGCTGGGCGGCGAGGGCGAGGGTCGCTCGGCCTTCTGGGTTGGCGGCATTCTCGGCTTCGTCCTCACCCTGCAGTTCGTCATCGATGTTGCGGGCGCCGGGCAAAGCGCCCTTGTGGGTGAAGGCGATGTGGTGGCCAGCCTGTTCCTGGTGATCCGCATTGCGGCGTCGGTTACCGGTCTGGTGCTCAGCCACAATCTCTACATCGCGTCACGGGGTGGCCAGCTGTCCGGCATCCGCCTGCTCGCCATCGGCTTGGCTGGCCTGTTCCTCTATGACCTGAATTTTTACACGCTGGCCTTCCTGCTGCCGCCCGCCTCGGTCGATCTCTTCAATATCCGCGGTGCCGTGAATGCGCTGCTGGTGCTGCTGTTCCTGTTTGCCACGCGCGACGCCTGGGTGCGCGGCGCGCGGGTATCGCGCAACGTTGCCTTCCAGACCGTCGCCTTCTCCGGCGTTGGTTTCTACCTGATCGCCATGTCGCTGCTGGCCTATGCGCTGAAGCTGGTGGGCGGCAATTGGGGCACGCTGCTGCAGGTCAGCTTCATGTTTGCCACCATCATGCTGGCCGCGGTGATCCTGGTTTCGGATCGGTTCCGGGCCTGGCTGCGGGTCGCGATCGCGCGCAATTTCTATCGCTACCGCTATGACTACCGCAACGAGTGGCTGCGCTTCATCGCCACGGTTTCGGCGCCGGGCGATGCGCAAGGGTTGCCCGAACGCGTGGTGCAGGCCGTGGCCAGCGTGCTGGAAGCGCGCGGCGGCTGGCTGCTGGTGCCCGATGATGATCGCCTGAACCCGGGTGCCACCTGGCAGATGGCCGACCGCCCACCTGAATCGCTGGTCATGGACAGTCCGTTGGTGGACTGGCTGCGGCAGGATCGGCTGCTCGATCTTGAAATGGTGCGCGATCGTGAACTGCCCGATGCGCCAGAGCTTCCGGCCTGGCTGGCGGCGGACCGGCGCTATTGGCTGGTGCTGCCGGCCTTCAACCGCGATGCGCTGGCCGGTGTGCTGTTGATCGGCCGCAGCCTGGTGCCGCGCCGGCTGGGCTGGGAAGACGAGGAATTGCTCAAAACACTGGGCCGGCAGGTTGGCAGCTATGTCGCCGAAAGCCGTGGCCAGTCCGCCCTCGATGAAGCGCGCCGGTTCGAGGAGTTCAACCGCCGTTTTGCCTTCATCCTGCACGATATCAAGAATCTGGTCAGCCAGCTCAGCCTGCTGGCCCGCAATGCCGAACGCCACGCCGACAACCCGGAATTCCGTGCCGACATGGTGACAACCCTGAAGGAATCGGTGGGCAAGATGAACGCCCTGTTGTCGTGGCTGTCGCAGCGCGCCACGGGTTTGCCGGCCGCCGATGCACCAGTGCCTATCGCCAGTCTGCTTGGCCTGCTGGTGAAGTCGCGGGCTGGCGTCTGGCCCGCCCTTACCCTGCAACTGGACGACAAGGCTGATCGCGCAATGGTCTCCGGCGATGCCACGCGGTTGGAACAGATGTTCGCGCATCTGCTGCAAAATGCCATCGATGCCTCCCCGGCCGGCGCGCCGATCCGCTTCGACGTGGCGGTGGCGGGCACCGAACTGGTTGTCGCCCTTGCCGATCGCGGCCACGGCATGTCGGCCCGATTCATCAGGCAGGAACTGTTCCAGCCGTTCACCTCGACAAAGGCCGGCGGCTTTGGCATCGGCGCCTATGAAGCGCGGGAGATTGCCCGCGCCCACGGCGGACGGCTTGACGTGGCCAGCCGTGAAGGCGAAGGCACAAGCTTCACCATCACCCTGCCGCTTGCTGGCAATGGAGCAGGTGGGGGCGCAGGCGGGGGCGCAGGCGGCGATCCCGCGCTGATGGTGCAAGGGGGACAGGCGTGAGTGAAAAGCCAAAACTGCTGGTGGTGGAAGATGATGCCGGCCTGCAGCGCCAGTTGAAGTGGAGTTACGAGGACCAGGAGGTGATCCTGGCCGGTGACCGTGAGGCCGCGCTGGAGGCGTTGCGGACGCATCAGCCGGCGGTGGTGACGCTGGATCTGGGCCTGCCGCCCGATCCCGATGGCGTGTCGGAAGGCTTTGCCACGCTGGAAATCATCCTGGCCACGCGCCCCAACACCAAGGTGATCGTCGCTTCCGGTCACGGCGCCCGCGAAAGCGCGCGGCGCGCCATCGCCATGGGCGCCTTCGATTTCTATCACAAGCCGGTCGACATTGATGAACTCGGCCTGATCGTGCGCCGTGCCTATCATGTGGCGGAACTGGAAGCGGAAAACCGTCGTCTCGCCGAAGCCGGCAACACGGGTGACAGGGTGCTGGGTGGCATCGTCACGGCTGCGCCCGAGATGATCAAGGTGGCCCGCATGGTGGAGCGCGTTGCCACGGCCAATGTCTCGGTGATGCTGCTGGGCGCATCGGGTACTGGCAAGGAACTGCTGGCCAAGGGGCTGCACAACGCCTCGGCACGGGCAGGCGAGGCATTCGTGGCGATCAATTGCGCCGCCATTCCGGAGAATCTGCTGGAATCGGAATTGTTCGGTTATGAAAAAGGCGCCTTCACCGGCGCCGTGAAAACCCAGCCCGGCAAGATCGAGATGGCCGAAGGCGGGACGCTGTTCCTGGATGAAGTGGGGGATATTCCACTGCCGCTGCAGGTGAAACTGCTGCGCTTCCTGCAGGAACGCGTGATTGAACGGGTGGGCGGCCGCAAGACCATCCCGGTTGATGTGCGCATCGTGTGCGCCACCCACCAGGATCTGGACGCGATGATCGCCGAAGGGCGCTTCCGTGAAGATCTGTTCTACCGCCTTGCCGAAATCGTTGTGCGCATCCCCGGGCTGAAGGAACGGCCCGGTGATGCCGTGCTGCTGGCGCAGTATTTCCTTACCCGCTTTGCGCGTGAAAATGGACGGGATTTCAAGGGTCTTACCCCTGATGCAATCGCCGCCATCTCCGATTGGCCATGGCCGGGCAATGTGCGCGAACTGGAAAACCGCATGAAGCGCGCCGTGATCATGGCCGAAGGCAGCCGCCTTACCGCAGCCGATCTCGATCTGGTCAACAGCAGCGACGAAGCCGCCCTTACATTGAAGGTCGCGCGCGAGAATGCCGATCGTCAGGCCATTCGTCGGGCGATGCTGCGCGCCGATGGCAATGTCAGCACGGCGGCCAAGTTCCTGGGGGTGAGCCGGCCGACGCTCTACGACCTGCTCAAGCAATATGGGCTCGAGAACGCCGCCTGAGGGGGTTGCATCGGGCGGCAATAGCCCCTAAGCCCGCCTCGGCTCGGAGCGTAGCGCAGCCTGGTAGCGCATCAGACTGGGGGTCTGGAGGTCGCAGGTTCGAATCCTGTCGCTCCGACCATTTTCTTCAGACATTCAGTCAAGCGGTTGCGCCCCTCTCACGGGGAGCGGTCATGGCGCGCTTGGCACCTGTCCTACGCGAACCAATATGGTTAAATTAGGCCTTCCATCTCACCGGAAAGGCTTGTCTCATGTCCATTCTCAATGCCCTGATTGCCCCGGTTGCCGGCTTGCTCGACAAGATCATTCCCGATCCCAAGGCGCGGGACGCCGCGAAGATCGAGCTGATGAAGCTGCAGAACAGCCAGGAGCTCGAGCTGCTTTCCACCCAGCTTTCCGCCATTGTCGCTGAATCCGCCAGCAATGATCCCTGGACCAGCCGGGCGCGGCCCAGCTTCCTCTATGTCATGTATGCGCTGCTGATGTGGTCGATACCGATGGGCCTGATCGCCGCTGTCCAGCCGCAGATGGCCAATGATATCGCTGCCGGCATGACCCGCTATCTGAATGGCCTGCCCGAACCGCTCTATGCCCTGTTCGGCACCGGCTATCTTGGCTACACCGCCGCTCGCCAGTGGGGCAAGGTGAAGGGCGTTGACAAATAAGCCTTATCCGCCCGTTCGATAGACCTGCGCCAGCCTGGCATAGCCGGCCGCCCCGGCCCGATTGCCGGCAATCTCGGCCGCCGTCAGGCTGCGCAGGAACTTCGCCGGCCGCCCGGCCCACAATTCGCCGCTCTTGACCACCTTGCCCGGTGTCAGCAGTGCGCCGGCGGCCAGCATGGCGTCGCCTTCCACCACCGCCCCATCCAGCACGACTGCCCCCATGCCAACGAAGGCGTGATTCTCGATCCGGCAGCCATGAATGATGCAGGCGTGACCGATCAGCACGTCACTACCGATGTGGGTATCGAACCGGCCGCCGGTGACGTGCACGATCGTGCCATCCTGAAGATTGGTCCGCTCCCCCACCGTTATCCGACCCACGTCGCCGCGCAGGACGCAGTTGAACCAGATCGAACTGCCGGCACCGATGCTCACCTTGCCAATCACGTGGGCGCCGGGCGCGATGAACACGTCATCGGCAATCTGCGGCATTTCCAAACCAAATGGGTGAATACTCATGCAAGCGCCTCGTAGACGCTGTGCCGCTTCAATGGGCTGCCTTCGGCCACGCGTGGGTGATCGAAATCCAGGTCGGCCCGGCGCTGCATCCCCAATCGTTCCATCAGCCCCCAACTGCGCATATTGGCCGGCACGGTGAAGCTGACGATGCGCGTCAGGCCATGCGCGAAGCCCCAATCCAGGCAGACCTGCGCGGCTTCACGAGCAAATCCCTGGCCCCATGCTGCGCGCACCAGCCGCCAGCCAATCTCGACCTCGCCGGCGACCGGGCATAAGAAATTGACCCTGTTCAGCCCGCAAAAACCGATGAAGTCGCCGCTGTCTCGCCGTTCCACAGCCCAGAAACCAAAGCCCTGATCGGCCAGCATCAGCCCGATGCGATCCACCATCGCATCGCTTTCGGCGCGGCTGAGCAGCGCCGGGAAATGCGCCATCACCTCTGGGTCTGCCCCCATGGCGGCAAAGGGCACCCGGTCTGATTCCTGCCACGGCCGGATGATCAGGCGAGGCGTTTCGATCACGGGAACAGCGGGGCCTGTTCCAGCCCCATGGTTTCCGGCAGGCCAAACATCAGGTTGAAATTCTGGATGGCCTGGCCCGACGAGCCCTTCACCAGATTGTCGATGGCGGCGATGACAATGGCGCGGCCCGGCACGCGATCGGCAAACACGTTGATCACCACGTGGTTCGATCCGCGCACCATGCGGGTGGCCGGGGCCACGCCGGCGGGCAGCAGATGCACGAACGGCTCATCTGTGTAGGCATCGGCCAGCACTTCGCGCAGATAATCCGGCCCATGCGGTGTTTCCACGATGCAGGTGACCAGTTCACCGCGGTTCATCGGGATCAGGTGCGGCGTGAAGCTGATTGTCACCGGGCGGCCAGCGCGGAGCGACAATTCCTGCTCCATCTCCGGCATGTGGCGGTGATGGCCGATGCCATACGGGTGAACGGCTTCGGCCACTTCACCAAACAGGTTCGCTTCCTTCAGGCTACGACCCGCGCCCGACACACCCGAAAGCGCGTTGACGGTGATATTGTCCCCACCAATTGCGTGCGCCGCGACCAGCGGCAGCAGTGCCAGCAGCACGGCGGTGGGATAACAGCCGGGGCAGGCGGCGATCCGCGCGCCGGGCAGTGCCTCGCGGGCAAATTCGGTCAGGCCATAGACGGCCTCTGGCAGCAGCGTCGGCGCCGGGTGCGCGCCGCCATACCAGTGCGCATAGGTGGCAGCATCCTTCAGCCGGAAATCTGCCGAAAGATCGATGATGCGCGGCCCGGTGATGGTGGACAGCAGCTCCGCCGAGGCGGCATGCGGCAGGCAACCGAACACCGCATCGATCGCACTGAAATCAATCGCATCGGCCTTCACCAGCATGGGCAACGCCGGGTACATCGCGAAGTGCGGCCAGATCTGCGCCATCGTCTGCCCAGCCTTGGCATTGGCGGCGAGCGCGGCGATCTCGATCATCGGGTGGGTCAGCGCCAGTCGTACGAGTTCGGCCCCGGTATAGCCCGAAGCCCCCAATACCGCGATGCGCAAGTGTTCGCCCATCACGCCCCCAGCAGTCGCGCAGCCAGCGGCGCGTGATAGGTCAGCACGCCGTTGCAGCCCGCGCGGCGGAAGCTCATCAAGGCTTCCAGCACGCCCTTGTTGCGATCGAGCACGCCCGCGGCAATCGCGGCTTCCAGCATCGCGTATTCGCCGCTCACCTGATAGGCGAACACCGGCACATCGAAGGCGTCGCGGATGGCGCGGATGATGTCCAGGTACGGCATCCCCGGCTTCACCATCACAGAATCCGCCCCTTCCGCGATGTCCAGCGCCACTTCGCGCAGTGCCTCGCGGGCATTGGCCGGGTCCATCTGATAGGTTTTCTTGTCGCCCTTCAGCACGCCGCCGCTGCCCACAGCATCGCGATAGGGGCCATAGAAGGCCGAGGCATATTTGGCCGAATAGGCCATGATCTGCGTGTTGTGGAACCCGTCTGCCTCCAGGCCGGTGCGAATGGCTGCGACGCGGCCATCCATCATGTCTGACGGGGCGATGATATCGCAGCCGGCGCGGGCCTGGTTCAGCGACTGGCCAACCAGCATATCCACCGTGGCGTCGTTCAATATCTCGCCGGCGTCAGACAGCAGCCCATCGTGGCCGTGGCTGGTGTAGAGATCGAGCGCCACATCGGTGAGCACACCGATTTCGGGCGCCGCATCCTTGATGGCGCGGATGGCGCGGCAGATCAGATTATCCGGGTTGAGCGCTTCCTTGGCATCCTCAGTGCGCCGATCGGCCGAGGTGTGCGGAAACAGCGCGACGGCCGGAATGCCCAGGCTCGCCGCTTCCTTTGCGGCCTTGGCCAGCCGATCCACCGACAGGCGCGACACGCCCGGCATGGTGCCCACCGGCGTTTCCACATCATGCCCCTCGGTGGGGAACAGCGGCCAGATCAGATTGGCCGGGGACAGGCTGGTTTCGCGATGCAGATCGCGGCTCCAGGCGGTCATGCGGGTCCGGCGCAGGCGCGCGGCGGGGAAGGTGGCGTGAGTCATGATGGTGGATTAGCCGGCCAAAGCGGCGCTGTCACGCGGCCTCAGAACACGGCCAGCGGCTTGCCCGTCGTGCCAGGGTTCAGCACGATGTCGCCGAAATGCGCGGTGGCCTCGCCCTGCTGGATGATGGTGTTGGCGATGAACCACACCTGCACGATGCGGCCGGGCTGTTCCGGGCCAACATGTTTGGCGTAATCGGCGGCGATATTGCGGCTTTCCGCCAGCCATTTGCCGACGTCGCCGCCGCCGGAACGGACGACGACATGATATTCGCGCCCCGTCCAGCCGGGCAGCGGGCAATCGAAGCCGAACTCCTTGTCCAGGCTGGAGCTCCACATGTAGGTGAGATCCTTGCCGTTCTCGAACTTCACCGCGATGCTGAAATAGTCATGGTTGGCCGCCGCCGTCTCGGGCAGCTTCGAGGGGATCTGGTCGATCTTCCAGCGCCATTTGAGCTGCGTCGTCGCCGTCAGCGGCACATCGACATCGCGGGTGAGGATGCCGGCATTCTTTTTGGTGTGCACATGCATCCGCGTTTTCGGCCCGCCTTCGCCCTTCTGGCGCGGCACGATGCGATAGATATCGGCCGGGCCGAGGACCGCGAGTTCGGGCAGATAGGCCCAGCCTTCCGGCGGAACCGCCAGACCCGGCTTGGCGGCGGGGACGACATTCGGCACGGCGTCCGCGGCGGGTTGGGCGGTTGCGGCCAGGGCCATCAGGCCGGCAAGGAGCGGTACGGCCACGCGGATTGCTGCTGTCATCTTATCGTCCCCCGGATGATGTTGGATGCACGCTGCGCGACACGCCGCCCCTTGGGAGCTGGAGCTCAGCTTATGCCTTCACCGGCAGAAGGCAACAGCCGCCGATTGTCCTCATTCCCGCGTCGCTGCTGCCGCGCTTTGCTGGCGCAGGATGTTCAACAGGACAACGCTCACCACAGCGCCTGCCGCGATGGCGGCGAGGCCGGCGCCATAGCTGCCGGTGGCATCGCGGGCGACGCCGAAGCCGCTGGTGGCCATGAAGCTGCCGAACTGGCCGAAGGTGTTGACCGCGGCGATGCTGACCGCGCGGTGGCGTTCGTGCAGGCCTTCGGTCAGCGCAGCGTAGAATATCGAATGCACCGGCAGGATTGTCGCGCCGATCAGCAGGGCGGCAATGATGGCCACCACCGGCAGGTCTGACACGGCAAGCGCGAAGAAGGCGCCGGCGCCCACCAACCAAGGCAGCATGACATGCCAGAAGCGTTCCTGCCGCCGGTCGCTACGTGCGGAGAGGCCGAGCAACATGACGACGCCCACGCCGCCGCACACCGCCGTCAACTGCCCGACGCTGCTGGTAGAAAAGCCGGTCTTTTCGGCCAGGATCAGCTGCATCGTCACCAGATAGGCGTTGAGGCCGCCGGTACAGAGAAACCAGACGATGCCGAACATCAGCACCCGGCGGTCGGAAATGGCCTTGAACACGCTTTCATGCGCGGTGCTGGTGCTGGCTTCAGCGGCCAGCGCGCCGGTCAGCCAGCGGCGTTCGTCCGGCGCCAGCCAGTGCACGCGGTCCGGCGCATCCGGCAGATAGCGCCAGATGGTGAAACCCATCGCGATGGCCGGGCAGGCTTCCAGCAGGAACAGCCATTGCCAGCCGTGCAGGCCCGACAGGCCTTCAAGGCTCAGGATCGGCCCCGAAATCAGGCCCATGACGATCTGCGTTACCGGTTGGGCCACGTAAAAGCGGCTGATGACCCGGCCGCGCCACTGCGCCGGAAACCATAGGCTGGCGTAAAACAGGATGGCCGGGAAGAAGCCGGCTTCGGCGGCGCCGAGCAGGAAGCGCAATGCGTAAAACTGCATCGGCGTCGTCACGAACATTTGGGCTGCGGAAATCACGCCCCAGCTGATCATGATC
Organism: Sandarakinorhabdus sp.; assembly: GCF_032115815.1. Taxonomy (GTDB): domain Bacteria; phylum Pseudomonadota; class Alphaproteobacteria; order Sphingomonadales; family Sphingomonadaceae; genus Sandarakinorhabdus. Next base: position 67,693 of record NZ_JAUMBI010000051.1, read on the forward strand.
CGCGTCACCCACAGGCGGGTGCCAAAGCGCATCATCAGCATGTTCGATGGCACTTCGAGCAGGGCATAGCTGACGAAGAAGATGCCGCCGGCAAAGCCGAACACGCTGGCCGAAAAGCCGAGATCGGCGTTCATCGTCTGGGCGGCAAAGCTGATGTTGGCGCGATCGATGATGGCGATCATGTAGGCGAAGAACAGCAAGGGCAGCAGCCGCAGCTGCGCCTTCCTCATCACCCGTTCGGGCAGGCCAAGCGCCAAGCCCTCAGCCGATGCCGCAGACGTTCCTGTTGTCATGTCGGCTGCCCCCGCCCCATTGGCGGGAGCATGGCCGCTGCCAGCATCGCCGTCCAGCCCAGCCAGGCAGGCCGGCGCGGGATCAGCGGCCGGTGAAGCGCGCCGGCCGCTTTTCGAGGAAATGCGCGACGCCTTCCTTGAAATCCTCCGATGCAAAGCTGCCGGCCATGTCGGCATCGGCAGCGGCAATGGCTTCGCCCAGCGATTCAAACTGGGCGTTCCACAATTCGCGCTTCATTTCGCGCAGCGAGCGGGGTGACACGTCGTTGGCCAGCATCTTCGCATAGGCCATCACCCCGGCTTCGAACTCGGCCGCCGGGAAAACGCGCGTCACCAACCCCAGCGAAAGCGCCTCGGCGGCATCGACCTTGCGCGATGAAAACAGCAGATCAGCCGCCGCGGCAAAACCGATCAGGCGCGGCAACAACCACGAGATGCCGTGTTCGGCGATCAGCCCGCGCTTGGAAAAGGCG
>NZ_JAUMBI010000052.1:0-1817 GCF_032115815.1 Sandarakinorhabdus sp.
CCACGCCGGCCATCGCGGCGATGATGCGGAATCGCACTTCACCGTGAAGATCAGCGCCGCCAGCTTTGCCGGGCAAAGCCGCATCGCCCGCCAGCGCGCCGTCTATGCCGCGCTGGGCGATCTGATTGCACCTGATCGTATCCACGCCCTGCGCATCGTCGCATCGGCCCCCGGCGAAGCCTGATGCGCTTGCCTCTGGCTGCCCTTGCCCTGCTGGCTGCCGCACCAGCGCTGGCTGCCACCGAAGCGGCCGGCAGCCTGGATGGCATTACCATCATCGATCGGCTGGACGTGAATGACATCGCGGCCGGCAGCGTGCAGCGCTTCTGGTTCCGCGCCGGGATGAGCCCGGTTGGCCAGCCGTGGTTGATCCCGGTGATTGTGGTCAAAGGCGCCCAGCCCGGCCCGCGCCTGGTTCTCACGGCGGGCATCCACGGTGATGAACTCAACGGCATCGCCGTGCTGCACCGGCTGGGAGCGACCATCGATCCCGCGAAGCTGGCCGGCACAGTCACCATGGTGCCCGGCCTCAACCCGCCTGGCCTGCTGCAATCGACCCGGCAGTGGACGCCGGACTGGTCACGCAGCGCCCCCAATCTCAACCGCGAACTGCCCGGCAAGGAAGGGGGCTCTGCCATCGCCGATTTTGCCGGCCGGCTGTGGAGCCGGTTGATCCGCCCCAATGCCGACAGCGCGGTGGACCTGCACACCCAATCGCGCGGCACCGCCTACATGATGTATGCCTTTGCCTCCACGCCGCGGACCCGCCACATGGCCGAACTGGTGGCGCCCGACATCATCAAGATGGACAAGGGCGACAAGGGCACCGTGGAAAACACGCTGACCGATGACGGTGTGCCGGCGATCACGCTGGAACTGGGCCGGCCCGAAATGTTCGACGACACGATGATCGCGCGGGCGGAATCGGGGCTGACGAACCTGATGCGCGAAATGAAGATGCTGCCCGGCAAGCTGACGCCGCCGCCGGCCAGCCTGACAATTGCAAACGACATCATCGCCGCCCGCGCCAGCAAGCCGGGCTGGATGCGTCTGCTGCTGCCGCTGGGCAGCCCGGTGAAGAAAGATCAACCCATCGCTGAAGTGCGTGACGCCTTTGGCGGCCTTGTCGAAACGGTGACCGCCCCCGCAGCCGGCCGCATCAACATGATCACCACCGATCCCCGCGTCGCCGCCGGCGACACAATTGCGCGCATCGTCTGGTGGTCCCCCGATCCGGCTTGTGCGAACGGGTGTTGAGTTGGGCGGGCGCAGCGGCTATCCACTGCGTCTAAGCACTTGGGGGCCGGATTAGCTCAGCGGTAGAGCAGCGGTTTTGTAAACCGAAGGTCGGGGGTTCAATCCCCTCATCCGGCACCATTTTCCGATTTTCGCCGCCGGGTGATCACGACGGCCACCAGCGTTGTCGCCAGGATCGGGCCAAGCCAGTCCGCCACTTGCGCCCGCTCGGTCCATAACCGGACATCCAGCGCACCCCACCACGGCAGATTGGTACGCAAGCCATCGCCAAATTGTTCGATCCAGCGATATTCCGCCTGCGCCACCTCACGTCCCAGAAAATAGCCGGAGGCCAGCGCCGCTCCGATCCACCAGTTGCGGGTGGCGAGCGCGATCACGATCTGGATGGCAACGGCGACCACCGCATGTTCGACAAGATTCATCATCGGCTCATCGGCTTCCTGTGCTGGGGCCACAGCTTGCCCGATGCCAGGCGCGAGCAAAAGCGGCCCGCCCTACGCAATCACCCGCTCTTTCCTTTTTGCCAGTGGCCAAGCAGGGTCAGCCGTGACAGCCTGTGC
>NZ_JAUMBI010000053.1:0-3364 GCF_032115815.1 Sandarakinorhabdus sp.
TGGATGAACTGATCACCATCGCGCGCGAATCCGGTGGCCCGGCGGAAATCTGGCACATGAAGATGTCGGGCCAGAAGAACTGGGGCAAGCTCGATACCATCCTTGGCAAGATCGAGGCGGCGCGCAGCCAAGGCATCCGCATCACCGCCAACATGTACAATTACACCGCCGGTGCCACCGGGCTCGATGCGGCCATGCCCTTGTGGGTGCAATCGGGCGGGCTGGAAAAGTGGATCGAGCGGCTGAAGGACCCGGCCTTGCGCGCCCGGGTGAAGGCCGAGATGATGGACGAAAATGCCGATTGGGAGAATCTCGCCAAGCGGGCCGGCAATCCGGAGAATGTGCTGTTGCTGGGCTTCAAGAATCCCGCGTTGAAGCCGCTCACCGGCAAGACGCTCGGCGAGGTTTCGCGGATGCGTGGCACCAGCCCGGAGGATACCGCCATCGATCTGGTGATCGAGGATGGCAGCCGGGTGGGCACGGCTTATTTCCTGATGGATGAGGCCAATGTGAAGCGGCAGACGGCGCTGCCGTGGATGAGCTTTGGATCAGATGCGGGCGCGCCCAGTGCCGAGGGCGTGTTCCTGCTGAGCCAGGATCACCCGCGCGCCTATGGCAATGTCGCGCGGCTGCTGGGCAAATATGTGCGCGAGGAAAAGACGACGACGCTGCAGGATGCGGTGCGGCGGCTGAGCCACCTGCCGGTAACCAACATGGGGATCAAGGAGCGCGGGCTGCTGAAGCCGGGCTATTTCGCCGATGTCGTGGTGTTCGATCCGGCCACCATCACCGATCACGCGACGTTCGCGAAGCCGGCGCAATATGCCACCGGTGTATCCAGCGTATGGGTGAACGGCGTGCAGGTGCTGAAGGGCGGCGAACCGACCGGCGCGGCGGCCGGGCGGGCGCTGAAAGGGCCGGGCACCGGGAAGTGCCCGGCTTGATGTTTCTGGCAGGCTGCGCAGCGCGGGGCGTGCCATATTCCTTGTCGATCAGCCTTGCGGGAAGGGCAGCCCATTTCGGCCAGGTTTCAGGATAATCGGTCTTGCTGCGAAGTGCGAAGATCCATATTTTGAATCAAGACGTTATCCTGAAATGGGTGATCAGGATTCGTGGGGTGCACTCCCCGTTCCCTTGTGGTGAGGAAGGCGTTGTGCACCCGGTATTCTGCCGATCAGATGGCATTGATAGTGTCAATAAACCGCCGTAAAGTCACTGCCATTCTTCCGTGAGGTATATCGCCCATGTACATCATCAACGGCGCGCTTGGTTCCCCCTATTCGATGAAGATGCGGGCGCTGATGCGCTATCGCCGGATTCCGCATCTGTGGGTCCATGGCGCGGATTCGCGCGAGGCGCTGAGCCGGGTGAAGGCGCCGGTCATTCCGGTGATGGAATATCCCGATGGGACGTTCCACAACGATTCCACCCCGCTGATCTATGATCTGGAAGCGCGCCACGCCGAACGTTCGGCGGTGCCGCCAGACCCGGCCCGCGCCTTCATCGCGCACCTGATCGAGGATTTTGCCGATGAGTGGGTGACCAAGGCGATGTTCGGCTACCGCTGGCTGGAGGATGTCGACCAGATCCAGATGAGCCGCTGGCTCGCGTTTGACGCGATGAAGGGCGGCGGGCTGGCGACGAGCCAGGGCTTTGCCGAACAGTTCCGCGCGCGGCAGGTGGGGCGGATGGCGATTGTCGGCTGCACGCGGGAGAATTTCCCACTGATCGAGGCGTCAACCCACGCGCTGCTGGCGGCGCTCGAGGCGCATGTCGTTGATCGCCATTGCCTGTTTGGCACGCGCCCCAGCCTCGCGGAATTCGGCATGTACGGGCAGTTGTCGCAGCTTGGCGTCGATCCGACCGCGCAAACAATGATGCGCGCGGATTATCCCTACAGCTTCCGCTGGCTGCTTCACATCGACGACATGTCGGGCATCGACGGCCAATGGGATGCAGCAGATGCGCCCTTTGCGCCGATCATCGCCGCATGGCTGAAACAGGTGGGCAATATCTACATGCCCTTCCTCCTCGCCAATGCCGCCGCGATCGAAGCGGGCGAAACGACCTTCAGCATGACCGCCATGGGCCTGCCCTACACACAGGGTGTGTTCAAATATCAGGCCAAATGCCTTGCCGATCTGCGCGCGCGCCATGCCGCGCTGGATGCGACCGCGCGCAAGCGCATCGATCCGCTGTTGGCGGAGGCGGGGTGTCTCGACGCTTTGCTGATCCGATGAGACGGAACCGGCCTGCGGCGGTTCTGGCCGCCCTGACCCTGCTGCACCTGCTTGCGACCGGCACCCACGCGGCCCCGGCGAAACGCCCCAACATCGTCATCCTGCTGGCCGATGATTGGGGGTTCAGTGATGTCGGGGCCTTTGGCGGCGAGATTGCGACGCCCAATATCGACGCGCTCGCGGCCAAGGGCGTGCGCTTTTCGAATTTCCATGTCGCCGGTTCCTGCTCGCCAACGCGGGCGATGCTGCAGACGGGCGTGATCAACCACCGTGCCGGCCTGGGCAACATGCCGGAGACGATCCCGCCGGAGCATCAGGGCAAGCCTGGCTATGACGCGCACCTCAACAACCGCGTTGTGACCATTGCCGATCAGCTGCGCGCTGGCGGCTACCGCACTTATCTGACCGGGAAATGGCATCTGGGCCACACGCCTGACAGCCTGCCCACGGCGCGCGGCTATGATTATGCGCTTGCGCTGGCCCAATCGGGCGCCGACAATTTTGAAGATAAGCCCAATCTGCTGATTTATGATCAGACCGAATGGAGCGAGGATGGCAAGCCTGCGAAACTGCCGGCGCGCTTTTATTCCTCGACCCTGATTGTCGACCGGATGATCGGCTATATCGACAGCGGCAAGGCCAGCGGAAAGCCGTTCCTGGCATCGGTGAACTTCCTCGCCAATCATATCCCCGTACAGGCGCCCGATGCCGACATCGCGGCCTATGCCGGGCGCTACACCGCTGGCTGGACCGCGCTGCGCAACCAGCGCCGCGCCGGTGCGGTTGCCCGGGGCGTGATGCCCGTCGGCGTTGCCATGGTGACCATGAACACCAGCAGCGACTGGTCGGAACTGTCGGATCAGGAACGGCAGCAGCGCGTGGGTGCGATGGCGGCCTATGCCGGCATGGCGACGGCGATGGACCGCGACATCGGCCGGCTGGTGGCGCATCTGAAGGCCATCGGCGAGTATGAGAACACGGTCTTCGTGTTCCTGTCCGACAATGGCGCCGAAGCCACCGACCCTATGGCGATGGGGGCATTTGCGCGCTGGAATGCCACGCATCTTTACGACCAATCCATTGCCCAGCAGGGCCGCCCGGGTTCGCTTACCGCACAGGGGGCA
>NZ_JAUMBI010000054.1:0-2433 GCF_032115815.1 Sandarakinorhabdus sp.
CGGCCGCGATTGCCTGCATCCTGGCCAAAGCGGCCGGATAGGCGGTGAGGCCCGGCGTCGATTCCCAAACCGGATCGGCCATGCTCACAGGCTGGCGACAAAGGCCCTGAGATCGGCCAGGAAAAGTTCGGGTTCTTCAAGGCTGGCAAAATGGCCGCCGCGGGGCATGGTCGTCCAATGTGCGACATTATAGCCGCGTTCCACCATCGATCGCGGCGGGAAGGCCAGCAGATCGCGCGGGAACGCGGCGACGCCGACCGGCACTTCGACGCGGCGATCAGCCGGCATGGCGAATCCGCCTTCCAGAAACAGGCCGCGATAGATCCAGGTCGCGGTGAGGAAGCTGCGGGTAGTGAGATAGACCATGATGTTGGTGAGCATCTGATCCATGGTGAACGGCGGATCGGTATAATCCCCCGCCACATCCGACCAGCCGACGAATTTTTCGGCAAACCAGGCCGCCACGCCCATCGGCGAATCCATCATGGCAAAGCCCAGGCTTTGTGGCTTGGTGCCCTGCAGCTGCAGATAGGCGGTTTCGGTTTCGCGCATGGCGACCGCCTTCTGCATCCAGGCCATCTCGTCCGGTGTGTTCGGCGTCATGTCGGCACTGCGCAGGCCGTAACCGTTGAGGTGAATTGCCTGCACGCTGGTGGAATCGAGGCCCATCCAGCCGCCGATTACACAACCCCAGTCGCCGCCTTGATAGAGGAAGCCGTCATAGCCGAGCGCTGCCATCAGCGCATCATAGCGGCGGGCCACTTCGCGCGGGCCGATCGGTGCCGATGGCCGGTCTGACCAGGCATAGCCAGGCAAGGATGGCGCCACGACATGGAAGGCCGGTGCAGCCGGATCTTCCGGTTCGGCCAATCGCTCCATGATCGCATCGAACTCGAGGATCGATCCCGGCCAGCCATGCGCGATCAGCAACGGCCGGGCATCGGGCCGGCTGGAGCGCAGGTGCACGCAGTGGAGATGGAAGGGCTTGCCGCCATCTTCCCCCACCCGCACCCGCACATGCGGCAACCGGTTGAGATGCGCCACCGCGCCGGCCCAATCGTAACCGTTCAGCCAGTGCGCCTGCAGCCGCTGCATGTAATCGCGGTTGGCGCCGTGCCGCCAGCCGGCGTTCGGCGGCTCTTCAAACCAGCGGTAGGCCGCAACACGGTCGCGAATCCAGGCGACCTCAGCCTCGTTCACCGGGATGGTGAAGGGCGTGCTGCTCATGCCGCCAGCCCCAGCTTGCGCTCCAGCTTGGTGCGCGCAGCGATGATATCGGCGGCCTTTTCAGCGATCATGATGGTGGGCGCATTGGTATTGCCCGACACCAGGAAGGGCATCACGCTGGCATCGATGACGCGCAGGCCTTCGACGCCGTTCACCCGCAATTGGCCATCGACCACGGCTCGTTCGTCCACGCCCATCCGGCAGGTGCCGACCGGGTGATAGATGGTTTCAGCCCAACCACGCATCTTCTCCAGCAGCGCCGCACGATCCGTCACTTCCGGGCCTGGCCACGCTTCGCCGTCGTTGTAGGGCGCAAAGCCGGGCTGGCGGCCGATTTCACGGGCCATTTCCACGCCGCGCACCAGGGTTTCGACATCTTCCGGCGCCGACAGATAATTCGGATCGATCGCCGGAGCGGCCAGCGGATCGGCCGACTTCAGCCGGATGGTGCCACGGCTTTCCGGGCGCAACTGGCAGACGTGCAGCTGATAGCCATGGCGGCCATCCATCGTGCCCCGGCCATGCGGATTGCCGCGCACCGGCATGAAGTGCATCTGGATATCAGGCGCGGCCAGTCCTTCGCGGGTGGAAAGGAACGCCCCCATCGGCGTTGGCATATGGGCGCCATTGCCGCTGCGGGTGAACACCCATTTGCCCAACGCGATCATCTTGTTCACGAATTTCGAATTGTTGTTGAGCGTCACCGGCTGGCTGCAATGCCATTGCACGATCACATCGAGGTGATCCTGCAGATTGCCGCCCACATCCGGGCTGTCGGCAACCACCTCCACGCCGAACTGCTTGAGATGCGCCGCCGGGCCGATGCCGGACAGCATGAGCAATTGCGGGCTGTTCACGGCGCCGCCGCACAGGATGATCTCCCGGCCCATGGCGGATTGCACCGACGCGCCTTGCGTATATTCAACGCCAACCGCGCGCTTGCCTTCCAGCAGCACGCGCCGCGCCTGCACGCCGGTGATGATCTGCAGATTGGAGCGCGCCCGCACTTCGGGCGTCAGGTAAGCCTTGGCCGCGGAGAAGCGTTCCCCATCCTTGATTGTCGCGTCATATTGGCCAACGCCTTCGAACTGCGGACCGTTGAAATCGTCGGTGCGCTTGTAGCCGGCCTGCACCGCTGATTCAGCAAAGGCCGCGTTCAGCGGATTGGGCAGGGCACCCTTGCGGCTGGTATGCAGCGGGCCGCCT
>NZ_JAUMBI010000055.1:0-7661 GCF_032115815.1 Sandarakinorhabdus sp.
AGACAGCCTTCCGGCGCGCTGCTCAGCTGAGTTAATGGAGGTGCCCAGCTTCAAACTTATGTCGAAATTATCATCAATTTTTACGATCAATACCTTACTAAAATGCCTCTCAAGATTGATCGTAACAGTATCGCTATTCTTAAATGGCGTAATTGTTTTTACTTCAATGAAATCATTGCCGATCTTGCCGTCAGATCCCTGTGCATAATCTCGATGCAATTTCAATCCATGTGTGATAGCGCCAAATATTTCGCCAACGTCTCCATAAATATGAAGGTGCTTCCCAGTAATATTATTGTAATCCATTGCTGCACGCATAAGACTTTGGAGTATTGGAACTAGCTCAACGTCGTAGTGTGGAAACTCGGCTTCGAACTCGAGCCGCGCAAGGTGGGAGTTTATCTCTGTCCAAGTAATCCATTCGCCATCATCATATATGGCATTATCGTCGTTCCACATCTTCGCCTCGGCATTTGGTTCTGATGTATCGATAGCGAGGAATAGTGAAAATTCTGTTCAAATGATAAAACTCTGAAGGCTTCGCATTGATTCGAAAGCACTTTGGAGATCAGCCAGCGATCTCACATGCTTGAAATGATACAAGAAAAAAGGCCGCAGCATGTGCTGCGGCCCTTTTCGGAATTCAAGGCTAATGCGTTCAGCCCACAATCTCGGTCTGCGCGAAGAAGTACGCGATCTCGATCGCGGCATTCTCGTCGCTGTCCGAACCGTGCACGGTGTTGGCTTCGATCGATTCGGCCAGTTCCTTGCGGATGGTGCCGGCGTCGGCGTTGGCCGGGTTGGTGGCGCCCATGATGGCGCGATAGGCTGGAACGGCGTCTTCGCCTTCCAGCACCTGCACGACGACCGGGCCGCTGATCATGAAGGCGACCAGTTCACCGAAGAAGCCGCGCTCGCGGTGGACGGCGTAGAAGCCCTCGGCCTGGGCCTGGGTCAGGTGCAGGCGCTTTTGCGCGACGATGCGCAGGCCAGCGCCTTCGATCATCGTGTTCACCTTGCCGGTGATGTTGCGACGGGTGGCATCGGGCTTGATGATCGAGAAGGTGCGCGTGATCGCCATGGAAAATTCCTGTGTTGCAGTGCGGGATGAAGGATGCGCGGCCCCCTACAGGCCGCGCCCCCTGATTGCAAGCCGTGAGCGGCGGCTTCAGCCTTCGAAATTGTCCGCCACGAAGCGATCGAGCAGACGCACACCGTAACCGGTGGCGCCCTTGTCGAACAGCGCGCCCGGCTTGTTGGCCCACACCGTGCCGGCCACATCAAGATGCGCCCACTTCACGCCGGGCTTGATGAAGCGGCCGATGAACTGCGCCGCGGTGATCGAGCCGCCTTCACGCGGGCCGACATTCTTGATGTCGGCAATGTCGCTGTCGATCAGCTTGTCGTAGGCGTCGCCGATCGGCATCCGCCACAATTTCTCGCCCACGGCATTGCCGGCCGCGTTGAGCTGCCCGGCCAAGCCATCATCATTGCAGAACATGCCGGCATGTTCATTGCCCAGGCTGATGATGATCGCGCCGGTGAGCGTGGCGAGATCGACCACCACTTCCGGTCCGAATGTTTCCTGCGCCCACCAGATCGCATCGCACAGCACCAAGCGGCCTTCGGCATCGGTGTTGATCACTTCCACCGTCTGGCCGTTCATGGTGGTGACCACGTCGCCGGGGCGCTGGGCGTTGCCGTCGGGCATGTTCTCCACCAGGCCAACCACGCCCACCACATGCGCCTTGGACTTGCGCGCGGCGATGGCGTGCATCGCGCCCGTCACGGCACCCGCGCCGCCCATGTCCCACTTCATGTCTTCCATGCCCGCCGGCGGCTTCAGGCTGATGCCGCCGGTATCGAAGGTGACGCCCTTGCCCACCAGGCACACCGGCTTCACGTCGTCCCGGCCGGTGCCGTTCCAGCGCATCGCCAATATGCGCGCCGGGCGCACCGAACCCTGCGCCACGCCAAGCAGTGCACCCATGCCGAGCTTCTTCATGTCGGCATCGTCAAGAATGGTCAGTTCCACGCCCAGCGCGGCCAGATCGCGGGCGCTTTCGACGAAGCTTTCAGGATAGATCACGTTCGGCGGCTCGGAAACCAGCGTGCGGGTGCGGGCCACACCGCCGGCAATCGCCATCAGCCTGTCGTGCGCCGTCACGTCGCCGGCGCCCACGATGGCCAGGCTGGTCAGCGTCGGCTTCTGCTTGTCCTTCTGCTTCGTGCGATATTGATCAAAGCGCCACGAGCGCAGCACGGCGCCATGACCCAGGTGCGCGGCCAGATCGCCAGCCAGCACGCCGGTCACATCCACGCTCGCCGTCGTTTCGCCGCTCAGCAGCAACCGGGCGGCGATGGCGCCACCGATGCGTTCGGCCACGCTGGCATCGATCTTGTCGGCCGGGCCCGTGCCCACCACAAGCAGCCGCACATGGGAAATGCCGGCCGGGGCCAACAACTCGACGATTTCACCCACCCCGCCTTCAAAGCGTGCGGCCTTGACGGCAGACTGCACCGCGCCCTTGGCGGCGGTATCAACAGCCTTCGCGCCCGCCGAAAGTGCGCCATCCGCTCCGGCAAACACCACCAGCGCGGCGACCGGTTCAGCCACAGTGGCCAGATAGGAAATGGCGAGCATGAAAATCCCTTTCGATTCGAACAGGGGTTCTGATTAGGCCGCGCCCATCGCTTCGCCAAGCAGATGGTTGCAGGCCCGGCATGGCCCGGCTATCGCACCTGTTGTGCCCGCCTACGCCGCCATCCCCGTCTTGCGCGCCAGCCTGTTGCTGGCAACGGCCACATTGGCGCTGCTGCCGGCGCCGGCGCTGGCGCAGCGCATGTCTCCGGCCCTGTTGGGCAACAGGGAGCCGGCCAACCGCGATCCCGATGCGCCGCCGCGCCGCACCAACCTGCCGGCGCCCGGCGACGTGGTGGATTTCGAAGCCGATCAGCTGAGTTATGATGAAGAACGCCAGCTGGTGATCGCCAGCGGCCGGGTGAAGGTGTCACGCGAAGGCTATGCGCTGCTGGCCGATCGGGTGGAATATGCCCGCGGCAGTGACACCAAGGCCGGCGAGGTGGTGGCCATCGGCAATGTGCAGATCACCGATCCGTCCGGCAACCAGGCGCTGGGTGACCGCATCACCCTGTCTGACAGCTTGAAGGATGGTGCCATCGCCAACATGCTGCTGGTGCTGAACGATGGCGGCCGGCTGGGGGCGAAGGCCGCCACGCGCAGCGACCGCCGCTACACGATGGATCGCGCCGTCTATTCCCCCTGCGCCGTGGTGGACAGCGAAGGCTGCCCGCAGGCACCGGTGTGGAAGATCAAGGCGGTGAAGATCAATTATGATCAGGGCCGCCACCGCATTTCGTATCGCGATGCCAGCCTGGAAATGTTTGGCGTGCCGGTGTTCTGGCTGCCAAGCCTTTCCCACCCCGATGGCGATTCCCCGCGCGCCGGCGGGGTGCTGGTGCCGGCGGTGGAAATCCAGCGGCAGCTGGGCGTGGGTGTTTCGGCGCCGATCCATTTCGCCACCGGACCGGATCAGGATTTCACCATCACCCCCTGGCTTTACACCGCCACCAATCCGGCGCTGGCCTTCCAGGCGCGGCGGCTGCTGAAGGATGGCCCGATTCAGGTCGATGGGATGTTCACCTTCTCGCGCCGGTTCGATCTGGCTGCCGATGGCGTGACCGAAGTGGACCAGGGTGAACGCTTCCGCGGCTATCTGGGCGTGAAGGGCCGCTTGCAGCACGACAGCAAATGGCGATCGGTGTTTTCGGTGCGGCTCACCTCCGACGATACGTTCAACCGCCGTTATGGCCTGGGCTTTGATGATACGCTGCGATCATCCTATGCGCTGGAACGGGTGACGGATGAAAGCTGGCTGTCGATTTCAGCCTGGTATTTCCAGGGCCTGCGCGCCACCGATCGCGCTGGCGAGATCCCACTGGCCCTGCCGCTGATCGATTACGACTGGCGGCCCGATTGGAGCGTTGCCGGCGGCAAGGTGCGGCTGGGGGCCAATTCACTGCTGCTCACGCGTTCGAGCGGGCAAGACATGTTCCGCGCTGTAGGCTGGGGCCGCTGGGATCGTAGCCTGTACACGCAGCTCGGCCAGCGCATCAGCTTCACCGGGCTGGTGCGCGGCGATCTGTACGATGTGCGCAATTCGGCTCTGGCCACCTTCCCCGAATACGCTGGCCGCGATGGCTGGCGCGGGCGCGCTGTGGCACTGGCGGCAGTGGATCTCAGCTGGCCGTTTGCCGGCCCGGCCTTCGGCGGCGAGCAGGTGATCAGCCCGCGCGTGCAGCTGGTCGCCGCACCGCGCATCGCCAACAATGGCTTTGCCAACGAAGATGCCCGCGCCTTCGAACTGGAAGACGTGTCGCTGTTCGATCTCAACCGCACGCCTGGGCTTGATCGCGTGGAAAGCGGCAGCCGCCTCACCTATGGCGCCGAATATACGCTCGATCGGCCCGGCTGGCAGCTGCGCGCCGAAATCGGCCAGTCGCTGCGATTGAACGGTGATGGCAGCGAATTTGCCGATGGCACCGGCTTTCGCGGCCGCGTTTCCGATGTGGTGGGCCGCACCAGCCTGAAGATCGGCCGGCTGGTGGAGCTCACCCACCGCTTCCGGCTCGACAAGGACAATTTCGCCGTTCGCCGCAATGAAATCGATCTTACGCTGGGTGGCCGGCGTTCCTATGTGTCGGCGGCCTATATCCGGCTCAACCGCAACGTCACGCTGGAAGATCTGGAAGACCGGCAGGAACTGCGCATCGCCGGGCGCGTGGCGATCGCGCGTTACTGGGCGCTGTTCGGCAATGCGATCATCGATCTGACCACCAGGGCCGAAAATCCGCTGGCCAATGGCGATGGCTTCCGCGGTATCCGCCACCGGGTTGGCATCCAGTATGAGGATGAATGTTTCCGCTTCGGCATTGGTTGGCGCCGCGACTATGTGGGCGACCGCGATTTCCGCCCCGGCAACAATTTCCAGATCAGCATTGCCTTCAAGACGCTGGGTCAATGATGTTTTCAGCGGCCGTTCAGGCGCCGGGCGCCATTGCAGCCCGGTCTGGCCCAAACCACTGGGCCCAAACAAGCGCTTTCCCCGGCCGCTTCCCTTGCGCTAAGGACATGGCATCGGGGGGTGCGCTTCGGCGCTTCGGAGCATTTGAATGAAGGTGAAATTTCTGAACGGAGCGCTGGCCCCAGTCGTTGCTGTTGCCATGGCACTTGCTCTGGCAGTGCCCACCGGCAACGCCAGCCTGTTCGCCCAGGCGGCCACCCGCACCTTTTCGGCCAATGATCTTCCCGAACTGGTGGTGCTGGGCGATGTCGATCCCACGCTTCGCAAGGCCCAGGCCATCGTCAATGGCGATGTGATCACCGATACCGACATCGATCAACGGTTGGGCCTGGTGCTGGCAGCCAACGGCGGCCGCATCGACGACGCCGAAAAACAGCGTTTGCGCCTGCAGATCATCCGCAACCTGATCGATGAAAAACTGCAGCTGCAAGAAGCATCCGAGAACGACGTCCGCATTCCCGAAGCTGAAGTGACCCGATCGTTCGAGCGCATCGCCCAGAATTTCAAGCGCACGCCGGTCCAGTTCGAAGCCTATCTGCGGCAAAACAACAGCTCGTCCAACAGCCTGAAGGCCCAGATCCGCGCCGAAATGGCGTGGAGCCGGGTGCTGCGCCGCAAAGTCGAACCGATGGTCAATGTCGGCGACGATGAAGTCCAGCAGGTGATCGACAAATTGAACGCCGCCAAGGGCAAGGACGAGTTTCATGTCGGCGAAATCTTCCTGTCGGCCACGCCCGAAACGCTTGATGCGGTGATGCAGGATGCCTCGCGCATCGTCGGCCAGGTACGCGGCGGCGCCAGCTTCGTCGCCTATGCCCGCCAGTTTTCCGAAGCCTCTTCGGCCGGCCTTGGTGGCGATCTGGGCTGGGTGCGCGGCGAACAGCTGAACAACGCCGTGTCTGCGGCGGTGGCGGCGCTGGAGCCGGGGCAGGTCACCGATGCCATCCCGGTGACGGGCGGTGTCGCCATCATGGCGCTGATCGAAAAGCGCCAGGTGCTGGCTGCCGATCCGTTGATGGCGCAGCTCAGCCTGAAACAGCTCACCATCCCGTTGAAGGCCGATACCACCGAAGCCCAGGCCCGCGCCAAGGTGCAGGAAATCGGTACGCTCAGCCAGAACATGGGCGGCTGTGGCGGCGTCGAGGCACTGGCGCAGAAGGTGGGCGGTGAAGTCGCTGTCAACGATGCCGTGCGCATGAAGGATCTGCCGGCGCAGTTGCAGGCCATATTGGGCCGCATGTCGATCGGCGAAGCCACCCCGGCCTTCGGTTCAGCCGAAGAAGGCCTGCGCGTGCTGGTGCTGTGCGGCCGCGATGACAGCCAGGTACAGGCCAAGGCGCCCAATTTCGAGGAAATCTACGCCCAGATGAACGATGAGCGCGTCAACATGCGCGCCCGCCGTTACCTGCGCGATCTGCGGCGCGACGCCATCGTCGATTATCGTTGATGGTGCCCACCCCGGCGCCATTGGCCGTTTCGATCGGCGATCCGGCCGGCATCGGCCCGGAAATCATCGCCGGCGCCTGGGAACGCCGCCATGAAGCCGGGTTGCCGCCGTTTCTCGCCATTGGCGATGCGCGCTCGATCCGCGCCGTGTGGGATGGGCCGATAGCCGTCCTGTCTGATCCGGCGTCCGCGGCCGCCGCCTTTGATGGCGCACTGCCGCTGATCCAGGTTGATGATCCCGGCGAGATCCTGCCGGGCGAACCCAATCTGGCCGGCGCCCGTTGCGCGCTGGACAGCCTGGAACTGGCCGCCGGCATCACCCGGCAGGGCATGGCATCGGCGCTGGTCACCGGGCCGGTGTCCAAGGCACAATTGTTTGCCATCGGCTTTACCTATCCGGGCCAGACCGAATTCGTCGCCGAGCGCTGTGGGATTTCGCCAGCCAATGCCGTGATGATGCTGGCTGGGCCGTCGTTGCGCACCGTTCCGCTCACCGTGCACGTGCCGCTGGCCGAGGTGCCGCGGCTGGTCACTGCCGATCTGATCATCACCCGCGCCCGCATCACCGCCCGGGCGCTGACCCGCGATTACGGCATCGAAAACCCGCGTCTGGCCATCGCCGGCCTCAACCCGCACGCCGGCGAACAGGGCACACTGGGCCGCGAGGAAATGGAGATCATCCGCCCGGCCATCGAAGCCCTTCGCGCAGAGGGCATCGACGTGATCGGGCCGCTGCCCGCCGATACCATGTTCCATCCCGCCGCCCGGGCCCGCTATGATGTGGCGCTGTGCATGTATCATGATCAGGCGCTGATCCCGCTGAAGGCGCTGCATTTCGATGATGGCGTCAACGTCACGCTCGGCCTGCCGATCGTGCGCACGTCGCCCGATCATGGCACCGCCTTCGATATCGCCGGCAAGCGGCTGGCCACCCCCAGCGCCATGATCGCCGCCATCCGCATGGCCGGCGAATGCGCCGCCCGCCGCGCCGCCGGCTGACGTCGTGAGCCTGACCACCCTGCCGCCGCTGCGCGAAGTCATCGCCCGGCACGGCCTCAACGCCAAGAAATCGCTCGGCCAGAATTTCCTCACTGATACCAATCTGCTCGA
>NZ_JAUMBI010000055.1:7671-21818 GCF_032115815.1 Sandarakinorhabdus sp.
CCCCGGCCCCGGCGGCCTGACCCGCGCGCTGCTGCGCACCGGCGCGCAGGTTTATGCTGTCGAACGCGATGATCGCGCCCTGCCCGCGCTGGCCGAACTCGCCGCCGCTGCCGATGGCCGGCTCACCGTGGTGGGCGGCGACGCCATGGCGGTGGATCCGCGCGCATTGGCCGGCGATGGCGCTCACATCGTCGCCAACCTGCCCTACAATATCGGCACCGCGCTGTTCACCGGCTGGCTGGAAAGCCCGCAATGGCCGCCATGGTGGGCCAGCCTCACCCTGATGTTCCAGAAGGAAGTCGCCCAGCGCATCATCGCGAGCCCAGGTGATGATGCCTATGGCCGGCTCGCCGTGCTGGCGCAGTGGCGCTCAACACCCAAGATCGCCCTCACCCTGCCGGCCCGCGCCTTCGTGCCGGCGCCCAAGGTGGAAAGCGCCGTGGTCCACCTCGTGCCCACAACGCCGCTCAGCACCGCCACCCCGGCCCGCCTCGCCGCACTCACCGCTGCTGCCTTCGGCCAGCGCCGCAAGATGCTGCGCGCCAGCCTGAAAGGCCTGCCCGGCGCGCTGGAAGCGATGGAAGCAGAAGGCATCAAGGCCGAAGCCCGTGCCGAAACCGTGCCGGTGGAAGCCTTTGCGAAAGCGGCGGCACGGCTGGGATAGGCCTGCACCGCAGGCCGTCCGCTCATTCCTGGGTCGTCTTCGCCTTCACCGGCGCCGCGCTGGCCTGGGCACTCGCCTTGGCGATGACGCCTTCCAGCCGCGTCGCGGCACCGCAATCGGCCTTGCACAGCGCCTTGATGCGGGCGAGGTTGATCTGCGCCCGCGCCGTCGCGCCGCGCGCCACCAGCGCCCGGCCCTGGCCTTCCAGCGCCGCAATGTCGGACGGGTTCAGCGCCAGCGCTTCGCGATAATATTTCACCGCCTTGCCGGGCAGGCCAAGCTTTTCATAAGCGGCGGCGATGCCGGCAAATGCCGCGACATTGCGCGGATCACTGGCCAGCGCGGCTTCGAAATTGTCGATGGCGTCCTGTGGCTGGCCGGCGGCCAGCGCGGCCTGGCCGGCGGCAGCCATCTGCAGCGAAACCGGCTTCAACTGGTCGTCGCGGCCGGGTGCAGCGGCGGCGGTTGTGGCCAGCAGGGCCAGCGGCAGCAGGAACGTGAAACGCATCAAATGTCTCCCTGCCGCTACTTCTATCAAAGCCGGGATGACTGCGCGATGAAAAAGCCGTCGCACCCATCATCAGCAGGGGTCAGCACGCGGCTCTGCCACGGCCCAAGGTTCGGCGTGGCGGCCAACTGCGCTTCACCTTCGGCCGGCAGCAGCGAACAGACAATGTAGACAATCCGGCCGCCAGGCTTGAGCAGCAAGGTCGCCAGTTCGATCAGCATGGCCTGCGTCGCCACCAGGCGCTCCAATCGCGCCGGATTGAGCCGCCAGCGGCTTTCCGGATTGCGCCGCCAGGTGCCGCTGCCCGAACAGGGCGCATCGATCAGCACGGCATCGCAACTGCCCATCAGATCGGCCAGCGCCTGCGCTTCAGCGCCGGGGTTGAGCAACCGCGTTTCCACCGCAGCGCCCGCCCGCGCAGCGCGCGGCGTCAGCTGCGACAGCCGGGCGCGATCGGTATCACAGGCGATCAGCCGGCCCTCTCCGGCCATATCCGCCGCCAACGCCAGCGTCTTGCCGCCCGCGCCGGCGCACAGATCCACCACCGTCTCGCCTGCACGCGCGACCAGCGCGGCGGCTGCAATCTGGCTTCCGGCGTCCTGCACTTCGATCTGGCCGGCCTCATACTCCGGCAGCGCTTCCACGTTGGTGCCCGATGGCAGCCGCACGCCGTGGGCGGTATTTGGCAACATCTCCCAATCGGCATGATCCGCCAGCACGGCCGCCCGCACCGCCCGCATCGCATTCACGCGCACATCCAGCGGCGCGCGGCCCATCAACGCCGTCACCTGCCGCTCCGCATCATCGCCGAACCGCTCGATCAACATGCGCTCCAGCCAGGCCGGGGCGAGGCCCGGGGTGGCGGCGGGCTCGCCATGCACCAGTGCCGGCGGCGCATGGCCGGATGCACCAAACAACGCCAGCAATTCGGGATCATGGGCACGGGCATGGCCGATCACCGCCGCGCGGCCCGAAACCGGGCGTTCACCCAGCGAACGGATCACGGCGAACACCAGATCGCGCACGGCGCGCCGATCCTTGGATCCGGCATAGCGGCGGGTGGAGAAATAACGCTGGATGATCGTATCGGCCGCCGCCCCGCCATCGCGGGCAGCGGTGATTACCTGGTCCAGTATCTCGATGGCGGCCTGCAGGCGTGCGGCGGGGATCATCCGCCGGTCGGATAGTTGGGGGCCTCGCGGGTGATCGTCACGTCGTGCACGTGGCTTTCCTTCAGGCCGGCATTGGTAATGCGGATGAATTCCGCCCGCTCCCGGAAGGCTTCCAGCGTGGCGGAGCCGGTATAGCCCATCGCCGCCTTCACCCCACCCACCAGTTGATGCAGCACATTGGCGGCCGGGCCCTTGTAGGGCACCTGGCCTTCAATGCCTTCCGGCACCAGCTTCAGCTGATCCTTGATGTCCTGCTGAAAATAACGGTCCGCGGAACCACGCGCCATGGCACCCACGCTGCCCATGCCGCGATAGCTCTTGTAGGTGCGGCCCTGCCACAGGAAGGTCTCGCCGGGCGCTTCCTCGGTGCCGGCGAGCAGGCTGCCCACCATCACGGCGCTGGCACCGGCGGCGAGCGCCTTGGCCACGTCACCACTAGTGCGCAGGCCGCCATCGGCGATCACCGGAATGCCCAGTTTCCAGGCGGCTTCGGCGGTGTCCATCACCGCGGTCAATTGCGGCACGCCCACGCCGGCCACGACGCGCGTGGTGCAGATCGAACCCGGCCCGATGCCGACCTTGATGCCATCAGCACCGGCATCGATCAGCGCCATGGCAGCAGCGGCGGTCGCCACGTTGCCGGCAATCACCTGGGCCGAATTGCTGTGTTTCTTGATGCGCGCCACCGCTTCGGCAACGCGGTCGCTGTGGCCATGGGCGGTATCCACGATGATCAGGTCGCACTCGGCGTCCAGCAGCGCCTCGGTGCGTTCAAAGCCGGTATCACCCACGGTGGTGGCAGCGGCAACACGCAGGCGGCCGGCCTCATCCTTGGTGGCGCTGGGATGGTTCACCGCGCGCACGATGTCCTTCATGGTGATCAGGCCGATGCAATGGCCATCATCGTCCACCACGATCAGTTTCTCGATGCGGCGGTTGTGCAGCAGGCGGCGGCATTCGGATTCGGTCACACCCGGGCGCACGGTGACGAGATTTTCCTTCGTCATCAGTTCGGCAATCGGCTGCGCGTCATTTTCGGCAAAGCGCAGATCGCGGTTGGTGACGATGCCAACGAGACGACCCAGCGCGCCGCCGGGACCAACCTTTTCCACCACCGGGAATCCCGAAATGCCGTGGCTGGCCATCAGCGCGCGGGCATCGGCCAGCGTCTGATCGGGAGTCAGCGTGATCGGATTGACCACCATGCCGCTTTCAAAGCGCTTCACCTGGCGCACGGCCAGTGCCTGTTCTTCCACGGTGAGGTTGCGGTGCAGCACGCCGATACCGCCCAGTTGCGCCAGGGTGATCGCCATATTGGCTTCGGTCACCGTGTCCATCGCCGCCGAAAGGATCGGGATGTTGAGGCTGATGCCCTTGGTCACCCGCGTCGAGGTGTCGGCCATGCTGGGCAGCACGGCGGATGCGGCCGGCACCAGCAGCACGTCATCGAAGGTCAGGCCCAGGCGGGGTTCCTTGATCCGGGATGACATGATGGGCGACTCCTGTGGCTGCGGCGGTTGGCTTCCATAGGGGCGAAGGCCGCGCATGAAAAGAGCGCGCTGCGTTGCCGCAGCGCGCTCCCCTCATGTAGTTGCGCTCAGCCCGGTTCAGGCGTCGGCCAGCACGCCATAGAATTGCGCGATCTGGGCGCGCGGACCGCCCTTGACGGCGGCAAAGGCGGCCTTGGCGCCATCCTTGTTACCCATCTTCAACATGGCCGCGCCCATCCGCAGATTGACCGTGTCCTGATCCACTGCCGCATTGCCAACCAGCTTCTGATAGAAGCCAACGGCCTTTTCATGCTGGCCCAGATTGGCCAGCGTGTCGGCCACCACCAGCCCGATGCGCGGGTTGGATCCGGCTTCCTTTTCCAGGCCCGGCAGCGCTGCCTTGGTCTCGGTGTTCTTGGACGCCGCGAGGCGCACGATTTCACCGACATTCTGCTTGCTCGGATCGATCAGCTTCTTGGTGATGGCTTCCTTCAAAACCATGTCGGCTTCGTTGGGCATGCCGCGTTCGATGGCGGCATCGGCATATTCCAGATAATTGTTGCCGGTGGTCATGGCGCCGGCAGCCCACATCAGGCGGCCCCAATCGAGCAGCAGGTTGTTATCCATGTTGCCGGCGCGCTGCTTCACCAGCTCGATCGACAGATTATAGCTCTTGGGCTCCGGGAAGGCCTTCACCCAGCCCAGCAGCGCCGGCATGATCTGCGCTTCCATCTTGCCGTCGATCACGGTCTGGGCGCGGAATTCATACCAGCTGCGATCACCCTTCTGGCCAGCGGCTTCACGCAGCGAAATTGCCTTGCCCAACAATTCCGCCACGCGCGGCTTGCTGTTCAGTGCGGCATTCACGCTGGCGGCCTGTACCAGCATGTCCACATCGTCGGGCTTCTGGGCCAGGTAGAATTCATACCATTTCCAGGCCAGCTGGTAATCCTTGCGGTTCGACGCCAGGCCGGCGATGAACTTGGAAAAGTTCAGCTTTTCTTCGGGCGTGATCGACGGTGCCTCGGCGGCTTCGAGCAGCGCTTCTTCCAGCTTGGCATTGTCCTTCAGATTCTGCGCCGAAAACAGCTTGAGCTTGGCCATGATCAGCGCGTCGTCCTTCTCGGCACGCGGCACTGTGGCGGCAGTGGCCAAAGCGGCCAGCGCGCCGGCATGGTCACCGGCGGTCTGCAGTTTCTGCACGGCCACGACCACGGCCAGGATCGGCTTGGACAGCTTGGGCGGTGCCGGCTTGTCGGCAGCCTTGTCCTTCTTCTGGGCCAGCACCGGGCTGGCCATCCCCAGGCTTCCGGTCATCAGCACCAGCGCCAAGGCGGTTGCGATCGTCTTCATTCATGCCTCCCTCAAGCAATATGGGGTTGAGCTAAGCCGCGATGGCGGCGGCGTCAACCGGCCACAGGCACAGGTGATGCTGCTCTTTTGCATCTGCAACATGAACATTAAGTGAGTTTGGGGGTGCGTGTGCGGCCGCCCCTTGCCCTACCCGCCACAACGCGCAAGAATCAATTTGAAATGACGGCCCTTGCCGCCTCCTTGCCGCTGGCCGGCCTGCCGGTGCGGTTCCGCGTCGGGCTAACGGCTGCGCTGGCCGCCGGACTGGCCTATCTTTTGCTGTCGCCCATGCTCGATGGGGCCGCGAATGTCGTGCTGAAGGGCAGCGGCGTCACGCTGCTGGCGCTATCGGCCCTGCAATTGCGCACCGATGGCGCGCGCTGGCTGGCGGCGATCATGGCATTGGGCGCGCTGGGTGATGTGCTGCTGGAACTGCCCGGCCTGTTCATTGCCGGCGCCGCCAGCTTTGCCGCCGGGCATCTGGTGGCCATCATCTTCTATGCCCGCCACCGCCGCGCTGTTGGCGCCCAGGATTGGCTGATGGCGGCGCTGCTGCTGCTGTTCGGGCTGGCAATGCCGCCCCTGCTCACCCCGGCCGGCATGCCCTTTGGCCAGACCCTGCTCTATGCCGTGCTGCTGACCAGCATGGCGGCCAGCCTGTGGCTCAGCCGCTTTCCCCGCCTGGCAGCATTGGGCGCGATCGCCTTCGTGCTGTCAGACACGATCCTGGTGCTGCGCCTGGGCGGTGGCCGGCTGATCGGGCCAACGGCGGATGGCGCGCTGGTGTGGGCGTTCTACTTCGGCGGCCAGTGGCTGATTGCGCTGGGCGTTGGGCGCGGGTTGCTGGCCCGCGCCGCTCGCAGCGATTAGGCTTCTTCGCCGGGCGCTTCCGGCACGTCCGGCACGTCACCCACTTCTGCTTCCTCATCAGCCGGGATCAGCGCGGCCGAAACCACCAGCTCATCATCGGCCACCTTGAACAGGGTGACGCCTTGCGCCGCCCGGCCCATGATGCGGATATCGCCGGCGCGCAGCCGGATCAGCTTGGCCTGATCGGTCACCAGCATCACATCATCACCATCGCGCGCGGTGAAGCTGGCCAGCACATCACCATTGCGATCGCTTTCGGCGATGTTGCGGATGCCCTGACCGCCGCGGCCAGACTGACGATATTCGAACGCCGAACTGCGCTTGCCAAAGCCATTGGCGGTGACCGTCAGGATGAACTCCTCGGCCGCCGCAAACTGCCCCATGCGGGTTTCCGAAAGCACCCGCTCGCCCGGCTCGTTCTTCCAGGCTGCGGCCTTCAGATAATCCTCGCGTTCTTCCGTGCTGGCGGCAAAGCCCTTCAGGATCGCCATCGATACAACCTCGTCGCCGGCGCCCAGCGCCATGCCGCGTACGCCGGTGGAGGTGCGGGAAACGAACTCGCGCACATCATCAACCGGGAAGCGGATGGCCTTGCCGCTCTTGGCGGCCAGGAACACATCATCGGCCTGGTCGCACAGCGCCACGCCGATCAGCCGGTCATCATCGCCTTCTTCAAAGCGGATGGCGAGCTTGCCGGCAGTCGGCACGCTGGTGAAACTGTCCATGGCGTTGCGGCGCACGCCACCATGCGCCGTGGCAAACATCACGTGCAGGCGGCCCCATTCGGCCTCGTTCTCCGGCAATGCCAGCGTGGTGATGATCGTTTCGCCATCGGCCAGCGGCAGCAGATTGTTGATCGGCTTGCCCTTGGCCTGCGGGCTGCCCACCGGCAGGCGCCACACCTTCAGGCGATAGACCTTGCCGGCCGACGAGAAGAACAGCACCGGATTGTGGGTGGAGGTGACAAACAGCGTCGTCACCGCATCCTCGTCCTTGGTGCCCATGGCGTTGCGGCCCTTGCCGCCGCGGCCCTGCGCGCGATATTCGGCCAGCGCCACCCGCTTGATCCAGCCATCGCGGGTCACGGTCACCACCATGTCCTCGACTTCGATCAGGTCCTCGTCGTCGATATCCTCGGCGTTGAACACCAGTTCGGTACGGCGCCTGGATTGAAACTCGTTGGCAACATCATCCAGTTCGGCGTTCAGCACGGACCGCAGACGCACGCGGCTGGTCAGGATATCAAGCAGATCGGCGATCGATTCCGCCAGTTCCTGCAATTCCGAACCGATTTCATCGCGGCCCAGCGCGGTGAGCTTGTTGAGGCGCAGATCAAGAATGGCGCGAACCTGCAATTCGGAAAGCCGGATGGTCGGCGCGTCCACGTCCACCGTTCCGGCTTCCACCAGCGCCAGATAGGGGCGGATTTCCGCTGCATCCCAATCGCGCGCCATCAGCGTTTCGCGTGCTTCGGCCGGGCTGGCGCTGGCACGGATGGTGCGCACCACCTCATCAAGGTTGGCGACCGCGATCACCAGGCCGATCAACAGGTGGGCCCGTTCGCGTGCCTTCATCAGCTCGTGCTTGGACCGCCGGGTGATGACCTGCTCACGGAACTCCACAAAGGCGTGGATGATATCCTTCAGGCCCATCAGTTCCGGGCGGCCGCCACGAATGGCCAGCATGTTGAAGGCAAAACTCTGCTGCGCCGGCGTGTTGCGCCACAGCTGGTTCAGGACCACGTCGGGCGTCGCGTCGCGCTTCAGGTCGAGCACGATGCGCACGCCTTCGCGGTTGGACTCATCGCGCAGATCGGACACGCCTTCGATGCGCTTGTCCTTCACCGCGTCGGCGAGCTTTTCGACCAGCGCGTTCTTGCCCTGCGGATAGGGGATTTCGGTCAGCACGATGGCGCGCTTCTCGCCGCGGCCTTCTTCCACCACGTGGCGCGACCGGATGCGGATGCTGCCACGCCCGGTTTCATAAGCTTGGCGGAGCTGGCTCGACCCCAGGATGATGCCGCCGGTCGGGAAATCCGGGGCCGGCAGATGGTGCATCAGGCCTTCAACGCTGATCAGCGGATCGGCCAGCCAGGCCCGCACCGCATCGATCACTTCATTCAGATTGTGCGGCGGGATATTGGTCGCCATGCCCACGGCGATGCCGCCGGCGCCGTTGACCAGCAGGTTGGGGAAGCGCGCCGGCAACACGGTCGGTTCCTGCTCGGAACCGTCATAGTTGGCGACGTAATCAACCGTGTCCTTCTCGATATCGGCGAGCAGTGCTTCAGCCGATTTCGCCAGCCGCGCTTCGGTATAGCGCATGGCCGCCGGGGCATCCGGGTCCATCGAACCGAAATTGCCCTGGCCGTCGATCAGCGGCAGCCGCATCGACCAATCCTGCACCATGCGCGCCAACGCATCATAGATCGCGCTGTCGCCGTGCGGGTGATATTTGCCCATCACGTCGCCGACGATGCGGGCCGATTTGCGATAGGGTTTGCCGTGGGTGAAGCCGTTTTCGTAACTGCCCCACAGGATGCGCCGGTGCACCGGTTTCAGGCCATCGCGCACATCAGGCAGCGCCCGCGAAACGATGACCGACATGGCATAATCAAGGAAACTCGTCCGCATTTCCGTAACGATGGAAATCGGCTGGATGTCGGGTTCACCGGCGGGGGTTGTAGTGGTTGATACCATTGGGCTTTTCTTGGGGCTTCCGGGTGGGGTTCAGATGCCCATCCGGATTAGGGGAAACGGTGCGAAAAGGCCAGTGGAAAGGGCAATTCTCCCCTCCTCCCTTGTCATGCTGGCGCAGGCCAGCATCCATCGTGGGACAGGGACCCATGAGGCAGCCACAAGGGCGCTATCGGCACAGTGGATGCTGGCCTGCGCCAGCATGACGAAACCTGGGAAGTTACTCCGCCGCCACCGCGTGCGGCACCTGGATGAAGCCCTTGCGCTTTGCGATCCGCGCCTCGATCTCCGGGCGGAAATGGCGGATCAGGCCCTGGATCGGCCAGGCAGCGGCATCGCCCAGCGCGCAGATGGTGTGGCCTTCAACCTGCGTGGTCACTTCCAGCAGCATGTCGATCTCGTGCGGTTCGGCATCGCCGGTCACCAGCCGTTCCATCACCCGCCACATCCAGCCGGTGCCTTCGCGGCACGGCGTGCACTGGCCGCAGCTTTCGTGCTTGTAGAAATAACTCAGCCGGGCAATCGCCCGCACGATGTCGGTGGACTTGTCCATCACGATCACGGCAGCGGTGCCGAGGCCGGATTTCAGATCGCGCAGGCCATCGAAATCCATCGGCGCTTCCATGATCTGGTGCGCCGGCACCAGCGGCACCGATGAACCGCCAGGGATCACCGCCAGCAGATTGTCCCAACCGCCGCGGATGCCGCCGCAATGCGTGTCGATCAGTTCGCGGAACGGCAGGCCCATGGCTTCTTCCACCACGCACGGCTTGTTCACGTGGCCCGAAATCTGGAACAGCTTGGTGCCTTCATTCTTCGGCCGGCCGATGGCGGCAAACCATTCCGGGCCACGGCGCAGGATGGTCGGCACCACGGCGATGGATTCGACATTGTTCACCGTTGTCGGGTTGCCATAGAGGCCGGCGCCGGCCGGGAACGGCGGCTTCAAGCGCGGCTGGCCCTTCTTGCCTTCCAGGCTTTCGATCATCGCGGTTTCTTCGCCGCAAATGTAAGCCCCGCCGCCGCGATGGACGACGACATCAAAATCATATCCGGTGCCGCAGGCGTTCCTGCCGATCAGGCCGGCGGCATAGGCTTCCTGCACGGCGGCCATCAGCACCTTTGCCTCGGCAATATATTCGCCGCGGATATAGATGAAGGCCGCCCGCGCGCGCATGGCAAAACCGGCGATCAGCGCGCCTTCGATCAGCTTGTGCGGATCATGGCGGATGATCTCGCGATCCTTGCACGAACCCGGTTCGGATTCGTCGGCGTTGATGACCAGATAGCTCGGCCGATCCGGGTTCGGCGTCTTGGGCATGAAGCTCCACTTCATGCCGGTCGGGAAACCCGCGCCGCCGCGCCCGCGCAGGCCGCTGGCCTTCACCGCGTCGATCAGGGCGTCCGGGCCAACGCTCATCAGGTCCTTGGTATCGGCCCAATCGCCGCGCGTGCGCGCCGCCTCAAGATTCCACGGCTGGAAGCCATAGAGGTTGGTGAAGATGCGATCCTTGTCGGCCAGCATCACACCATCTCCTGCAAAGTCGTTGGACCACCTTCGGGGCACGAGGCGGTGCGGCCAATCTGGCTGCCCACCTTGGGCTCCTCCCCGCGCGCCAGCATGTCCAATATTTCGGTCATGCGCTCGTAGGTCAGGTCTTCGTAGTTGTGATCGTTGATCTGTACCATCGGCGCATTGGCGCAGGCGCCCAGGCACTCGACCTCGGTAAGCGTGAACAGGCCATCCGCCGTGGTGGCGCCCTTCTTCATGCCCTTGTCCTTGCAGGCCTTCATGATGTCGTCCGAACCGCGCAGCATGCAGGGCGTGGTGCCGCACACCTGCACGTGGAAGCGGCCGACGGGCTTCAGATTATACATGGTGTAGAAGCTGACGACTTCGTAGGCGCGGATATAGGGCATGCCGATCTGGTTCGCGACGAACTCGATCACCGGCACCGGCAGCCAGGCCACGCCCGTTTCATCGCGCACCTGATATTGCGCCAGCCACAACAGCGGCATCACCGCACTGGCCTGGCGGCCGGGCGGATAGAGGCCGATCAGGCGCTGCGCTTCGGCGGCGTTCTCGGCGGTCCAGTTGAAATCGGAAAAATCGCTCACCGGATGAACTCCACGCGGCTGCACTTGTCGCCGTCGAAACTGTAGACGCTCATCACCTCGAACGGTTCGCCCGCATTCGTGCGCCACACTTTTTCGTGCAACACAGCGAACGGGCCAAGCTCGTAACCTGTGATGATCTCGGCGCGGTTTTCGGGGAACTGGGCGAACATCGCCTTCAGGCCGGACCGCACGCCCTCTTTCCCATCCCGCAGCACCGCCCCGCGATAGCCGGCTTCCACCGCATCATCGCTCATCAGCGCCACATAGGCATCAGCATCCTGCGCGTTATAATGCGCGATCATCGCTTCGGCGATTTCCAGCTTGCTCACCGGTCAACCTCGCCGAACACGATGTCCAACGAACCCAGCACCGCCGGCGCGTCGGCCAGCATGTGGCCCTTGCACAGGAAATCCATCGCCTGCAGGTGCGCCATGCCGGTGGCGCGGATGTGGCAGCGCCACGGCTTGTTGGTGCCATCTGCGACCATGTAGATGCCGAATTCGCCCTTGGGGCTTTCGGTTGCCACATAGGCATCGCCGGCCGGCACGTGCAGGCCTTCGGTGTAAAGCTTGAAATGGTGGATCAGCGCTTCCATCGAGCGCTTCATCTCCCCGCGCGACGGCGGCGCCACCTTGCGATTGTCGGTGATGTGGCTGCCCGCCGGCATCTCCTTCGCGCACTGCTTGATGATCTTCAGGCTCTCGCGCATTTCCTGCATGCGGACCATGAAGCGGGCATAGCAATCGCCATCGTTCGACACCGGCACGTCGAAATCCATCAGATGATAGGCGTCGTACGGCTGGCTCTTGCGGATATCCCAGGCCACGCCGCTGGCGCGGATGCACGGGCCGGTGAAGCCCCAAGCAATCGCATCTTCCTTGGAAATGATCCCGATATCGACATTGCGCTGCTTGAAGATGCGATTGTCGGCCACCAGGCCCTGCATCTCGTCGAGCACCTTGGGGAAATGGTCACACCAGGCCAGAACATCGTCGAGCAGGCCCGCCGGCAGATCCTGGTGCACGCCGCCGGGGCGGAACCAGGCGGCGTGGAAACGCGCACCGGAAACGCGCTCGTAAAACTCCATCAGCTTTTCGCGTTCCTCGAACAGCCACAGGATCGGCGTCATCGCGCCCACGTCCATCGCGTGCGCAGTGGTGTTGAGGATGTGATTGAGAATGCGGGTGATTTCCGCAAACATCGTGCGGATATATTTCGCCCGCAGCGGCACCTCGATGCCCGCCAGTTTCTCGATGGCCAGCACATAGCTGTGCTCCATGCACATCGGGGAGACGTAATCGAGGCGATCCATATAGGGCAGCGCCTGCAGATAGGTCTTGTACTCGATCAGCTTCTCGGTGCCGCGATGCAGCAGGCCGATGTGCGGATCGCAGCGTTCGATGATTTCGCCGTCCAGCTCCATCACCAGCCGCAACACGCCGTGGGCCGCGGGATGCTGCGGCCCGAAATTGATCATGTAGTTCTGGATTTCGTTGCCGTCCTTGGCGGGCAGCACGTCGGTGGTGTCGTCAGCCGTCCACGCGGCGCCAGCGTTGCCGAGACTGCTCATTTGCCTGCCTTCTCATCGCCCGGCAGCAAATAATCCGTGCCTTCCCAGGGGCTGAGGAAATCGAAACTGCGGAAATCCTGCGCCAGCTTCACCGGCTCATACACCACCCGCTTATGCTCTTCCGACCAGCGCAGTTCGACATGGCCGGTGAGCGGGAAATCCTTGCGGAACGGATGACCTTCGAAACCATAGTCAGTCAAAATCCGGCGCATGTCCGGATTGCCGGTGAACATCACGCCGTAACAATCCCAGGTCTCGCGCTCATACCAGCCGGCGTTGGGATAAAGATCAGTCAGCGACGGCACTGGCGCGCGGCCATCAGTCGAAACCTTAACCCGCAGCCGCAGATTGTGCGTCATCGACAAAAGGTGGATCACGATCTCGAAGCGTTCGGCCCGGTCCGGATAATCGGCGCCGCACAGATCGGTAAGCTGGTTGAACTTGAGGTCAGTCGCATCGCGCAGCGCGGCAATCACAGTGACCAACGCCTCGCGCTGCACCACGGCGGTGGTTTCGCCGGCATGCTCGATCATGTCGATCAGGGCACCGCCCAGCACTTCACCCAGCCGCGCCGTCAGCGCATCATGGGTGGCCATCACCGGCCAGCTGTGCTTGCCTAATTCAGGCGCAACAATCGTCATAAATCAGCGCGTTCAAACACGCCCACGCGGCGGATCTTCCGCTGCAGGGCAAGAATGCCATAGAGCAAAGCCTCGGCCGTGGGCGGGCAACCGGGCACATAGATATCCACCGGCACGATGCGATCGCAGCCACGCACCACCGAATAGCTGTAGTGATAATAACCACCGCCATTGGCGCAGCTGCCCATCGAGATCACATAGCGCGGCTCGGCCATCTGGTCGTACACACGGCGCAGCGCCGGGGCCATCTTGTTGCACAGCGTGCCGGCCACGATCATCACGTCCGACTGGCGGGGTGAGGCGCGCGGTGCGATCCCGAACCGTTCCAGATCATAGCGCGGCATGGAGCTGTGCATCATCTCGACCGCACAGCAGGCGAGGCCAAAGGTCATCCACCACAGGCTGCCGGTGCGGGCCCAGTGGAACAGATCTTCGGTGGAGGTGACAAGGAAGCCCTTGTCCACCACTTCTTGGGACACATCGCCCAGGAATTGATCGCGGTTGTTGGCCGGCAGCAATATGCCGCCATTGGTGACCATCAGGTCATCGCCGGGCTGGTTCACTCCCACTCCAACGCTCCCACTTTCCAGGCATAAACCAGGCCGATGCCGAGTTCGCCAAGGAATTCCATCATCGCCCACCAGGCACTTTCGCCGCCCCAATGCAGGCTGACGGCCCACGGAAACAGGAAGGCCGCTTCCAGATCAAACACGATGAACAGGATGGCGACGAGGTAGAATTGCACATCGAACTTGGTGCGCGCGTCGGAAAAGGCGGGGAAACCGCTTTCATATTCCGACAATTTCACCGCTTCCGGCTTGGACGTACCGATCAGGCCGGACACGGCAATGGGCGCACTGACGAAGATCAGCGCAAAAGCGATGCCCACTGCGAAGAACAGCAGCACCGGCAGATATTCAGAGGCTATGGCCGACATGGCCTGGGGGTTTCCAACAGCTGTTGCGACGCAGCGTGATTAGCCGTCCTGCTGCGCTGCGGCAACCTCTGACACGCGAAAAATGCGACATTTTGTCAAGGCTGCGGCGTTGAACGGCCCCGTCCCCG
>NZ_JAUMBI010000056.1:0-4404 GCF_032115815.1 Sandarakinorhabdus sp.
GGTCTCTGTGAGTGACCCAAGCGGCAACAGGAAATTGGACAAGTCCAAATCGACCGGCCGCATCGATGGCATGGTCGCGCTGGCAATGGCGATAGGAGCAGCGACGATGACGAAGGAAGCCGCCGCCGAAGCCGGGTTTGCTTTCCTGTGAGTTGGGCTGATTGGTTGTTCGGCACCGGGCCGAGCGCGAAAATGGACAGGCTGCCTTCTGGCGCGGTGCAGCGCGTGGGCGGTGGCAGCTTTGTCACGCTGAACGCGCCGGGCAGTGCGGGCCTGCCGGCTGTCACTGAGCAGACGGCGCAAAGCGTGGCGGCGATCAACGCCTGCGTGAAGCTGTTGGCTGGCGCGGTTTCGTCGCTGCCGATGAACATCTATTCGATGGACTTCACCAACGGCGCCAAGAGCCAGCTTTGGGGCGACCCATTGTGGTGGCTGCTGAATGAACAATGGGCGCCGCAATGGAGCGCGGCGGCCGGGTGGGATCACCTGATGCGGTCGCGGCTGTATCACGGCGATGCCTATGCTGCGATCTTGCGCAACCGGGCCGGCGACGTGATGGGCCTGCGTCCGGTCAGCAAGTCGCGTGTTGTGACCTATGAAATGATGGATGGCCGCTTGGTTTATGGGGTTTTCCCTGACGCCAAGAGCATCAATCTTGCCGTTGAGTATTACGACCAGGATGATTTCATTCACGTGCCGGGCGATGGCTTTGATGGCATCGCCAGCCCCAGCGTCTTGCAGTTCGAGCTGCGCAGCGCGGGCGGCGTGGCGCTTTCGGCGCAGCAGCAGACCGGGCAGTTTTTCGTCAACGGCATGATGCCGGGCGTGGTGATCACGTCGCCGGCCAAGCCCAGCCCAGATGAAATGAAGCTGGCGCGCGAGCAGATGGCCGAGCGTTATGGCGGCGTGCGCAACAGCTTTGTGCCGCTGCTGCTTTATGGCGGCGCTGATGCCAAGACGCTGACGGTCACGCCGGAAGATGCGCAGCTTCTGGAAAGCCGCAAGTTCCAAGTTGAAGAAATCGCGCGCATCTATGGCGTGCCGCCGTTCATGATCGGGCACAACGAAAAGACGACCAGTTGGGGCAGCGGCGTCGAGGCGATGGGCAGCGGCTTTGTCCGCTACACCCTGCGCCGGCACCTGCACGCGATCACAAACGAGTTCAACCGCAAGCTGTTTCGGCGCGGCGGCAATTTTTGCGAGTTCGACACCAGCGATCTGGAGCGGCCGAGCTTCAAGGATTTCATGGACGCGCTGCGCACGGGCGTGGGCCGGGCTGGCGAGCGTCCAATCATGACACAGAACGAAGCGCGCGGGCGCTTCAACCTGCCGCCGGTTCCGGGCGGTGATGATGCAGCGCCGCTGGCCGGCGCACCGACGCAACAGGAGGGCGCGGCCAATGAATAAGCTGTTCGCCTTTTATCGCGCCAACGCGGGCAAGGGCGCGGGCATCGTGGCGCGTGCCGGCGATGAGCCGGTGCTGCTGGTCTATGACGTGATCGTGTCGAGTGATGCCGACGCGGCATGGCTGGGCGGCGCATCGGCCGAGGCGTTTGTGCGCGCGCTGCAGGGCATGTCCGCCGAGCGCGTTCACGTCCGCATCAATTCGCCGGGCGGTGATGCCTTTGCCGGGATTGCGATGGCCAACGCCATCCGCGCCTATCCGGGCGAAGTGGTGGTGCACGTTGACGGCTATGCCGCCAGCGCCGCCGGCTTCCTGACTGCCGCGGCTGATCGGGTGGTCATGGCCCAAGGCTCGATGATCATGGTGCACAAGGCCTGGACGATCACCGCCGGCAACGCTGACGAACTGATGAAACAGGCCGCCGTGCTGGAAAAGCTGGACGCGCAGCAGGTGGAATTGTTTGCCGGCAAGAATGGCGATTACGACTGGAAGGCCGCGCTGTCGGCTGAGACATGGTTCGACGCTGACGAGGCCATTGCGCTGGGCTTGGCCACTGAAAAGGCCGGCGATGCACCCAAGCAGGCCAAGGCGCTGGCGTTCGACCTGAGCGCCTTTGACAACGCGCCGGCTGCCGTCGCGCCGGTTCCAGACGATGAACCTGCCGCGCCGGTCGCGGCCAATGACGACACTGCAGAGATTGAGCTTCGCAAGCGCAAGGCGCGTTTGGCGGCTCTGAAGGGCTGATTGCGCGCTGCGCATCAGGGACGTGCCGGCGTTTCCCGGCTGTTGAAAAGAAGGAGACAGGGCATGTCTGTGCAAGCCCTCCGCGAGCAGCGCGCATCCAAGGTGAACGCGCTGTCTGCCGCCGTGAATGATGCCGAACTGTTCGCTTCGATTGAAGCGGAAATTGCCGATCTGGATGGCCAGATCAGCCGCCACGAAAAGGCCGTTGCTGCCGTCGCCACGCTGAAGGCGCCCGCTGCGCCTGTTGCCGCGCCGGCCGCTGATGTGCGCCCGACCGTGCCGGCCGCTCCCAAGGCGGAAAAGGGCCTGCGCTTTGGTGCTGCCATGCGTGCGCTGGCCGCCGCTGGTGGCGACCGCAACACTGCCGTGGCCGTTGCTGAACGCTGGGGCCATTCGGGCCTGTTCGCCCAGCAGTCCGGTCTGACCGGCGGTGCTGGCGGCTTCCTGATCCCGGAAGATGTCAGCGGCGAACTGATCGAACTGCTGCGCCCCGCCTCGGTGGTGATGAGCTTCCAGCCTGTCATCATGCCGATGGACAACGGCAACCTGACGATGAACCGCATCGCTGTTGGCACCACCGCCAACTATATCGGCGAAACGCAGGACGTGCCGGCCACGGGTGTGCAGTTTGGCCAGATCAAGCTGTCCAGCAAGAAGCTGGCGGCCTTGGTTCCGATCAGCAACGACCTGCTGCAGTCGGCCTCCACGCAGGCCGATGCGGTGGTGCGTGATGATCTGGTGCTGTCGCTGGCCACCCGCATGGACTTGGCGTTCATTCGCGGCGCCGGCACGCAGTTCACCCCGCTGGGCATGCGCAACCAGCTCATCGGCACCGCGTTCGAGACGACCAACATCCTGGCCGCCAACAACACGGTGAACCTCACCAACGTCACCAACGACCTTGGCCGGCTGGAACTGGCGCTGCTGAACGCGAATATCCCGATGGTTCGTCCGGGCTGGATCTTCGCGCCGCGCACCATGATGTATCTGATGAACCTGCGCGACGGGAACGGCAATTATGCCTTCCCCGAAATGCAGAACGGTCAGCTGCGCGGCAAGCCCTATCGCACGACCACCAACGTGCCGATCAACCTCGGCAGCAGCGAAAGCGAGATTTATCTCGCCGACTTTGCGCACGTGGTTGTGGGTGAGCAGCAGGGCATCGAACTGGCGATCTCGACCGAGGCCGCCTACCGCGATGCGGGCAACAACCTGCAGGCATCGTTCAGCCGTGATGAAACGGTGGTTCGCGCCATCGCCAAGCATGACTTTGCGCTGCGCCATCTGCCGGCCATTGCCATCCTGACCGGCGTGACCTGGGCACCGTGAGCCTGATTGAGGGGGTGGCTTTGGCTGCCCCCTTTTTTGCCATGAAAGGGCAAACCCATGAGCACTGTTGAAATTGAAAACATCGGCAGCAAGATCAGCGTTGCACGCGCTGCTGCCAACACCGCCGCCACTGCTGGCGGCAGCGGCGACAACACCGCTGTTACGGGCGTGATCATCGATCGCGCCGCGCTTGGCTGGCCGCAGTCGGCTGTCTTTGCCGTGCCGTTCACCACGACGCTGGGTGCCACCAACACCCTGTCTGTTGCGATGACGGTGCAGGACGGCGACAACAGCGGCCTTTCGGACGCCGGCACCTTTGCCACCCGCGCCAACGGCGTGGTTGCGACCGGGCCCGGCGGCGGCGGCACTGTGACCGGCGTTGTCGAACTGGACGTGAACCTGTCGGGTGCCAAGCGTTATGTGCGCCTGAACTTCACGCCCGATCTGTCGGCGGCCAACACGGATACGGCGGCGCTGTCTGCGGTTGCCGTGCTGGGTGGTGCCACCCGTCTGCCGGCCTGATCATGAAGGCCGTGCGCTTCAAGCAGCATTGGCAGCAGTATAACGCGGGCGAGACTGCCAGCTTTGCTGCCGATATTGCCGACGCGCTGGTGCGTGCCGGCGTGGCTGATGACGATGCGGCGGGTGTGGAAGTCCCCGCTCTATCGGTCACAGCCGCGCCGGTCGCTACCCCGGCGCCGCGTCGCCGTCGCACCACTTAAGAGGAGCCACATATGGCCAAATTCGCCTCCCAGGCGGTGCAGGACGCGCCGCTTGATACCATCGCCACGGCGACCGAAATGTATATCTGCAACGGGCAGCCGACTGACCGTGCGGACGCCATCAGCAAGGCCCGTCACGCCAGCGCCATCACCATGGCCAGCGGCGACTTTGCCAAGACGACCAGCACCGGCAATCGCGTGCTG
>NZ_JAUMBI010000057.1:0-24373 GCF_032115815.1 Sandarakinorhabdus sp.
GTGAGCGGTTCGGGCTTCTCGAAGCTCTTCACGTAACGGCCGCGGAAAATCTCCATGCCGATGCCGAGTTGCAGGCCGGCCAGATCGGGCTGGGCGCTGTTTTCTTCGGGGAAGACGTCGATCAGCTTCACCACCCAGTCACTGTCGGTGCCCGATGTGCTGGCAAACAGATTGGCTTCCGGCTGGCCATGGATCTGCAGTGGCGCCTTCAGCGGTTGGGAGACATAGGTGACGACATCAGGCCGGACGCTCGCATGGCGCTGGTCGCTCACCAGCCATGGTCCCCACACCGTGCGGTCGCGCACGTTCACCGGCACCGGCACGAACGGCACCGGGTGGGCCGGGTCTGACACATAATCATCATGGGCAGCTTTCGCGGCGGGCGCGTTCAGGGACAGGCTGAAGCGGTCATCAAGATAGAGGTTCACCGTCTCGCCAGCGGGGAAGCGGTCGTGCCGCTGCCATTTGTCGGCATTCACCGCATAGGTGAACACCGGCGGCGTGTCGAAGGCTGGCGCGCCGGCCTTCAGATGGCTGTCGAGGAACGGCTTCATCACGTCGCGGCGGAATTGCAGGCCAGTGTCGCCGGCAAACTTCAGCACGCCCAGCGATGAGCCATCATAATTCACGCCCGAATGCCGCCATGGCCCGATGACCAGGCTGAGCATCTTGTTGCCCGTGTCCTTGGGTTCCAGCGCGCGATAGACGGCCGGGGCACCATAGCTGTCTTCCTGGTCCCACTGGCCCACCACCAGCATGGTCGGCACGGTCAGCGGGCGGGCGCCCAAAATCTTGTCGAGCGCCTGGCCCTGCCACCAGCTGTCGTACGATGGGTGCTCCATCAGTTTCTTCACGCCGGGCAGTGTATCGAGGCCATAGCGGGCGATATAGCCGCCCACCGATCCGGCGCTGAGGAACTCGGCATAATAATCGCGCTTGCCCATGGCGACGGGATCGCCATCGCCCTTGGTCGCGGTCTGCCCGGTGAAATAATCCAGCATGGTCTGGCGGAAGGCGCCGTTGTGGAACCAATCATCGCCCATCCAGCCATCGACCATGGGGGACATCGGCACGGCGGCCTTCAACGCCGGGTGCGGATCGACCAGCGCCATCAGGCTGGTGAAACCGGGGTAAGACGATCCGGTGATGGCAACGCGGCCGTTGGTTTCCGGCACATTCTTCACCAGCCAGTCGATCGTATCATAGGCATCGGTGCTGTGATCGGTCTGCGTGTTGTTCAGCTGCCCTTTCAGCGGCCGGGTGATCACATAATCGCCTTCGGATTTGTTGCGCCCGCGCACATCCTGATAAACGCGGATGTAACCATCGGTCACGAATTCGGCATCGCTGATCGGCAGGGTCTCGGTGATGGACTGGCTGGGATTGCGCGAGGTGTTCTTGCCGGCGTTGTACACCGTACGGGTCAGCAGGATCGGGCCATTGGCTGTGCCCTTCTTCATCACGATCACCGTGTACAATTTCACCCCGTCGCGCATCGGGAGCATCACTTCGCGGCGGATATAATCGGCCGCCGGGGTGACCGCTTCGAACTTGGGGCCGATATCCGGCAGCATAGTGGGTGTCTGTGCCGTTGCAGCGGTGGCCAGCAGCAGGCTGAGTGCGATCGTCTTGGTCATGTCCCCTCCGTTTTTTCTGTCATGGCCTGTGGCAGGCGCAGCGGCAAGCCAGTTGGCGGTATCGCGGCGATGGCGTATCGAAGGGCGCAGAGAGATACGAGGTTCACCCATGCGCACTGCTGCTTTTGCCATCCTGCTGATCGCCGCTCCTGCCGCCGCTGCCGACAAGCCCAAGCCGGCCTCGCCCGCCGTGGTGCAGAAACTGCTCGATTGCCGCGCCCTCACCGATGCGACGGCGCGGCTGGCCTGCCTTGATGCCGGCGTGGCCGCCCTGGCCG
Organism: Sandarakinorhabdus sp.; assembly: GCF_032115815.1. Taxonomy (GTDB): domain Bacteria; phylum Pseudomonadota; class Alphaproteobacteria; order Sphingomonadales; family Sphingomonadaceae; genus Sandarakinorhabdus. The sequence goes on from NZ_JAUMBI010000057.1 coordinate 1,916, forward strand.
GCGCGGTGGAAAACCGTGATGTGCTGGTGGCCGACAAGGAAGAGGTGAAGAAGGCGCGGCGCGGCCTGTTCGGGCTGGCGCTGCCCAGTTTCAACCTGTTCGGCGCCGACAAGGACGAAGTGGCCGAAGGCGAGAAGAAGGACGAGCGCGGCGCGCTGACCGAGATCGAGGCGACCATCACCGCCGCCCGGCCCAGCCGCACCGCTGGCTGGCGTTTCGTGCTGGATGACGGCAGCACCTGGCTGCAGACCGACGCCATCAACCTGCGCCGCGATCCCAAGCCGGGCATGAAGATCCGCATCCGCCGCGCCGCGATGGGCAGCTATCTCGCCAATGTCGAAGGCCAGCTGGCAGTGCGGGTGAAGCGCGTGGTGGAATAAGCGGCGCTCAGCGCCCGGCCGCGTCCTTTGCCGGCATCGGCGGCAGCAGGGCTTCGGGATCGACCTTCACGCCGTTCCAGGTCATGCCCCAGTGCAAATGGGGCCCGGTGGAACGCCCTGTGGAACCGATGCGGCCAATCACCTGGCCCTGGGCGACGATGTCACCGGGTTTCACGTCCATCCTTGAAAGGTGCATCATCGCCGAAAACAGCCCGCGGCCGTGATCAATGATGATCAGATTGCCTTCCAGCATGAACGGCCCAGCCGCCAGCCGCACCACACCGGGGATGGGCGCTTTTACCGACGTTCCGTGCGGGGCAGCGATGTCCATGCCGCCATGATAGCTGGCCGGGATATCGCCATAAACGCGCTGGGCGCCGAAGTGCGTGGAGATGCGCCCGGTGGCTGGCCACTGGAAGGGCGCGCGCCAGAACGGCCAGGGCGAGATTTCGGCGCGGGCGGCCTTCACTTGCGCCACCTCGGCCTCGCGCCGGGCCTCATATTCCAGGTTGCGCGGCGCGTTGGGATCGGCCGGCGGGTTCAGGCGCGCGGGCAGGCGATCGATCACCCATTCGCGCCCCGTTACCACCAGATCGCGGCGGGCGCTGCGGCCATCCTTTGTGACCCACTCAAGGCTTTTGGTGCCGGTGAAATCGCGATCGACTCCAACCATGAAGCGGCCATCGCCATCCAGATGCACCGGCTGGCCATCAAGCCGCAGATCGTGGCTGCCGGCGGGCAGCGACGTGATCAGCAACTGGCCCTGCACGGCCGTGAGCGGCTGGGCGACGGCCAGCGGCAATGGCGCGGCCGCACCAGTGATGGCGGCGGTCGCCACCAGCACGGGTAGGGCCAGATAGCGCATCACGCGGGAAACATGCCCTTGGCGCGCATTTCGGCATAGCGCTTGCTGGCGAGATCGGCGCTGAAATAGGCTTCCTGCAGCTCGTGGCTCCAGTAACGCAGGGCCGCCAGGTTGATGCGCTGGCCGGTAACGGCGCACAGCACATGATCGCCGGCTTCGACGATGCGATAGCTGCCCGATTCATAGAGCAGCTTGGCCGGGCGGCCGAAACGATCGAGCATCAGAACAAACTCCCCTGCGGCGGGACAGGCCCAATGGGCTTTGACGTGAAGACAGGCGTTTCGCCATCTGCAAAGCGGATCGTCAAGCTCGGCTTTGCGGCGGCAGCGCCGGCGGAGGCGACGACATGGCCATCCGGGCCGGTGACAATGGCATAACCGCGGGCCAAAACCGCGAGCGGGCTGAGGCTGTCCAGCATGCGTGTCGCCTGTGCCAGCCTGGCGGACGCCGTGGCCAGCCGCGATTCGATCAGGAACGGCCGCAAGCCGGCACCGATGCGGGTGAGTTTCTGTGCATCCGCATTCAATGGCCGGGCCAGCGCCGGGGCCAGCCGCGCCGAGGCGCCGGCCAGCCGTTCGCTGCTGCGTTCCAGCCGCGCGGTGAGCAGGGCGGGGCGCAGGCGGCTGCCGGCATTGGTCAGGCGCAAGGCCACCTGCGCGGCGCGGGCGTTGAGCGCATTGGGCAGGCGTTCGGCAAGATCGTCGATGCGTTGCGCCACCAGCCCGATCAGGTTGCGCGGCTGCGGCAGCCGGCGGGCGAGGCCGACACTGCGTTCACGGCGCTGTTTCCAGCCGCGCACCACGCCGGCATCGAGCCGGCCGGCCATCATGGCGATGGAGGCGGCGAGTTCGGCGCGCACCGGCACGGCGCGTTCGGCGGCTGCGGTGGGGGTGGGCGCGCGCCAGTCCGACGCGTAATCGATCAGGGTCGTATCGGTCTCGTGGCCCACGGCGCTGATCAGCGGGATCTGGCTGGCGGCGGCGGCGCGCACGACATTTTCCTCGTTGAAGGCCGCCAGATCCTCGATGGAGCCGCCGCCGCGCGCGACGATGATCAGATCGGGGCGCGGAATAGGCCCGCCGGCGGGAATGGCGTTGAAGCCGGCGATGGCATTGGCGACCTGCGCGGCGCTGCCTTCGCCCTGCACCGCCACCGGCCACACCAGCACGCGGCGCGGGAAACGGTCGGCAAGGCGGTGGAGAATGTCGCGAATCACGGCGCCGGTGGGGCTGGTGACGACGCCGATCACGCCGGGCAGCCACGGCAGTTGTTGCTTGCGCGCCGGATCGAACAGGCCTTCGGCTTGCAGTTTCAGCCGCCGCGCCTCGATCTGGGCGAGCAGCGCGCCAACGCCGGCCGGCTCCATCGATTCGACGATCAGCTGATATTTGGAACGGCCCGGATAGGTGGTGAGCTTGCCGGTGACGATGACTTCCAGGCCGTCTTCCGGGCGGAAGGAGAGGTTTGCCGCCGGCCCGCGCCACATGGCGAGATCGATCAGGGCGCGTTCGTCCTTCAGGCTGCCATACCAATGGCCGCTGGATTGGCGGCGGAATCCCGAAAGCTCGCCGCGCACGCGCACCTGGCCAAAGGCGGTTTCCACCGTGCGCTTCAGCGCGCCGGCGATCTCGCTGACGCTGTATTCGGGGGTGTTGTCCGGGATTTCGTTCACTTGGCTTCCTTAAACCTTGGATGGCCACCGGGAAACCGCCTTGCCGCGACATTTTGGCATGATAGGGAAGGGCGCATGAGTGCATGCCCCGAATCTGTTGATATCCTTGTGCTGGGCGGCGGAGGCCGCGAGCATGCGCTGTGCTGGAAATTGAAGCAGTCACCGCGTTGCGGCCGGCTGCTGTGCGCGCCGGGCAATGCCGGCATCGCCGAAGTGGCGCGGTGCGTGGCGCTCGATGTGACCAACCCCAAGGCCGTGGTGGATTTCGTGGCGGCCAATGGCATCGCGCTGGTGGTCGTCGGCCCGGAAGCGCCGCTGGTGGCCGGCGTTGCCGACGCGCTGCGTGCCGCTGGCGTGCCGGTGGTTGGCCCTTCGGCGGCAGCGGCGGAACTGGAAGCCTCCAAGGGCTTCACCAAGGATCTGTGCGCGCAGCATGACATTCCCACGGCGCGGTTTCGGCGTTTCGCCAGTGCGGCCGATGCCCATCATTATGTCGCCGTCCACCCGTTGCCGGTGGTGGTGAAGGCCGATGGCCTGGCCGGCGGCAAGGGCGTGACGGTGGCCGAATCCAACGAGGAAGGCCTCGCCGCGCTGGCCGAGATTCATGGCCCGGTGGTGGTGGAACAGTGCCTGGAAGGGCCGGAAGCCAGCCTGTTCATCCTCACCGACGGCGAAACCGTGCGGGTGCTCCCCACGGCGCAGGATCACAAGCGGCTGCGCGATGGCGATGAGGGCCCGAACACCGGCGGCATGGGCGCGATCTCCCCGAGCCCGCGCCTGACGCCCGCCCTGCAAGCCCAGGCGATGGAGCGCATCGTGTTGCCGACGCTGGCGGCGATGAAGGCGCGCGGCACGCCGTTCCAAGGCTTTCTCTATGCCGGGCTGATGCTCACCACCGATGGCCCGATGCTGATCGAGTATAATGTGCGGCTGGGTGATCCCGAAGCGCAGGTGCTGATGCTGCGGCTGGAATCGGATGCGGTCGAACTGATGTGGGCGGCCGCGACCGGCAGCCTTGGCGCGGTTGATCCGGTGTGGAGCAAGGATGCAGCGGTGACGGTGGTGATGGCCGCCAAGGGCTATCCGTGGCGGCCAGTGGCCGGCACCGTGATCGATGGGATCAGCGCGGCCGAAGCGCTGGGCTGCCACGTGTTCCACGCCGGCACCAAGCGCAGCGAGGATGGCAGGCTGGTCGCCGCCGGCGGCCGCGTGCTCAACATCACGGCGCTGGGCCATGATATTTCCGAGGCGCGCGCGCTGGCCTATGCGGCTATTCGCAAGATAAGATGGCACGGCGGCCATTTCCGGCGGGATATCGGCAAGACCGCCTGATTCCGCCGTTTCGGGAGAGGCGCGATGAGCGATCGGCAAGAGCAGTTTTCGGGCACCAGTGCGGTGCGTCCCGGCCAGGAGATCGACGCCGGCCGCCTCGCCGAGTGGATGCAGGCCAACGTGGAAGGCTATGCCGGCCCGCTGAGCATCGAACAGTTCAAGGGCGGGCAATCGAACCCGACCTACAAGCTGATCACGCCCGGCCAGAATTATGTGCTGCGCCGCAAGCCGCCGGGCCAGTTGTTGCCCTCTGCTCACGCGGTGGACCGCGAATACAAGGTGATCACCGCGCTTTACGCGCAGGGCTTCCCGGTCGCGCGCACCTTTGGCCTGTGCCAGGACAATGACGTGATTGGCACCTGGTTCTACATCATGGACTGTGTGGACGGCCGGGTGATCTGGGACACGACCTTCCCCAACGTGCCCAAGCCCGAGCGCCGCGCCTATTTCGACGCCATGAACAAGACGATGGCCGATCTGCACATGATCGATCCGGTGGCGGCTGGGCTCGGCGATTTCGGCAAGCCGGGCAATTATTTCGCGCGGCAGATCGGGCGCTGGTCCAAGCAGTATCTCGAAGACGTCGACGCTGGGCGTTACGGCCCGATGGACAAGCTTGTGGAATGGCTTCCCGCCAACATCCCGCCGGGCGATGAAGTGGCCATTGTCCACGGCGATTATCGTTGTGACAACATGATCTTCCACCCCACCGAACCCCGCGTGCTGGCGGTGCTGGATTGGGAACTTTCGACGCTGGGCCATCCGCTGGCGGATTTTTCCTATCACCTGATGATGTATCGCATGCCGCCCAGCACCACGACGGGCCTGGTGGGCAATGATCTGGAAGCGATGGGCCTGCCTTCGGAAGCGGAATATATCGACGCCTATTGCCGCCGCACCGGCCGCGATGGCATCCCCGACATTGATTTTTATGTTGCCTACAACATGTTCCGGCTGGCCGGCATCATCCACGGCATCAAGGGCCGGGTGATCCGCGGCACCGCCACATCGGCCCATGCAAAGAAAAGCGCCGAAGGATTCGAGGCGCTGGCTGATCTGGCGTGGGCACAGGCGCAGAAACTGGGGGCGAAGTAGGGTCTAAACTCAATCAGGATAGGGGTCGCCACGTTGTCAGGAAGTCCGATAGAAGTGAGTGAGTGCAGCCAGATAGCAGCGCTATCTGGCAACCGAACGAGCGCGCTATCGGACTTCCTGACAACGCCCGCAGGGTGGGCCGGAGCGGCGGTATGGCGTCGTTGCGGTCGCTTGCCGGGGGGCGAAGCCCCGCCTGCGCGCCCGCGCCTCGCCATATCGCCGCTCCGGCCCATGCCGGCCCCTATCCTGATTGAGTTTGGACTCTAGCGCGTGAACCGCTGGCCGCTTTTCTTGGCTACCCTCGTGGCCGGGCTGCTGCTTGGCTGGTGGACAATCCAGACGCCGACGCCGGTTGATGCCAGTGCGCCGGCCGATCAGTTCAGCGCCGGCCGTGCCATGGCCGATGTGCGGGTGCTGGCCCGCGAACCCCACCCCACCGGTTCGCCGGCCAATCTGGCGGCCATTGCCGAAATGGAACGCCGGCTGGCCGGGCTGGGCTTCACCACCCGCCGTGTCGTCACGCCGCTGGCCGAGAAACCGGCGCAGCGGCTGGCGAAATGGGGCGGCAACCCCAACGCACCCGCCATCAGCCTTGTTGCGGTGCGCGCCGGCAAGGATTCCGCCGCGCCGGCAGTCGCGCTGCTGGCGCACCATGATTCGGTGTGGGCCTCTCCGGGGGCGGCCGATGATATCGCCGGTGTCGCCGCCGCGCTGGAAGTGGCGCGTGCCATTCCGCAGGCCACGCAGGCCCGCGATCTGGTGCTGCTGTTCACCGATGCCGAAGAACTGGGCCTGGTCGGTGCGCGGGCCATCTTTGCGCCGGGTGCGGCGGCTGATCCGATTGCAGAGCGCATTGGCGTCACGATCAACCTGGAAGCGCGTGGCGGCGGCGGCCGGGCGATGATGTTCCAGACCGGGCCAAAGAACGGCGATCTCGTCCGCCGCCTTGCTGCTGTCGCACCGGGCGCTTCGGCCAGCAGCCTGGCTGTCACTCTCTATGAAAGCCTGCCCAACGATACCGATTTCACGCCGGTGAAACTGCGCGGCCAGGCCGGGCTGAACTTCGCCTTCATCGGCGACGCCTGGGGCTATCACAGCCCGCTGATGACACCGGACCGGCTGGATCAGGGCGCGCTTCAGCATCTGGGGGATAGCGCGCTGGCCATCACCCGCGATCTTGTCACCGCCGCCGAACTGCCCGCCCGCAGCGAAAACGCCGTCTTTGCCAGTGCGCCGCTGATCGGCATCATCGCCTATTCCCCCGCGACCGGCTGGGGACTGTTGGCGGGCATCGCCGGTCTGCTGCTGCTGGCAGGCTACTGGCGGCGGGCCGAATGGACGCTGGGCGGCATGCTGATGGCGCTGGGCCAGGCCGTGCTGGCGCTGATCATCGCCGGGCTGTTGATGTTCGGCCTCAACCTGCTGTCGGGCAGTGTGGGGGCCGAATATTATGACCGGCTCGCCGCCCTGCCGCGGCTGGAGGTGGTTGCGGCCTTGGCGGCGCTGGCCGTGCTGATGTTCCTGGCGGCCGCGCCGGCCGGCAGCCTGTGGGATCGCTGGCTCACGTGGGTCGCGCTGTGCTTCGCCGGCGCCCTGGTCGCGCAGATCGTGCTGCCCGGAGCCGGGCCAGTGCTGGCTTGGCCGGCGCTGCTGGCGGCCATCGCTGCGGCATTGGGCGCGCGGCCCGGCGCCACGGGCATGGCGCAGGTCGCCCCGGCGGCGCTGCTCGCCATTCCCGGCCTCGCGCTGGGGGCGGAATTGTTCCACTTCGCCTTCCTCGGCATCGGCGCGCCCTTGCCCTATGCCACCGTGCCGCTGCTGATCCCGGTGCTGGCGCTGCTGGCGCCGCTCACGCCCGATGGCCCGGGCAGCCTTGGCAACCGCCGGCCGGCGGTGCTGGCAGGTGGCGTTGCGGTGCTGCTGGCAGCGTGCCTGGCCCTGTGGGTCAATCTTGATGAGCGCGCGCCCTCGGTGCCGCCCTATGCCGGCACCGAGAAGAGCCAGGGCTGACGTTGTGGCGCGCCGTCTCGTCCTCGGCATGTTCGTGTCGCTGGATGGTTTTGTCAGCAGCGGCACTGGCAGCGAGGACTGGATCTTCCGCAGCGGTGACGATGCCACCGATGCCTGGGTCATTGCGCAACTGGATCAAGCCGGCCTGATCGCCATGGGCAGCCGGTCCTTCGCCGATATGGCGGGCTATTGGCCCACGGCGGAATCGCCGTTCGCCGCTGTTATGAATGCCACGCCCAAGCTGGTGTTCAGCCGCAGCCGGGCCGGCGCAGCTGCTGCTGACGGATCATGGGCCAACCCCTTCATCGCCAGTGGAGAGCTTGCCGACGCGGTGGCGCACTGGAAGGCGCAACCCGGCGGTGACATACGCGTGCTGGGCGGCGCGCTTTTTGCGCAGGCGCTGGCCGCAGCCAAGCTGGTTGATGAATTTCAGTTGATGCTCTGCCCGGTGGCGCTGGGTTCTGGTGTGGCGCTGTTCGCCGGCCTGCCCCAGCCGCTCGACCTGCAACTCGCGTCCGCGCAGCACTTCAGCGGCGGCGCCATGGCGCTGGTTTATCACCCGGCGGCCTAGAGAAACACGCACACCGTCTGCCCATCGGGCGGCGGGCAGCGAAGGGAAATGCGGAAGGCGATGGCATAATGCACGGTGCCCGGCACTTTCTTGCCGGCATCATCGCGTGCCGGCAGGAAGCGCCAGTTGATTCTGGCCAGTGCGCAGGCGTCGGCGGCCAGGCCAGCGGGCAGATCGGCACCCTTCGTTGCCGTGCAACCGGTCACCACGCCCTTGGCATCGATCGCCAGATCAAAGGCGATATCACCCTCCACCCCGGCGTTGCGGGCCGCTTCGGGATAGGCTTCGCTGTCGAGAATCACCTGCTTCGGCTGCGGCGGTGTGGCGGCGATCAGCACCGGCGCCATCAGCAGCAGCGCGGCCCGATTCATGCAGAGGCTCCATCCTGCTTCCGGCTAGCCAGCAACTTGTCGATCTTGCGGCCATCCATGTCGATGATCTCGAACTGCCACGGCCCCACGCGGAACTTCTCTCCGGTTTGCGGCAGGTGGCGCAATTGTTCCAGCGCCAGGCCCGCAACCGTTTCATAGTCCCGCTCCTCGGGCAGGGGCACGCCCAGCAGGTAGCCCAGTTCGTCCACCGGCAGCGCACCCGATATCAGCCAGCTGCCGTCATCACGCTCAACGGCGGGCGGATCATCATGATCATCGACATCACTGCGGAAGGCGCCGGCAATGGCCGACAGCACGTCGGACGGGGTCACGATGCCTTCGAAATGGCCATATTCATCATGCACCAGCGCCATCGGAATATCGGCATCGCGCAGCGCGTTCAGCGCTTCCACGGCGTCGATCACGTCGGGCAGCACGGGGGCGGCCCGCGCCAGCGCCGCCAGATCAAGCGGCTTGCCTTCGATCAGCGCCTGCACCACGTCGCGCGCCTGCAGCACGCCGATGATGTCGTCCACGCCGCCGCGTGCCACCAGGATGCGGCTGTGCGGGGTGGCCGCGAGACGCGCCCGCACCACGGCCTCATCAGCGTCGGCGTCGATCCATTCGACTTCGCCGCGCGGGGTCATCACGCCGCGCACGCGCCGGTCAGCCAGGCGCATGATGCCGGCGATCATGTCACTTTCCTCGGCATCGATGACGCCGGCAGTCGTGGCTTCGGCCACCACCGATCGCAGTTCCTCTTCGGTCACCGTCTGGTCGCCTTCGCGGCTCTGGCCGAGCAGACGGAACACCAGCTTGCTCGACCGGTCGAGTACCCAGACAAACGGCGTGGTGAGCCGTGCAAATTGCAGCATGATCGGCGCCACCAGCACGGCGATGGCTTCGGGCGAACGCAGTGCGAACTGCTTGGGCACCAGTTCGCCAACGATCAGCGAGAGATAGGTGGCGATCGCGATCACCACGGCAAAGCCGGTTTCTTCGGCCAGATGCGCCGGCAGGCCAAACCACAGTGCCAGCCGATCCCCCACCGGCACCGCCAGCGTGGCGCCGGAATAGGCACCGTTGATGATGCCCACCAGCGTGATGCCGATCTGCACGCCCGACAGGAAGCGGCTTGAATCCTCCGCCAGCGTCAGCGCGGTTTTGGCGCCCAGCGATCCGCGTTCGGCCAACCCGCGCAGTCGTGGCCGCCTGGCCGAAACGATGGCCAGTTCCGACATGGCAAAAAAGCCGTTGAGCAGGATCAGGCCGGCGATGATCGCGGCGTCCAGCCAGGGGAAGGGGGCCATTGGCTCCGGGCACATAACGCGGGGCCAGGGTGCCCGCTCAATGCCTTCATACGGGAAGCAGGGCGGCGCTGCAAAGCCCGTTCATGATGGAGCCACACGCGTTTCGGGGCGTAGTGGCTGCGAAGGAGAATGACGTTGAAGAATGTAATCATGATTGCCGCGCTATCCGGTGCCCTTGCGCTTGGTGGCTGCGTTACCGACCCCGAAACCGGCGACAGGCGCATCTCGCGGCCGGCCGGCACGGCAGCGGCTGGCGCGGGTGCGGGCGCCTTGCTCGGCGCGCTGCTTGGCGGGCGCAATAATCGCGCTGAAGTGCTTATCGGGGCCGGCGTGGGTGCCATCGCCGGCGGCGCTGTGGGCAGTTACATGGACAAACAGGCGCGCGAACTGAAGCAGCGCACGGCCGGCAGCGGCATCGAAGTGGAACAGCGCGGCGACGAAATTGCCATCAAGCTGCCTTCGGGCATCGCGTTCGACACCAACGAGTCCAGCGTGCGACCGGACATGCGCCCGGCGCTCGATCAGGTCGCGAAGACGCTGGCGAGTTATCAATCGACCTTCATCGATGTGACCGGCCACACCGATTCAACCGGCGGTGACGCGATCAATCAGCCGCTTTCGGATCGCCGCGCCAGCGCGGTGGCAGATTATCTGCAATATCAGGGCGTGCAGCGTGCGCGCATGGCAACGCGCGGATATGGCGCGCAAATGCCGGTGGCGACCAACGACACCGACGCTGGCCGCGCGCAGAACCGCCGGGTGGAAATCCGACTGTCACCGGTGACGCAATCGGACGTGGCGCGCCCCAATTCCTGAGGCCTAGCTCCTGAGCGTCGCGCCCAGCTTTGCCGCTGCTGCCACCACCTTGGCCGACACCGCTTCGATGTCGGCTTCGGTCAGGGTGGCCGTCGTTGGCTGCAGCGTGACTTCGACGGCAAGGCTGAGCTTGCCCGGTTCGATGCCGGGGCCGCTGTAGCGGTCGAACAGGCTGACGCCTGCGATCAGTGCCTTGTCGGCACCAGCCACCGCGCGCAGCAGGCTTTCGGCCGGCAGGCTGGCATCGACCACGAAGGCGAAATCGCGGCTGAGCGGCAAGAGCGGGCTGGGCGCCCAGGCCTCGCGCTTGCGGCTGCGCGGCGGCAGCGCATCGAGATAGAGCTCGACGGCGGCCACCGGCCCCTTCACGTCGAACTGCGCCGAGGTGCGGGGGTGGATGATGCCGAAATCGGCCAACGCCACCTTGCCCAACACCAGCCGGCCAGCGCGGCCGGGGTGCCACCAGCCGTCCGCCGGTGCGACGACCTGCAGGCGCTGCACGGGCGCGCCCAGTGCCGCGAGCGCGGCGAGGGCTTCGGCCTTGGCGTCATAGGCGTCGGGCTTGGTGGCAGGGCCGGAGCGCCAGTCGCGCCCCCGGGCTTCGCCGGCCATCAGGATGGCAGCGGTCGGCCGCTCGGCGTCGGCGAGATAGCGCTGGCCAAGTTCGAACAGGCGCACGGAGGATGCGCCGCGATCCATGTTGCGGGCGGCGGCGGACAGCAGCCCGGGCAACAGGCTGGGGCGCATGGCGGCCATGTCGGCCGAGATCGGGTTGGCAAGGTTGAACGCCGCGCCGCCGAAGGCATCGGCCTCGGCCGGCGGCAGGAAGCTCCAGGTGATGGCTTCGTCATGGCCGCGGCTGGCCAGCACGCGGCGCAGGCGGCGTTGGGTGCGCTGCAGCGGGGTGGCGGTTGGGGCGGCAACGCCTTCAGCGCGCGGCAGCGGCGTGGCGGGCACCTTGTCGAGGCCGTGGATGCGGACGACTTCCTCGACGAGATCAGCCTCGCCATCGACATCGCGGCGCCAGGACGGGACGGAAACCTGCCACGTGTCGCCGCGCGTCACGCCGAAGCCGAGCCGGGTGAGGATATCGGCCTGCTCGTCTTCGCCGACGTCCAGCCCGGCGAGGCCGAGCACACGCGATGGGCGATAGGCGATGCTGCGGCTTGTGTCGGGAATCTGGCCGGCGACAACCATTTCCGAAGCCTCGCCGCCGCACAGTTCGAGCACCATCTTGGTGGCGAGTTCCAGGCCAGGCACGACGAACAGCGGATCAACGCCGCGCTCGAAGCGGGCGCGGGCGTCGCTGTTGATGCCGAGCGCGCGGCCGGTGGTGCCGATGCGTTCCGGGGTGAAATACGCCGCTTCGATCAGCACGTCGGTGGTGGATTCGGAACAGCCGCTGTGTTCGCCGCCCATGATGCCGCCGATGTCGTGCACGTCGGCGTCGTCGGCGATAACCGTCATCGTCTCGTCGAGCGCATAGGTCTTGCCGTTCAGCGTCAGCACGCTTTCGCCAGCGCGGGCGCGGCGGGCCGTGAGGCCACCGTTCAGCTTGGCGACGTCATAGACGTGCAGCGGGCGACCGCTGTCGATGCTCAGGAAATTGGTGATATCGACCAGCGCCGAGATCGGGCGCAGGCCCACGGCGCGCAGGCGGCGTTGCAGCCAGTCCGGCGAGGCGCCGTTGCTCACGCCGCGCACGATGCGGCCGGCGAAGGCCGGGCAGCCCTCGGCGTCCTCGATGGTGATCGGGCGCGGCATCGGGAAGCTGCCGGCCACCGGCGCGATGCTGCGGGCCTTCAACGTGCCGATGCCGGCCGCGGCCAGATCGCGCGCAATGCCAAGAATCCCCAGACACTCCTGCCGGTTCGGCGTGATGGCGATATCGAACACCGGATCATTGAGGCCCGCCCAATCGACATAGCGCGCGCCCACCGGCGCATCGTCGGGCAGGGCGATGATGCCGTCATGCTCGTCGGACAATTCCAGCTCGCGCATGGAACACATCATGCCCTTTGATTCGACACCGCGGATCGCCGCCACCTTCAGCGTGATGCCGCTGCCGGGCACATAGGTGCCGGGCGCGCCGAACACGCCCTTCATGCCGGCGCGTGCATTCGGCGCACCGCACACCACCTGCATGGGCTCGCCGCTGCCGGTATCGACGCTCAATACCTGCAACTTGTCGGCCTGCGGGTGGCGCTCGGCAGTGAGCACATGCGCGATGGTGAAGGCACCCAGCGCTTCCGCCGGGTTCTCGATGCCTTCGACTTCCAGGCCACAGCCGGTCAGCGCCGCGGCGATCTCGTCGACGCTGGCGCTGGTGTCTAGATGGTCCTTGAGCCAGGACAGGGAGAACTTCACGAGACGGCTCCAGCAGAAATGGAGGGCAGGTCAAAGGCCGAGAAGCCGTTGTGCTTCAGCCACTTGATGTCGCCATCGAAAAAGGCGCGCAGATCGGTGAGGCCATATTTCAGCATGGCAAGGCGATCGACCCCGGTGCCGAAGGCAAAGCCCTGCCATTCGTTGGGGTCCAGCCCGCAGGCTTCGATCACGCGCGGATGCACCATGCCGCTGCCCAGCACTTCCAGCCATTTATCGACCTGGCCGGCGCCGGCCGGCTTGCCGGTCTTGCTGTTGTAACCCACGTCCACTTCCACCGATGGTTCGGTGAACGGGAAGTAGGACGGGCGGAAGCGCAGCACGACGTCGTCCACCTCGAAGAACGCCTTGATGAAGGTTTCCAGCGTCCAGCGCAGATGCGCCAGCGTGATGCCCTTGTCGATCACCAGGCCTTCGATCTGGTGGAACATCGGCGTGTGGGTGGCATCGGAATCGCTGCGATAGACGCGGCCGGGCGCGATGATGCGGATCGGCGGCTTCTGGCTCATCATCGTGCGGATCTGCACCGGCGAAGTGTGCGTGCGCAGCACCATGGTCGGCTGGCCATCGATGTAGAAGGTATCGTGCATGGCGCGCGCCGGATGGCTTTCCGGGATGTTGAGCGCGCTGAAATTGTGCCAATCGTCCTCGATCTCCGGGCCGCTGGCGACGGCGAAACCCAGATCGGCGAAGATTTCAGCCAGTTCGTCCATCACCTGCGAAACCGGGTGGATGGAGCCGGCGGTGGGCAGGGCGACGGGCAGGGTCATATCCTGCTGTTCGGCAGCCAGCTTGGCGTTCAGCGCGGCTTCGTCGAGCGCGGCTTTCTTGGCGGCCAGCGCGGCGGTGACGGTTTCGCGCAGGCCGTTGAAGGCCGGGCCGTTCACGGCGCGCTCCTCTGGGCTCATGCCGCCCAGCGTCTTCAACAGGGCGGTGATGCTGCCCTGCTTGCCCATGGCAGCGACGCGCACGGCCTCCAGCGCCTCGGGCGTGGTGGCGGCGGCGATGGCGGCCAATGTATCGGCCTGCAACTGGCTGGTGTCGGTCATGAAAAGCCTGTCGGAGTATGAAAAACGCAAAAGGGGCGCGCGCCAGTGAAGGCGCGCGCCCCTTTCAGCTTGTCGGCTGCGTAAGGTTTACGCGGCCTTCGCCTCAAGAGCGGCCTTCACCTGGCCGATGATGGCGGTAAAGCTTTCCGGCTGGTTCATGGCCAGATCGGCCATCACCTTGCGGTCGATCTGCAGGCCAACGATCTTCACGCCGTTCATGAACTGCGAATAGGTCAGGCCTTCTTCACGCACGGCGGCGTTGATGCGCTGGATCCACAGAGCGCGGAAATTGCGCTTGTTTACCTTGCGGTCGCGATAGGCGTACTGGCCGGCCTTTTCCACCGCTTGCCGCGCGATGCGGATGGTGTTCTTGCGGCGGCCGTAAAAGCCCTTGGCGGCGTCGAGAATGCGCTTGTGCTTGGCGCGGGTGGTTACACCACGTTTGATACGCATGGGTTTCCTCCCTTACTTCAGGCCGTACGGCGCCCAGGCATGCACCCGGGCGGTATCGGACTTGGCGAGCACATCGGTGCCGCGATTCTGACGGATATATTTGGCGTTGTGGCTGATCAGGCGGTGGCGCTTGCCGGCCACACCATGCTTCACCTTGCCGGTGGCGGTGATCTTGAAGCGCTTCTTGACCCCGCTCTTGGTCTTCATCTTGGGCATTTCGGTCTCCTTTTAAAGACGCATCAAAAACGGCCATGGCAGCCCTTCAGCCAGGCCGTTCGGTTCATGCGAAGGGCGCGCCATAGCTTGTTGGGTGGAGGCACGCAACCCTGAGGGCGGAATCTGCTTGCCGACTCGGATTTGTTCTTGTTACGTTCTATACGTTCCGCAAGGGAAGGGAGCAGACACATGATCGGCTATGTCACCGTGGGTACAAATGATCTGGCGCGGGCCGCCCGATTCTATGATGCGATCGCCGCCGAGATGGGGGTGGGGCGAATGATGGAGTTCGACAATTTCATCGCCTGGGGCACGCCCGGCGGCGCTGCCGGCATCGCGGCGACAATGCCGTTTGACGGCAATGCGGCCAGCGTGGGCAATGGCGTGATGGTGGCGTTTGAAGCCAAGGATCAGGCCCAGGTGGACCGGCTTTACGCCATCGCGCTGGCGCATGGTGGCACCGATGAAGGCCCGCCCGGCCCGCGCGGCGATTCCGGGTTCTATGCCGGCTATTTCCGCGACCCGGATGGCAACAAGCTGAACGCGTTCGTGATGGGGTGAGCCGCGTTTCGGCGCGGCGCGTGATGGGGTGAGCCGCGTTCCGGCGCGGCGCGTGATGGGCTAGGCTCTGCCCGGTGTGGCCGACAGGTTGGCCACTGCCACGCCGGTCAGGGCAAAGGCGCGCTCCCAGCGTTTGTCGATGGGCGTGTCCCAAACGGTCTTTGCGTCACCCGGCGCGAGGTGCCAGCCATGCTGGCGCATTTCCATGTCGAGCTGGCCGGCGCCCCAGCCGGCATAGCCCATCACCATGTGCCAGCGTTTCGGCCCATCACCGCGCGCGATCGCCTGCAGCACATCGAGCGTGGAGGTGAAGGCCCAGGCATTGCCCACCCTTATGGTGCCGGATGCAGCATAGTCTGCCTCGTGCAGCACGAAGCCGTGGCCGGGTTCGACCGGGCCGCCTTCCAGCACCAGGGCATCGGGCACCACGCCGGGATCAATGTCGAGTTGGGCCAGCAGCCCGTGCAGCCGCAGATCCGGGTGCGGCCGGTTGACCACCAGGCCCAGCGCGCCGCCTTCATCATGCAGGCACATGGCGATCACCGTGCGGTCAAAGCGGTCGTCGCCGATGCCGGGCATCGACAGCAGCAACTGGCCGGAAAGAAAAGGCGGGGTTTCCACGCGCCCACCATAGGCCCGCGCTGGACTCCAGACAACTTTGCAGCCGCACGCGCTGGACGCGCGTTGGGGCCAAGGCTAGGAACAACTCGCAGTTTTGCAGGCAGGAGATGCCCAATGACGATCAAGGTTGGTGATTCGATTCCGGCGATGACTCTGGTGAAGGCCACCGCCGATGGCCCCGCTCCGGTGACGACGGCCGAACTGTTTGGCGGCCGCACCGTGGCGTTGTTCTCGGTGCCCGGTGCCTTCACACCCACCTGCTCGGCCCGCCACTTGCCAGGCTATGTCGACAATGCCGAAGCCATGGCGGCCAAGGGCGTCGATGAAGTGGTGTGCGTGTCGGTCAACGATGCCTTCGTGATGGCGGCGTGGGGCAAATCGGCCCACGCCGATGGCAAGGTGACGATGATCGCCGATGGCAATGGCGATTTTTCCAAGGCCTTGGGCCTCACCTTTGATGGCAGCGCCTATGGCATGGGCGTGCGCGGTCAGCGGTTCTCGATGATCGTCAAGGACGGCAAGGTGGCCGAACTCAACATCGAACCGCCCGGCGCGTTCGGTGTGTCGTCGGCCGAACATCTGCTGGGGCAATTGGCCTGAGCCTGAAGCCCGCCCCGCGCAAGAACGGCCTTACCCGTCGCAATCTGCTGATTGCGGCGGTGGCCGGCACTGGCCTGGCCATCGGCTGGGCGGTGTGGCCGCGTGCGTCCCGACTGAACTGGGCGGCTGGGCCGGATGAAACCCTGATCAATGCCTATCTGAAGATCGGCGCCGATGGCCGCATCACCGTGGCGGTGGCGCAGGCCGAAATGGGCCAGGGTATCTGGTCGGCACTGGCACAGATCATCGCCGATGAACTGGGCGCCGATTGGCAGACGGTGGGTGTGGAGCCGGCACCGCTTGGACCGGATTACGCCAATCCCGGCCTGGCGCTGGGCGCGGCTGCCGGCCAGTCGGAGCCGATGCGCAGCCTGATCATGGGCGCCGGCCAGCGCGTGGCGCGGTTCCTCGATTTCCAGATCACCGGCGGTTCCAACAGCGTGCGCGCCTGGGAAATGCCGCTGCGCGCTGCGGGGGCGACGGCGCGCGAGATGCTGGTGAAGGCCGCCGCCCGCCGCTGGCAGGTGGATTGGACCGAGGTGGATACCGCCGGCGGCTTCGTGATCTACAAGGCCAATCGCCTGCCGTTCCATGACGTCATTGCCGATCTTGATCCCGATGATGCGCCGGAGGAGCCGACGCTGCGCACGGTTCGCAAGCTCGCCGGGCAGCCAGTGTTGCGGCTCGACATTCCGGCCAAGGTTGATGGTTCGGCGCGCTTCGGCATCGATGTGCGCCTGCCCGGCATGGGCTTTGCTGCCATTGCGCAGGGGCCACTGGGCGCCACCCCGGCACCGCTGGGTAAAGTTGCTCTGCCGCCAGGTGTTCGCCTCGTGGAGGCAGCCGGCTTCGTCGCCTGCGTGGCCGACAATTGGTATGCCGCGCACAAGGCGGTGACGGCGCTGCCGATCAAATGGCAGAAGGGTGAGGACCCGCCAGGCCCCTGGCAGATCGCGGCGGTGCGCGGCGCGCTGGCCGCAGATGGCAAGCCGTTCGGGCCGCAAGGCACGGTGGGCAAAGTGGTGCGCGACGAAGGCGATGTGGCGACGGCGCTGCAGCGCGGCGTGCTCACGGCCGAATACAGCCTGCCCTTCCTTGCCCATGCCTGCCTGGAACCGATGACCGCCACGGCTCGTGTGGTGGATGATCGCGCTGAAATCTGGGCGCCCACGCAAAGCGCCAGCCTGGCCGCCCGCGCCGTGGCCCGCGCGCTCGATATCGATGGCGATGATGTGATCATTCACCCGACGCTGATCGGCGGCGGTTTCGGCCGCAAGGTGGAAGGTGATGCCTGCGCGCAGGCCGCGTTGATCGCCCGCGCCGCAGGGCGCCCGGTGCAATTGATCTGGAGCCGTGAGGAGGATTTCGCCCACGACATGTTCCGCCCGGCCGTGGCGGCGCGCCTGCATGGCAAGGCGGCACCCGGCGGCATCACCGGCTGGAACGCGGCGATTGCCGTGCCGGATGTTGGCGCGGCGTTCGCGGGCCGCAATATTGGCAGCCTGATGGGTAGCCCATCGGCCGGCGCCGGCGCCATCGAAGGCGCGGTGGAACTGCCCTATGTCATTCCCAATATCCGCGTGCAGCATTGTCTGGCTGATTGCGCTGCGCCGCTGGGGTTCTGGCGCAGTGTTGGCCACAGCTTCACGGGCTTCATCGTTGAATCGTTCGTCGATGAACTGGCGATCGCCGCTGCCGTTGATCCCGCTGCCTTCCGCCTCGCCATGCTGAAGGACAAGCCGCGCCATGCCGCCGTGCTGCAGGCCGTGATGGAAATGGGCGGGCCGCTGGGGCGTGATGGCGGTGACGGGCCAAATGATCCGGCGGTGGGCCGCGGCATCGCCCTGGTGGAAAGTTTCGGCAGCATCGTCGCGCAGATTGCCGAGGTGGAGACGACACCCGGACAGCGCCCGCGCGTTACGAAACTGTGGGCGGCAGTCGATTGCGGGCGAGTGATCAACCCTGATACGGTGGTGGCGCAGATCGAAAGCGGCATCATCTATGGCCTGTCGGCCGCGCTTTTTGGCCGCATCGATTTTGACGCTGGCAAGGTGGTGCAGACCAACTTTCACGCCTATCCGCTTGTCGCCATGGCCGATTGCCCCGAAATCGAAACGCGCATCATCGCGTCTGATGCTGATCCCGGCGGCATTGGCGAGCCGGGCACGCCGCCGATCGCGCCGGCTGTCGCCAATGCGCTGTTTGCCGCGACGGGGAAGCGCTGGCGCAACCTGCCCTTCTTCGCCGCATGACCAGCCCGCTGATCCTGCCGCCGGCCGCACTGCCGGCCGATCACACGCCGGTGAAGACCGGGCGGATCGGCGTGCTGATGGTCAATCTTGGCTCGCCCGATGCGCCTGATGTGCCGGCGGTGAAGCGCTTCCTGCGCGAATTCCTGTCTGACAGCCGCGTGATCGAAATTCCGCAGATCCTGTGGCAGCCGATCCTCAACCTGTTGATATTGAACATCCGCCCGCGCACCACGGCGGCCAATTATGCCAAGGTGTGGATGGACGAAGGTTCGCCCATCACGGTGTACACCAAGCGCCAGGCGGCGGCCTTGCAGGTGCGGCTGGGTGCGGCCGTGCAGGTCGATTGGGCCATGCGCTATGGCACGCGCAGCATCGCCGATCGGCTGGCGGCGCTGATGCAATCGGGTTGCGATCGCATCCTGCTGGCGCCGTTGTACCCGCAATATTCAGCGGCAACCAACGCCACGGTGGTGGATGATGCCGCCCGGGCGTTGATGGACATGCGGTGGCAGCCAACGCTGCGCACCATGGCGCCCTATTTTGACAATCCCGATCATATTGCAGCGCTCGCGCAATCGATCCGCGATGGGGTGGCCAGGCTGGATTTCGTGCCTGATCTGATCCTCACCAGTTTCCACGGCATGCCGCTGCGCACGCTGGAAGCGGGTGATCCCTATCATTGCCAGTGCATGAAAACCGGCCGTCTGCTGGGTGAAGCGCTGGGGATGAAGGTCAAGGTGACCTTCCAGTCGCGCTTTGGCCGCGCTGAATGGCTGAAGCCCTATACTGATGACACGTTGCTGAACCTGCCAAAGGAAGGCGTGCAGAAAATCGCTGTCGTCTCCCCGGGCTTTGCTGCCGATTGCCTTGAAACGCTGGAAGAAGTGGCGATGGAAGGCCGTGACGAGTTCATCGAGGCCGGCGGCACGCACTTCGCCTATATTCCCTGTCTGAATGATAGCGACACCGGCATGGCAATGCTGGAAAGCATTGTGCGCCGTGAACTGGCGGGTTGGCTGTAAAGCCCCATTGAATCGGTCGCCAATCCGGCCCAAGATGTTTCTTAAGCCTGCAAATTGAACAGGCGTCTTCTGGTGTCTTGGGAACGAAGGGATGGGCGGCATATGGCAAGGGTAGCAGTGGTCACGGGCGGCACGCGCGGCATCGGCGAGGCGATCAGCGTCGCACTGCGCGACATGGGCTTCACGGTGGCGGCCAATTATGGCGGCAGCGATGACAAGGCGCGCGCCTTCACCGAAAAGACCGGTATCAAGAGCTACAAGTGGAATGTCGCCGATCACGAGGCCTGCCTTCAGGGTTGCGCTGCCGTTGCGGCCGAGCTGGGCCCCATTGATGTGGTGGTGAACAACGCCGGCATTACCCGCGATGGCACGCTGATGAAGATGAGCTGGGAAGCCTGGGACGAGGTGATCCGCGTCAATCTGGGCGGCTGCTTCAACATGGCCAAGGCAACGTTTGCGGGCATGAAGGAACGCGGTTTCGGCCGTTTCGTGCAGATCGGTTCGATCAACGGCCAGGCCGGGCAATATGGCCAGGTGAACTATGCCGCTGCCAAATCGGGCATCCACGGCTTCACCAAGGCGCTGGCGCAGGAAGGCGCCAAGTTCGGCATCACTGCCAACGCGATTGCGCCGGGCTATATCGATACGGACATGGTCGCCGCGGTGCCGCCGGATGTGCTGGCCAAGATCGTGGCCAAGATCCCGGTCGGCCGTTTGGGCCAGGCCAGCGAGATTGCGCGGGCCGTCGCCTTCCTGGTGAGCGAGGAGGCGGGGTTCATCACGGGCTCCACCATGTCGGTCAACGGCGGGCAGCACATGTATTGATGCGCAGCACCGCGAGCGCGCGTTCCGCGCGCCGACAGGTGCAAGCTCTACTAGCGGGGCGCCGGGCATGAAGCCCGGCTAACCCGTCTGACGTCAGCCGCGGGCTTTGCCCGCGGCGCTTCCCACCAAGGCGCCATGAGCCCGAAGAAATACAGCCTCACCATCCAGGGCCATTCGACCAGCCTGACCCTGGAACCGATCTTCTGGCAGGCCTTGAACGAGGCGGCGGCCAGCGATGGAAAATCGCTGGCCGCACTCGTTGCCGAAATCGACGAAGCGCGCACCACCAACCTGTCGAGCGCGGTGCGCGTGTGGCTGTTCGAACGCGCGCGCGGCGGTGGTGCCGGCCAAGGGGGAATGGGCGAATGATTGGCAACGCACGCGTGGCCGCAGCCTGGAGCCGGCGCAACCTGTTGCAGGCTGGGTTGGCAGTCGCTGCCGGCATGGCGGCGCCGGCACTGGCGGCCGAAGCTGCCGCGGGCGATCTGGCCGGCCTGTCTCGCCAGGTGCGCGGGCGGTTCCTGACCAGCGCCGACGCCGGATATGACGATGCCCGCCGCGTGTGGAACAAGGTCTATGATCGCCGCCCGCTGGCAATGGCACGCTGCGCCGATGTTGATGATGTGCGGCGCTGTGTGGAATTTGCCCGCCGTCATGCCTTGCCGGTCGCCATTCGTGGCGGCGGCCACAGCTATGCCGGCTGGGGCGTGGCCGATGGCGCGCTGCAGGTTGATCTGGGCATGCTGGACACGGTGACGATTGATGCGCAGCGCCGCATCGCCTCGGTGGGCGGCGGCACCCGCATCCGGCAATTGCTGGCGGCGTCCTATGCGCAAGGGCTGATCACGCCGATGGGGGCCTGTGGCGAGGTGGGCGTGGCCGGCCTGGCGCTGGCTGGCGGCGATACCGCAGCGCGCGGCCTGTTCGGCACCGCCTGTGACAATATCATCGGCGCCCAGATGGTGACGGCCGATGGCGATGTGCTGGAGCTGGGGCCCGACCGTAACGCCGATCTGTTCTGGGCGATCCGGGGCGGCGGCGGCAATTTCGGGGTCGTCACGCGGCTTGATCTGCAGCTGCATCCGATCTTGCCGTCGCACAATCTGGGCTTCCGTTTTGGCTGGACCGATATCGGTGCGGCCATGCGTATGTTCGGCGAACTGATGCGCACGGCGCCTGATCATGTCCGCATGGGCTTTGAGGTTGATCCTGCGACCGGTGCCGCGATGGGCTGCCGTGTCTATGGCAGTGAAGCGATGGCGGCGGATTATTTCGCCACCTTGCACAAGGCCTTCCCACGCGCCGAATCCCGATCGTCGCCAACCCGGCTCGATCCGGTCGGCGAGGTGTGGGAAACGACCAACCTGGCCGTTGATGCCGCCTTTCTGGAAGGCGTAGACGACGCGCTGGCTGCCGTGCTTGAGCGGGCGGCGCTGGCCGGGCGCGGCTTTGGCGCCATCCTGATGGGGCTTTCCAACGGCAAGGCGGCGCGCATCGGCATGACCGAAACCGCCTATCCGCTGCGCGGCACTGGTCTGAGCAGCATGATTTCCGCCGAATGGCACCGCCCCGAGGATCGGGACCGTGCGGTGAACTGGGTGACCGAGCATGGCGCTGCACTGCGGCCGTGGGCGCGGCGGGCCTATGTGAACTATCTGCCGCCCAGTTCGCCCGAGCGCATCCGCGATGTGTATGGTGTCAACTATCCCCGCCTGGCGGCGATCAAGGGCCGCGTCGATCCGGACAATCTGTTCCGGTCCAACCAGAATATCCTGCCGGCGCGGCCAGCCTGAATCGGTCAGCCGCGCTTTGGCGGCAGCGGGAAGAAACCTGAAGTGCGGCGGATATAATCCTCATAGCCCGGCCGGCGCTTCTTCAGGCTGTGCTCCAGCAGCGGCGCACCAGACCATTTGGTGAGCGTGAAGCTGAGGAACAGCGGGCCCACCACTGTCCACCACGGCGCACCGGCGGCGATGCTGACGATGAAGATGCCCCACCAGGCGGTGAAGTCGCCGAAATAATTGGGGTGGCGGGTGTAGCGCCAAAGCCCGG
>NZ_JAUMBI010000058.1:0-24777 GCF_032115815.1 Sandarakinorhabdus sp.
GGCAACGGGTTGCTCCAAACTGTTCACCAGCGGCGCCAAGCGTTCGCTGACCAGGGATGCAAGGCCAAGTGGCTCCGGCGCGTCGCCCCAATCGATGATCAGCGGATTGAGGCCGGCCGATTCGAGATGCGCCATCAGGCTGCGCCCGGGCAGATCCAGCACATGCGCCGGATTGATCAGCGACGGCACGATCACAACCGGGCGCGGACCGGGCGTGCCGCGCAGGGAGACTTCGCCGATGCGGGCGACGTCCGGTCGTTTTGGCGGCGGCGCCGGGCGCGGGGCCTGCTGGTAACGGGCAAGGCCAGCCAACGCGGCGGCCAGGCGCGCCGGATCATCCGCGCACGCGGCCTGCAGCGTGGCGAGGAAGATTGGGAGTGGGTGCGGGCCGGGGGGGCGGGTCATTGGGTGCTATCTGGCGCGGCCGGCGGCAGAGCCGCCGAGTCCGCTGGAGTGCCGAAGGAGGGAAGAAAAGCAGGAGCGTGGCGAAGCCACGCCGTCGAAGCGGTTCGGCGCGCAGGTGCGTGCGCCGCCCTCCCGGCCGAGCTTGCGCCTGTCGGCGCGCGGCCCGCGCGCACGCGGCGCTGCGCTGCGGCATTGCGGCGCAGCATGCCATTTGCTACGCCAATATCGACATTCCATTTCGGGAGTTCCCATGGCCAATGCCTCTTCCTCCCCCGATGCCAAGGCTGGCACATCCGGCCAGGCGCCCGTGATCATCAAGAAATACGCTAACCGGCGCCTCTACAATACCGAAACCTCAAGTTACATCACGCTCGATCATCTGGCAGAAATGACGCGCCATGGCCGTGATTTCCAGGTGTTCGATGCCCGCACCGGGGAAGACATCACCCGCAGCGTACTCACCCAGATCGTGATGGAAGGCGAAGCCGGCGGCCAAACCATGCTGCCCACGTCGTTCCTGCGGCAGATCATCGCGCTCTATGGCGATTCGATGCAATCGATGGTGCCGCATTATCTCGAAGCCTCGATGGCGGCCTTTGCCGAGAATCAGGCGGTGTTCCGCAGCGCCGCGCTGAAACCGTTCGAGCAACTGGCGCGGCAGAATCTGGCGATGTTCCAGGCCGCGACCGAGATGATGACCGGCGGCCTTCTGCGTGAAGGCGCTGCCAAGCCAGCAGAGAAATCGGGCGAAAAACCGGCGCCTGCCGCCGATGACGTGGCCCAGTTGAAGGAACAACTGGCTGCCATCCAGGCCCGCATCGACGGGCTGAAGGGCTGAACCAGTCGCCATGGGGCACGCCCGACAATCGCGCTCCCGATCGCAGTCCACGAAACTTTCATGACAGTGTTTTTGTGCCCGTTTCACCGCTTGCCGCTGAGCCGGCACAGGTTTAAGGAGCGCCTTGGGAGAGGTTTTGCCGGAGGGGTCTGGCAGGACGGAGGTTCGGGGCCAGTTGTTGTCCTGTAAGGGGTGACAAGCCGGCGCCGATTATGGGGTGTTGGTATGAAGAGCGAATCCTATGGCACGTTTTCCGGGCCTGGTACCAGCGATGATGGGGTGCTTATCGTGCCAGCCGACGGTGATGACTTGCCGCCAGACTATCGCCCGAGTGCGGGCGAGGAATTCATGAACCCGCGTCAGCTGGCGTATTTCCGCAAGAAGCTGCTGGCCTGGAAAGACGAGATACTGAAAGAATCGGAAAGCACGCTGGAAGCCCTGAAGGCCGAACCGATACGTGAACCCGATTTGACTGACCGTGCCGCCAGCGAGACCGATTGGGGCATCGAACTGCGCACCCGCGATCGGCAGCGCAAGCTGATTTCGAAGATCGATGCCGCGCTGCGCCGCATCGAAACCGGCGATTATGGCTGGTGCGAAATGACCGGTGAACCGATCAGCCTGCAGCGGCTGGAAGCCCGTCCGATTGCCACCATGACGATCGATGCCCAGGAACGGCACGAACGTGATGAGAAGGTGAGCCGCGACGAGTGAGGAATTTGGCCGCGGCCCCGGTGCAGAATCCGGGGCGCGGCCGCTGTTCTTCGATCAGTGCCTTCTCAGTGGCTGGTGCTGATCTCATCCTTGAGCTTGAGTTTTTCCCGCTTCAACCGGCGCAAGGTCGTCGGATCGGGCAGGGGCCGCTTCAATTCGGCGGCAAGGCTGGCATCCAGCCTGGCATGACGGGCCATCAACTGTTCCCGGTGGGCATTGGCCATTGGCACACTCCCTTTTTTGCATCCCCTGCCAGCAATGTCTGGCAGCGGGACAAGAGAGTGCATCACGTTCCCACTGCCCTGTCCATGCCCCATGTGGCGATTCACCGCCGGTTTGGCATGATTTCATCACAGCGCGACAGCCCCCTTGCCCGCCGACATGAAGAACGGTTAACGCAAGCATACAGGCTCGCTGACGCAGGTGCAGCGTTGAAGGAGTGATCAGGGTGGACGAAGTCGAGATCCGCGACCGGATCGAGATGCTGAAGCAGGATCACCGCGACCTTGATGCCGCGATCGACGCCCTGCGCCTGCTGCCCATGCCCGACATGATCCAGTTGCAGCGTTTCAAGAAGAAGAAACTGCTGTTGAAGGACGAAATCACCATGCTCGAGGATCTGTTGATCCCCGACATCATCGCCTGACAAGGGGCATCTGGTGCGCCGGGTGCTGATCCTGCTTTGCCTGGCGGCAGCCCCGCTGCATGCGCAGCAGCCGACCGGCGATGAAGGGCTAGCCGCGCCGTGCCGGGAGGCCGCCGAGTCGGACCGGCCCAGCCGCAGCCAGCTTCTCCGCTGCGATCGCGTGATCCGCCAGCCCGGTCTCGCGCCGCCGTTGCGGCTTGCCATGCTGATGAACCGCGGCATTGCCCTGCTGCGCGCCGGCAAGCTGGACAAGGCGGAAAGCGATTTCGATCTGGCCATCCGCTCTGCCCCCGGCCTCGCCGAAGCCTGGATCAACAAGGGCGTCGTGCTGGCCCGCCAGCCCGGCCGCGAGGCGGAGGCGGTGGCGCTGATCAGCCACGGGATCGAGATTGGACCGAAGGAGCCGGCACGGGCCTATTTTGCCCGGGCGCAGGCGCTGGAAGTGGCCGGCCGGCTGAAGGAAGCGATGGACGATTATGCCGCCGCTGCCAGGGCCGATCCAAACTGGCCGGCGCCCGCCGAGGAACTGAAACGGTTCCGCGTCGAGCGCCGGAAAGTCCTTCGCGGCTGATTATTCCGCGGCGAGACGGGTTTCGGCCGTCACGGTGAGCGGATCGACCGCAGCGCCAATCTCCACCTTGCGTGGGCGCTTGTGTTCCGGGATCTCGCGCACCAACTCGATGTTGAGCAGGCCGTTCTCGTATCCGGCGCCGGTCACCTTGATGGTGTCGGCCAGCTGGAACCGGCGTTCAAAGGCGCGCTTGGCGATGCCGCGATGCAGGAAAAGGCGTTCCTTTGCATCGGCTTCCGGCGCGGCCTGGCCGACCACGATCAGCATGTTTTCCTGCACCGTGATGTCCAGTTCATGGCGGCCGAAACCGGCCACCGCCATCTGGATGCGATAGGCGCCTTCGCCCAGCTTTTCGATATTGTACGGGGGGTAGGCGTCGCCGGGTTCGACGCGCCCGGCCAGTTCCACCAATCGGTTCAGATTCTCGAATCCGATGGACGAACGCAGCAAGGGAGAGATATCAAATCCACGCATGGCAAAATCCTCTTCAAGCAATGATGCCGTTGATCCCGCCCACCATGGGCCGGGAGGCGCCGACGCCCCATCTGGCAGCGTCGGCAATTTCAATTTGGGCAGCGTTGGTGCGGTTTCAAGAGGCCGAAAGGCGCGGCGGGTGGTGCCGCTGCGCGATCATCTCGATGTGCTGTATCGCGATACCATCGCTGTTTCCGAAGGCGCCCGCCGCTGGTTTGACGGGCCGGGCCGGCTGTGGCGCGAGGAATTGCCGCCGCAGCCGCGACTGGCCGCGTCGATGGAGGCGCTGGAAGTCTCCACCCGGCTGTTGGCGGTGATGAACTGGTTGCTCGATCCCAAGCATGATGGCGAGGTGACGGTGCTGGGGCCGATTGATTGCCCCGAACCGGCAGCGCTGCTCGCCGATCACCCCTTGCTGGCTACCGATGGCGGCCCTATTGCCCAGGCCAGCCGCCAATTGCTGGCCCGCGCTCACACTCTGGCCCGCGATCACGGAGATGCCGCATGAACCCCTTCCACCTTGCCATCCCGGTTGATGATCTGGCCGCCGCCCGCCAATTCTATGGCGCGGTGCTGGGCTGCCCCGAAGGCCGGTCTTCGGAAACCTGGATCGATTTCGATTTCCACGGCCACCAGCTGGTGGTGCACAAGGCGCCGAAATCGGCGATCCACCGCAACCCGGTTGATGGTGACAGCGTGCCCGTGCCGCATTTCGGCCTGGTGATGGATTGGGCCGGCTGGGAAGCGCTGGGCAACCGTATCCGCAACGCCGGCCTGGCCTTTGAAATGGAACCGCACGTGCGCTTTGCCGGCAAGCCGGGGGAACAGGGCACGTTTTTCCTGTTTGATCCGGCCGGCAATGCGCTGGAATTCAAGGCGATGCGTCACCCGGAAAATCTGTTCGCCAAGTAGGCGTGAGGTGGTGGCCGGGGCAGGGCACGTCGCCACACCCGGCTAACAATCGCAGACATCTGGGTTAAAGCCCTTCCGATGCGACCCGACACCCCCTCCGCCGGCCCGGCGGTGGCTGCCCCCGTGCTGGCAGCGACCGGGTTGACGCGCGCCGTGCCTCTGGCGGCGGGCGGACGGCGGACCCTGTTTGCCGGCGTGAACATCGCGTTGGCACCGGGTGAGGTGGTGGCGATCACCGGCGAATCCGGGGTGGGCAAATCGACTCTGCTGAACGTTATTGCCGGGCTGGACGCGCCCGATGCCGGCGAGGTGCTGATCGGCGGCAAGAATGTTGCTGCGCTGGCCGAGCCGGACCGGGCCCGTTTGCGCGCCTCGGCGCTGGGTTTCGTGTTTCAGGCCTTTCATGTGCTGCCGCACCTTAGCCTTGCGCGCAACGTGGCGCTGCCGTGCTTGCTGGCGGGCATGAACGCCGCCGATGCGCTGGCCCGGGCGGAGGCGACGCTGGCCGAAGTGGGCCTGGCCGGGCGCGGCGGTGACTGGCCGGCGGTGCTGTCGGGCGGGGAATTGCAGCGCGTCGCCATTGCGCGGGCGCTGGTCCATCGCCCCGGCCTGGTGCTGGCCGATGAGCCGACTGGCAATCTCGATCCCGAGACGGCGGGGCGCATTCTCGATCTGCTGCTGGCGCAAGCGCGTGATCGGCGGGCGGCGGTGCTGATCGTCACCCACAGCGAGATGGTGGCGGCGGCGGCAGACCGGGTGCTGCGGCTGTCGGCCAGCGGGCTCTTGCAGGCTTGATGCAATATTGGGTTCCAACCCGCTGGCTGATCGCTGGCGAATGGCGGGCGCACCCGGTGCGCATGGGTTTGGCCGTGCTGGCGATTGCGGTGGGCGTGGCGCTGGGCTTTGCGGTGCACATGGTGAACAGCGCCGCGCTGGCCAGTTTCGGCCGCGCTGTGGCCAGCGTGCAGGGCCGGGCCGATGTTGCGGTGCGCAGCAGTTCGGCGGCGGGGCTGGATGAGGCGCTGTATCCCAAGCTGGCGCGGTTGCCCCAGGTGCAGGCGATCAGCCCGGTGGTGGAATTGTCGGCAAGCTGGGGCAAGCTGGCGCGACCGGGTTCGCAGGCAAAAGGCGGCCGCTTCACGCTGATCGGGCTGGATCCGCTGCGGGCGATGAGCGTGACGCCGGGGCTCGTGGGCCTGTCGCGCGCCGGCCAGTCCGGCGTGGGCAGCCGCCCGGCGTGGCAAGGCGATGCCGTTTGGCTCTCGCCGGCGTTGCAGCGTGCCACCGGGTTGCAGCCGGGCGACGCCTTCACGCTGACGGCGGCCGGGCGGCAGGCGCGCTTTACCGTTATGGGCCGGTTGGCGGCAGCCGGCGACGAGGCCCAGATCGCGGTGATCGACATTTCAGAAGCGCAGTGGCGGTTCGGCCAGATGGGGCGGCTGCATCGGCTTGATCTGAAACTGGTTGACGGCGCCGGCGCGCGCGCGGCGGTGCAGGCGGCGCTGCCCGCCGATGCCGTGCTGGCGACGCCGGAAGCCGAGGCCAGTAGAGCCGATGCGTTGAGCCGGGCCTATCGCGTGAACCTGGGCATGCTGGCGCTGGTGGCGCTGCTCACCGGTGGTTTCCTTGTTTGGTCAGCGCAAGCGTTGAGCGTGGCGCGGCGGCGGCCGCAGTTTGCGCTGCTCGCCGTACTGGGGCTGCCGCGCGCCGGCCTGGTGTGGCAGTTGATGAGCGAGGGCCTGCTGCTTGGGGTGGCTGGCGCGGCGCTGGGCGTGGCGCTGGGTTATGGGCTGGCGACCCTGGTGGTGGAACAGTTCGGCGGCGACCTGGGCGGCGGTTATTTCAGCCGGACGCAGGCGCGGCTGGGGTTTGATGTGCCGGCGGCGCTGCTGTTTGGCGGGCTGGGGCTGGTAACGGCACTGGCCGGCAGCCTGGCGCCGGCATTGTCGGCGGCGCGTACGGCTCCGGCGCAGGCGCTGAAGGGCTTGGGTGATGCGCCCGATCCGGCGAAGGCCCCGCGGGCCTGGCCCAGCCTTGCGCTGCTGGCGGCGGGCGGATTGGCGGCGCTGGGGCCGCCGCTGTTTGGTTTGCCGCTGCTGGGTTATGCCGCGATGGCCTTGCTGCTGGCGGGCGGCGTGGCGCTGATGCCGGCGCTGGCGCGGCTGTTGCTGGCACCGCTGGCCCGGCGAGGAGCCAGATGGTTGCCGCTCGATCTGGCGGTGCGGCGGCTGTGGGGCGTGCCGCAGGCGGCGGGGTTGGCGCTGTCGGGTATTGTGGCGTCCACCGCGCTGATGGTGGCGATGGCGGTGATGGTCGCCAGTTTCCGCCAGAGCGTTGACGATTGGCTGGTGGCGGTGCTGCCGTCTGATTTGTATCTGCATCTGGAAGGGGCAGAGGCGGGCGGGCTCGACCCCCAGGCCCAGGCGCGGTTGGCGGCGGTGCCGGGGTTGGCGCATGTGCAGTTCCAGCGGGTGATTTCGGTGCGCATCGATCCGGCGCGGCCGGCGGTGGCGGTGATGGCGCAGGGCGGTGCGGCTTCGGTGCCGTTGCTTGCCGAAACGGACGCGCCAACGCCCCCCGGCACCACGCGCGCGCTGATTTCGGAACCCTTGGCCTGGCTTTATGGCTGGCGGCAGGGTGAGGTGCACGAACTGGTGATCGGTGGTGTGCCGCGCCGGTTGTTCGTGGCCGGCACCTGGCGCGATTATGCCCGGCAATGGGGGGCGATCATCCTGCCGCTTGATGATTATCGCCGCTTCACCGGTGACGCGACCGCGACGGAGGCCGCCTTTGATCTGAAGCCCGAGGCGGACGCCCGCACGGTGCAGGACGCATTGCAGCAGGCGCTGCCGGCGGCCGTGCAGGGGCAGGCGCAGTTTGGCCGCCCGGCGGAGATGCGCCGCGTGGCGCTGACCATTTTCGATCGCAGTTTCGCCGTCACCTATGCATTGGAGGCGATTGCCATCATCATCGGCCTGATCGGCGTGGCCACGAGCTTCTCGGCGCAGGTGCTGGCGCGGATGCGCGAGTTCGGCATGCTGCGCCATGTTGGCGTGCCGCGCCGGCAGATACTGCAGATGCTGGGGCTGGAAGGCGCCGGGCTGGGCCTGATCGGCGCGCTTTCGGGCCTGTCGCTGGGGCTGGTGATGGCGCTGGTGCTGGTGCGCGTCGTCAACCCGCAGAGCTTCCACTGGACGATGGATCTGGCGCTGCCGTGGCCGCTGCTGGCCGGGCTGGTGGCGGCGCTGGTGGCGTGCGCGGGCGGCACGGCGGTCGTGGCCGGGCGGCGCGCGCTGAGCCGGCGTGCCTTGCTGGCAGTGCGGGCGGATTGGTGATGCGGCGGCTGGCCCTGCTATTGATGCTGCCGCTGTTGCTGGCCGCCACGTTCGCGCCGGTGCGGCCGGGCGTGCCGCTGCGCTTCCCGGCTGATCACGGCGCTCACCCCGATTTCCGCACCGAATGGTGGTATGTCACCGGCTGGCTGAACACGGCGCAGGGGAAGAAGGGGTTCCAGATCACCTTCTTCCGCACGCGGCCGGATATCGGCACGGCCAATCCTTCCGCCTTCGTGCCGCGCCAGGTGATATTTGCGCATGCGGCGCTCGCCGATCCGGCACGCGGCAAGCTGCGCCACGCCGCCCGTATTGCCCGTGCCGGCTTTGGCCTGGCCAATGCGCGCGTGGGCGACATGGATGTGACGCTGGACGATTGGCGGCTGTGGCGCGGCAAGGATGGCAAGCTGCATGCGAAACTGGCCGGGGACGGCTTCGCCTTCGATCTGGCCTTCACGCCAACCCAGCCCGTCATCCTGCAAGGCGAAGCCGGTTTCAGCCGCAAGGGGCCAGGCGCGGGTGAGGCCAGCCATTATTACAGCTGGCCGCATCTGGCGGTGGCCGGGCGGTTGGACGGGCAGGCTGTGACCGGCACCGCTTGGCTGGACCGCGAATGGTCGAGCACGCTGATGAACCCCCGCGCCGTGGGCTGGGATTGGCTGGGCCTCAACATGGATGATGGCAGCGCCGTCACGCTGTTTCGGATGCGTGACAAGGCTGGCGCGGCGCTGTGGGCCGGCGGCAGCCACCGCAGCAAGGAAGGCCGGCTGACCGTGCTCGCGCCGCAAGACGTGCGTTGGCAGGCGGGCGGCTGGTGGCAAAGCCCGCGCAGCAAGGCGCGCTGGCCGGTGCGGCCGATGGTGGCACTGCGGGTCGGTGGGGCATGGCGCGAGCTGCCGGTGGTGCCGATGATGGCGGATCAGGAACTGGACAGCCGGATGAGCGGCGGCCCGGTTTATTGGGAAGGCGCGGTCACCGTGCCGGGCGGGCGCGGCTATCTGGAATTGACGGGCTATGCAGCACCCTTGCGGATGTAAGCTTTGAGGCGCTAACAGCCGCAAAGGCAGGGGTGCCGATTATCGTGGGGATACAAGTGACTGAAACCGGCCTGATCGCGCCTGAATTTGCGCCCGCTGCCCCGCGCGGGCTGTGCACCGATTGCGGCGTGTCGCGCACGTCCACGCCCACGGATTGTGGCACCGCCTGCCAGTTCATCAAGCCGGACTATGCCGCGATGGAAGCCGCCGTGCATGGCCGCGCCCGAGATGAGTCGCGACCCGATGAACTGTTCTTCGGGCCATTCCAGCGCATGGCCAAGGCGCGGCTGAAACAGCCCAGTGAGGGCGCGCAGTGGACCGGCATCACCAGCCGGCTGGGCGAACGGCTGCTGGAAACCGGGGCGGTGGAAGCCATCCTGACCATGGCGCCCGACCCCGACGACAAGTGGAAGCCGCGGCCTGTGCTGGTGACGAAGGCCGAAGCCATGGCCCAGGTGCGCGGCATGCGCATGGGCTATGCGCCGCTGCTGGCGCTGCTGGAGCCGGCGCGCGCCGCGGGCTTCAAGCGGATCGGCATCATCGGCATACCCTGCCAGATCCACGCGCTGCGCCGGCTGGAGGCCAAGCTGGGCTTCGAGCGCATCTATGTGATCGGCACGCCGTGCAGCGACAACACGACGACCGCAAATTTCCATGAATTCCTGGCGCTGCTTTCCGACAAGCCGGACAGCATCACCTATCTGGAATTCAAGGCGAATTATCACGTTGAGCTGCGCTTCGACAACGGAGCCAAGCGCGAGGTGCCGTTCCTGATGCTGCCGCTGTCTGATCTGCGGCCGGATTTCTTCCCGCTCACCTGCCGCACCTGCGTGGATTACACCAACAGCCTGGCCGATATCACCGTGGGTTATATGGGCGGCACCGGTGAGCAGTGGCTGCTGATCCGCAATGATCGCGGTGCCGAACTGCTCGGCCTGCTCGGCGACGAATTGGCGCTCTCCGAGCCAGACGACAACGGCAAACCGGACGGCAGCAAGCGTGCCGGCCCAGTGAAGGGTTTCATGGCCAACACCGAACGCGCCGCCGGCGGCTTGCCGTTGCGCCGCATGCCGAAATGGGTGCGGCCGATCGTGGGCAAATTGATGCCGCTGGTCGGCCCCAAAGGCAAAGAATTCGGCCGCACGCGGGTGGAGATGAAGGCGATCGAGACCATCCTGCACCTGCGCCGCGAAGCGCCGGGCATGATGAAGAACATGATCCCGCCGCACGTGTGGAAACTGGTGGCGCGTTATGGGCTCGTGCCGGAGAAGGGCGAGACGAAAGAGGGTTGAGGGGCCGGCTCAGGCCAGTCCCACCGCCTTCAACGTCAAATCCCACAGCCGTTCATTCCGCGCTTCGTTGGTGCCGCGCGCCGACAGCGGCTGCGCGAACGGCATGCGGCCTTCTTTCTGGCGGTTGCCCCAGCTCCAGTGCACGCCGGATTGGCTGGCGAAGGCCGGATCGGCGATCACCTGCGCGGTGCGGTCCCCGGCCAGCGGCTGCGACACATAGCCCTTGGTGATGTTCTTCTGGAACCAGGGGAAAATCTTCTGGAAGGCCGGGGGCGTGTGGCGGAACAAAGGGGTTTCGGCAACGCAGCCGGGATAGAGCGTGTTGAACACGATGCCGGTGTCGGCCCAGCGCTTGTGGAACTCGCGGCTCATGATCATGCAGGCGAGCTTTGAGTCCTTATAGGCCTTGCCGGGCTTGAACGGCTTGCCGTCGATCATCGCGATGGGCGCCTTGAAGCCGGCTTCCAGGCCCGCAAGATTGCCCAGTTCGGCCGGCGCCGGGATCGGGATCTTGCCGCCGAATTCCTCGCTGTTGGCGGTCACCGTGCCCAGCGTGATCAGGCGCGGCGGCGAGGTGAGGCGGCCACGGGCATTCTTCAGATCGCCGATCAGCAGATGGGCCAGCAGGAAGTGGCCGAAATAGTTGGTGGCGACGCTGATTTCATAGCCTTCCGGGGACCGCATCGGTTCCTCCAGGCGCGGCAGATAGACGGCGGCATTGAGCAGCAGCGCATCGAGCGCCAGGCCGGTGGCGTGGAATTCATCCACGAAGCGGCGCACGCTGGCCTGATCGCCCAGATCGATGTGCATGATGCGGCGATTGCTGGCCGGGATACCGGTTTCAACGGCGGCGCGTTCGGCCTTGGCGAGATCGCGGCAGGCCATGATCACCAGCCAGCCCCGATCGGCGAGCGATTTGGCGGCCCAAAGGCCCACACCCGACGAGGCGCCGGTGATGATCACCACTGGTTGCACAGACATGGAAACTCCGAAATGCGCGGCCCTGTTTGGGGTGCTCTTTGACTCAATCACCGAGGCGCGGCAAGACGAGCCGATGCAGACCACCACCGAATTCCTTGCAAAGGTGACACCGCCGATCACGCCGGCGATGGTGGTGCGCCGCGCCGTGATGGAGGCCAACCTTGCTGCCATGCAGGACGGCTGTGATGCGCGCGGCGTGCGGCTGCGTGCCCATGGCAAGATGCACAAGTGCAGCACGCTGGGCCTGCTGCAGGTCGAAATGGGCGCGGTTGGCCTGTGCTGCCAGACGGTGGGCGAAGCCGAAGCGTTCGTGGCCGGCGGCATCACCGATGTGCTGGTAACGGCGCCGGTGCCGCCCTGGGGCTGGGCGCGGTTGGCTGCGCTGGCCGGGAAGGCCAAGGTGGGCGCAGTGGTGGACAGCACGGCCCAACTGGCGAGTGCGTTCGTGGCGGCGCGCGATGCCGAGGTGACCATCGATCTTTATGTTGATATCGATCCCGGTATGGGCCGCGCCGGGGTAAAGCCGGAAGCCGCGCCCGTTCTGGCGTCGGCGATCACCATGTTTCCCAATCTGAACTATGCCGGCATCCAGGCCTATTGCGGGCATTACCAGCATCTGCTGCCCGACGAACGCGATGTGGCCAACGAGAAGTGGAGCGGCCATTTGCGGGCGGTGATTGCCTCGCTGACGGCGGCGGGTGTGCCGCCCGCCATCATTACCGGCGGCGGCACCGGCACAGCTGATCTCGATCTGGTGAACGGTGTTTATACCGAGTTGCAGGCCGGCAGCTATGCGGTGATGGATGTGGAATATGGCGATCTGGGCGATCTGCCGTTCCAGCCGGCGCTGTTCCTGGCGGCCAGCGTGGTTTCGGCGCAGCACCAGAGCCATGTGACCTGCGACGCCGGGCACAAGGCGTTGCATCCCAATGGGCCGGTCAGCCGCGTTGTGGTGCCGGCGGGCAGTGCCTATCGCCCGATGGGCGATGAACATGGCGCGATCGTGCCGCCGAATGGGGTGGAGGAGGGCGGTCTGGTGTGGCTGCAGCCGGGCCATGTCGATCCCACCGTGGCGCTGCACGATGCCTTCTTCGTGGCGGATGAGGATGGTACGCTGGAGCGCTGGGCCATCGATGCGCGGCGGGCGAGCCTTTGAGCTGGAAGATCGGAATCATCGGCGGCTCCGGCCTCTACGCCATCGACGGGTTGGAGGATGCGCGCTGGGTCAGCGTGGAGTCGCCCTGGGGCGAACCATCTGATGCGATCCTGACCGGCCGCATTGCCGGCATCGACGTGTGTTTCCTGCCTCGCCACGGCCGCGGCCACCGCATCCCGCCGCATCAGTTGAACGTGCGCGCCAATATCGATGCGCTGAAGCGGCTGGGTTGCACCGATGTGCTGGCGGTGTCGGCGGTCGGCTCGCTGAATGCTGCCATGACGCCGGGCGATTTTGTGGTGGTGGATCAGTTCGTCGATCGCACCAAGGGACGGCCCTCCACCTTCTTCGAAACCGGCCTGGTCGCGCATGTGCCGATGGCCGATCCGGTCTGCCCGCGGCTTTCCGCGCTGGCGGCCGATGCGGTGGCGGCGGTTGGCGGCACGGTGCATCGCGGGGCCACCTATCTGGCGATGGAAGGCCCGGCCTTTTCCACCCGCGCCGAAAGCCGCCTGCATCAAAGTTGGGGCTGCGACCTGGTCGGCATGACTGCGATGCCGGAAGCCAAACTGGCGCGCGAGGCGGAGCTGCCCTACGCGCTGGTCGCCATGGTGACGGATTTCGATTGCTGGCACGATGGCGCGGATGTTGATGTCACCAATATCCTTGCCGTCATGCACGGTAACGCGGCGCTGGCCCGGGCGATGATCGTCCGCCTCTGCGCCAGCCTGCCCGAATCAAGGGCGCCCAGCGCCATCGATACGCTGCTCGATACTGCGATCATGACCGCGCCTGATGCCCGCGATCCGGCGATGCTGGCCAAGAACAGCGCCATCCTGCAGCGCTGGCTGACAAAAGGGCGCACTGGCTGAAGCCCTTGGCCCTGCTATCGAGGGCAGATGAACCGCATCACCATCTCCACCCCGGCCGGGCCGGTTTCGGCACTTCAGGGCGGTTCAGGCCCGCGCCTGCACTTCGCGCATGCCACCGGCATGAACGCGCAACTGTATGAAGCAGTGCTGGCCCCGCTGGCGGATCACTTCGCCATCACCATCAGCGATGCGCGCGGGCATGGCTTTACCGCGCTGGACCGTGATCCGGCGCACCTCAAGAGCTGGGATGATTTTGCGGTCGAGCTGGGCCGATTGCTTGATGTGATCGACAGCGGCAGCGCCTGGATCCTGGCTGGCCATTCCATGGGCGCCACCGTGTCGCTGCTGGCGGCGGCCATGCGGCCCGAACGCGTGGCGGGGCTGGTGCTGCTCGATCCACCCATGCTGCCGTTTGATGTGGCGCGGGAGGTGCGGGCGGGCGCCATCATTCCCAATCCGATGGCCGATCAGGCCGCACGGCGGCGCGGGATGTTCCCCAGCCGCGCCGATGTCCGCGCGGCCTACCATGGCCGCGGTGTGTTCCAGACGTGGGGCGATGCCGATCTTGATGCCTATCTGGCCGGCGGATTGCTGGAGACGGATGAAGGCGTCGAACTGGCCTGTGCCCCGGCATTTGAATCGGCGACCTTCCGCGCCGTGTCACCCAATGTCGAACCGGCGCTGGCGCAGGTGCGCTGCCCGTTCGTCCTGCTGGCAGGCGAGCATGGATCGACGGTGCGTGATCCCGAACTGGCGGCGTTTGCGGCGCACCCGCAATGCATCAGCGCCGAACGTCTCCCCGGCACCACCCACTTCCTGCCGCTGGAGCGCCCCGAACAGGTGCGCGCCGCAATCGAGCGGGTTACGGCTGTTTCTTCTGCGGAACGGTGAAGCGGCCGGTCACGCGGCCGCCGGGGTTGCTGGCGCTGCGCGCATCGAAGCTGGTGGTGCGGGTGGCGAGATTCCACACCACGCGGGCGCCTTCCAGATGATCGGTGCCGCGATCCAGCTTCACATTGCCGATCAGCGTCACCAGCTTGCCGTTCACATCATAAACGCCGCTGTTCGACGTGGCGCGCATCGTGTCCTGCCGCAGCCGCACGCTGCCCAGCGCGTCCAGCCGCTGCACCTGCGGGCTGCCCGCGCTGTCTTTGGAATAGATGATACGCACGCGATCAGCGTTCAGCGTCATGCTGCCCTGGCGGATCACCACCGCACCGGAGAAAATCGCTTCGTTGGCATCGTCCGCAATGTCGATCCGGCCGGCATCGACATCGATGGGAGCGTTGCTGTCAAACCGCTGGGCTGCAGCCGGAGCGGCGACCACGAGGGCCAGAAAGAGAAGGGCGCGCATGGCTATCCTCTGCCGCCGCGCTGGTTGATGCGCAAGTGGACATTGCCGATCAGGCTGACGCGGTTGCCGGCCAGATCGCCGGTCATGCGGTTGCTGCGGAATGTGCCCATCGGCAGCCGGCCGGAAACCGGCGCATCGGTTTTCACGGTGCGGCGCTTCAGATCGATGGCGACGGTTTCGGCATCCAGCGTGTAACCGCCATCGGATCGCAGCTTGACCGGGCCGGCCACTTCCAAGCGGTCTTCATCGATGAAATAGCGGCCCGACGGAGCGGAGACCGTGGCCGGGCCATCCTTGCCTTCCAGCCGGGCGGCAAGCTGCGTGAGCACCACCACCGGTTCGGCGCTGGTGCGCTGAACGGCGCTGCCGGCCGAGATGGAGAACGCTTCGCCGGCGGCGGTCTTGCCGCGATATTCGGCGCGGTTCACGCGCAGCCGTTCGCGCGCCACCGCCACCTGATCCTTGGCGAGCAGGAAGGAGAATTCCTGAACGCCTACCAGCGGCCAGATCAGGATGGTCATGCCGATCAGGAAGGCCGACGCCGGCAAGGCCCATTTCAGCACGGTCATGCGCCGATCATGGCCACTGCCCGGCAGCGCGGCCTGCTGGCGGCGCGAGAGAGGGCGGCTGATCGGGACAGGCGTGGTGGCCACGGCGGTTCAGGCTTTCAAGAGCGGCTCAGATGTGAGCGAAGATATCCTGTTCGGCCCAGCCGACCAGATCGAGTTCGGCGCGGGTGGCGAGGAAATCGAAACAGGACTGCGCAATGTGGGTGCGGCCTTCGCGGGCGAGGCGCTGCTCCAGCACGGCGTGGGCACGGTGCAGATAGCGCACATCGCTGGCGGCATATTCCTTCTGCGCATCGGACAATTCAGCGGCTCCCCAGTCGCTGGACTGCTGCTGCTTGGAGATTTCGACGCCCAGCGTTTCCTTGAGCAGATCCTTCAGGCCGTGGCGATCCGTGTAGGTGCGCACCAGTTTCGAAGCGATCTTGGTGCAGAACACCGGGGTGGCCCACACACCCAGGAACTGGTGGATCACCGCGACGTCAAACCGGGCGAAATGCATCAGTTTCAGGCGTTCCGGATCGGCCAGCACCGCCTTCAGATTGGGCGCGTCATACTGGCCAGGGGCAAAACGCACGAGATGTTCATCGCCGTGGCCATCGCTGATCTGCAGCAGGCACAGCCGGTCGCGGTGCGGGTTGAGGCCCATGGTCTCGCTGTCCACGGCCACCGGGCCAGGAGCGAGGATGCCGGCGGGAAGATCACCTTCGTGAAGATATACGGTCATGGCCTGTGCGTTAGCAGGGTGAAGCCATGCTGTCATCCGCCGTGACCTGATTCGGGAGGGGCATTGGGGGGCGCGGAAGGGCAGCAGTGAACGCTTCGTCCCGCTTGCGCCCACGGCCCGTCCCGGTGGCGAAAGGCGTGAAAGCTGAGGTTCATGTTGGCGGCGCAATTTGCCGTCACTGGCCGGCACCACTGCACCCCGGAAGCGGTGCCGGCCAGACCAACCAACAGGGGCGGGGCAACGACAGACTGTAACAACGTCAAGGAGTTGCAACATGAAGACCGCTCATGGCCTGATGCTGGCCCCATTGCTGTTATCCCTTGCCGGGCCGGCCCTGGCGCAACCGCGCAAGCCGACGCCACCGCCACCCGAAACCCCAACCGACAGCACGGCGCCATTGCCGCCGGCCCCGCCCGCGCCGCCCGCACCGCCTGCGCCGCCCGCACCGCCGCCGGAACCGCCGCGCAGTTGAGTTGGGGAGCCGCCGGCCGGTGCCCCCACCGGCCGGTGGCCAATCCCGCAGCCGCGTGGCAGACAGGCGTCATGGTGACGCCGGCCGATCTGCCCGAAATCAAGGCGCTGCTGATTGCGGCGGCGCGGGCCGGGCGTGATCTGTCCTATTCCGAAATGCTGCTGGCGCTGGGGTAT
Source organism: Sandarakinorhabdus sp. (assembly GCF_032115815.1). Taxonomy (GTDB): domain Bacteria; phylum Pseudomonadota; class Alphaproteobacteria; order Sphingomonadales; family Sphingomonadaceae; genus Sandarakinorhabdus. The sequence goes on from NZ_JAUMBI010000058.1 coordinate 16,526, forward strand.
CGATTTTCGAGGCCGAAAATGCGCAGCCTGTGCCGGCTGCTCGACGCCATTGATGAGGCTGGCCGCGCCACGGGAGAACCGGAACTGGCGGTGCTGGTGGTGCGCGAATCGGATCGGCTGCCCGGCCAGGGTTGGTGGGTGGGTCGCCGTGACGCGCCTGCCGATTGGACCGGGCCAGCCGCCCGCGCCTTCGTTACCGATAAGCAGCGGGCGGCCTTTGCCTGGTGGCAGGATCGTTAGGCCCTATTGCGGCCGTTCATTCCGGTCGTTGCCGGAACGCGGGCCGTTGCCACGCGTCTGCTGGCCGCCGTCACTGCGGCCGCGCCAGCCGCCGCCATCATTGCCCCGATCATTACCACGTTCCGGCCGGCCGCCGTCATAGCGCGGCTGCGCCTGCGGGCGGGGCTGCGGTTGGGCTTGCGCCTGCTGTTGCGGCGCTTGCCGATTGCCGCTCTGCGGCGGGGCCATGCCGCCAGGGACGGAACCAGCACCCTGCGGTGCCCGGCCCTGCCAGCTGCCGCCGGGAGCGCCGCCCGCATCGGCACGGCGCGGCGGACGATTGCCGCCGTTCCAGCCACCAACAGGCGGCTGGCCGGTGCCGTTGTTCCAGTTGCCCGGCTGCCCGTTGCCGCGCTGGCCCCGATCAGAACCGCTGTTCCAGCCGCCGTTGCCGTTCTGGCCGCCCCGCGGCTGGCCGGTCATGTCGCGGCTGATGCGATCACCCACGCTGCCCGGCTGGCCACGGCGGGGCTGATCCCAGCCGCGATTGTCGTCCCAGCGGCCATCGTTGCGGTTCCAGTTGCGATTGTTGTTCCGGCTCTGCCAATCCCTGTTCTGCACACCGCGGTTCTGGTAGGCCCAGTTCTGGCCACCGTAACCGCGGTTTGGCGCGCGCCAGCCCCAGCTGCGGTCCCACGGCTGGTTCCAGCCCCAATAGGGCGCATGCTGCCAGCGGCTGCGGCCCCACCAGTTGTTGCCGGTGTTCCACGGATAGATGCGGCCGCCAAAGCCGCGTGCATAAAGATTGGAGCGCGGCACCCACACCCACGACGGGCCGTACCAGCTGTTCCAGTTGTCATAGCCAAAGCCGGAACCGAAGCCGAAGCCCACGCTCCAGTTCACGCGCGGCGGAATCGGCGCCCAGCCCACGACATCATCGGCCTCGCGCCAGGCGACCCAGCTTGGCCCCCAGGTTACATCGGGCACCCACACCCAGCCCACGGCTTCATCAAAGCCCCAGCGGCCATAGTGATCGGTGGCCCAGCCCCAGGGATCGGCGGACAGCCAGAAGCGGTTATCCAGCCATTGCCCGTTCTGATAGGGGCGCCAGCCGTTCGGCGCGTTGGGCACGAACACCACGCCCCACTGCGGCGATTGCAGCCAGCGGCCATATTGGCTCAGCGGCTCGCGGAACACCTCGATGCCGGGCACGTCTTCCGGGCCCCACTGCGCGCCAGGCTGGGCGGGCCAGTCGGTGGCATAACCGCCCATCACCGGCTGATAGCCGCTGTTATAGCTGGGCGCGACGCCCGAGGCATAATTGGGGTAGGAGCAGCCGGCCAGCGTAGCAGCCAGCAACAACAGCATCGGGCGAGGGAACATCGGCATTGAAGGCTGGGCCTTTCACCAGAGAATGGCCGATGAGTCGCACGCGCCGGCTTTCGCAAGGCTGAATATTGGGCTGAATATTACGAAAATGTTTCAGCGCGGGATTTGCGCCTGCATCACGCATTCGCCGCCGGTGGGCAGCGGGCCAGCACGCAGCAGGCGGATGGCATAGGGGGCCATGCCGCCATTGTCGTGGCCGATGTCGGGCACCAGCGCGCAGCTCCAGCCGAAGCGCACGCCGGCCTGCTTGGCGGCGTCCTGTGCGGCGGCATAGAAGGCCTTGCCGCGCGCCAGCCGGTGCGGGCCCTGCGCCATGGCTTCGGGCTGACGCGGCAGGCTGGGGTAATTGGGATCATTGTCGGCCGTGCCCTGCATGATCAACATCGGCGCCGCGAACGCCTGCGCCGGTTGCCACAGACCATCGGGCAGGCCGGCAATGCCGAATGGCCAGCGATTGGAGCCGCTGGGCCAGGTATAGCTGCCGCTGTTGGCCGAAATCGCCCGGGCCATCTTCTTGCCGCCGCCCAGCAGCACATACCGGTGCACGAATTGCGCGCCGGCGCTGTGCCCGAACAGCACATAGGATTTTGCGGTGAGATTGGCGCGCGCCACCACCCGGTCAAAGATCACGTCGATGGCGGAATAGCTCCATTGGTCGCGCGGGCGCAGCTTGCCGGCGGCATCGAACACGGCGCCGAAATTGTAGTTCTCCGTGCCCGGAAAGCCGCCCTTGGTATATTCCGGCACCACGATCACCAGGCCTTCCCTGGTGGCCATCTCCACCCATTCCGCCACATAGCGATCGGCATCGCGGCCCACGCCGTGCATCACGAACATCACCGGCGCATCGGCCTTGGCGCTGGCGGGGCGCAGCAGCCATACCGGGATCGGCGCACCGCCCCAATCATCGACGACAAGGCGCGTCACGCCGGCGGCCGCCAGCACGGCCGGCACCTGGGTGATGCCGGTATCGGGCACGCGCTTGGCTGTGTTCTGGGCGGCGAACGCTTCAAGCAGTGCCGCGACGCTGGCCGGTTCGGCGGCCTGAACAGAACTCGCCAGCAGGGCTGCGGCGAAAATGAAGGCAAGACGGGGCATGGGGAGATTCCTTACTGGCGGGCGGCTGCCGCCATCAGCGCCGTAGCGGCGGCGGTGGCAAGGCGGTTGGTGCGGGCAGGCTGGCTGTCGTCACCCACTTCCCAGGTGAGGGCGCCCACGCCGAACTGGTCGCGCGCCCAGCTTTTCAGCACGCCATTGCCGGGATTGTGCGCCCGATCGATGCGGATATCGGCGCCGGCCAGATCGCGGGTGATGGCGACAAGCATGGCTTCACCCAGATCGGGCCCGTTGGGCTGCGGGGGCGCATAGACGACATCGCGGAAGGTGGAATGGAAATCGATCACGGCCAATATGGGGCCGCAGGCGGCTTCGGCGGTGATGGCGGCGCCCAGCGCGCGGGTTTCGGGCTGGGTGAACGGGCCCCAATCGCGATTGAGATCGACACCGCCCAGATTGTGCCGCCAATGGCCCATCACGAACCCATCGGGATTGGCCAGCGGCACGATCATCAGTGCATGGCGGCGGCGGAAGGCGCGGGCGGCGCGGCTGGTGCCCAGCAACACATCGGTGAAGCGGGAAAAGGCCTGAGGCCCGGTGGTTTCGGGCGGGTGCTGGCGGGTGATGATCACGATCGTCCCGCGCGGCTTGGCCGGGCGGTGAAGATAGACTGCCAGCGGCCGGCGGGCGACGCTGTGGCCGGCGTCGGCGCGGATCAGCTGGCCGGCCTGCACCCTGGCTTCAAACGGGGCCAATACATCATCGCTGCGTTCGGGCGGCTGTGCGATCAGCAGTCGGGTGCGGGCCGGCGGCAGGCGGATAGTGGCCGAATGCTGATCGGCGGCGACCGTGACGGCCTGCGGATCAAGGCGAACGGCCGGCGCGCCCGGCTCTGCCGTCCACGGGGCATAGCGGTGGCGGCTGTCCCCATAATGCAGGGTGACGAACGTGGGCGCCGGCGCATCGCTGGCCACCACCAGGCCATACCAGGGGCTGGGGTTGATCGGCGTGTTTTCGGGCGCGATGGTCACATGCACACGGCCATCGGCATCGATGCTGCAGGCCGCCGCCGCCGCCCGTTCGAACCCGATATGCACGCGCCGGCCACTACCGGCACACAGCGGTGCAGAGGCGGTGGCGGCGGTGAACCAGGCCGGCGACAGTGCGGCATCGGCGGCATCGGCGGTATGGGCCGGCAGCGGTGCGGCAAGGGCCAGCAACAGGCTGACCCCCACACTCACTGCCGCCGGCATCCGCATCAGAAGGTGCCGCGCAGTTGCACGTAGAGTTCGCGGCCCTTGAGCTGGTGATAATCCGGGCGATAACCCAGCGATTCATCGACCAGCGGCGGGATGGTGTTGAGCACATTGTTCATGCCCAGCCGCAGCCGCACGTTCTGGCCCTTGGCGATGGGCAGGCGATAATCGGCAAACATGTTGACGCGCCAATCTTCCTTCACCTGCCAGAACTGGGTGACGCCGTTCACCGTGATATCGGCATTGGTATCGGTAAAGCCGGCGATGTAGCGCACCGAACCGCCCAGGCCGAAGTTGCCAAGGGTCCAGCCCCAGGTGGTGCTGGCGCGCCAGCGCGGATTGCCATCCAGCCGCACGCGGTTGACTTCGAGGATGGAGAAATCGGTGCCGAATGCGCTGTTGCCATTGCCGGCCAGCGAATTGAGCAGTTCGTTGCGCTCCACGTCCAGCGTCATCAGATAGGTGGCTTCGATATTGAGGCGGAAATCACCCAGCTTGCCCCAATCGAACGCCATGCCCAGGCTGAAATCAAAGCCGTCGGCAATCTGCTTGTCGAGGTTGATGTAGGGATCGCGGATGAACTGCACGGCGCCTGCTGCTGTGCGCTGATCGCCCGGGTTGGCCAGGTTCCAGGCGGCGAAGGCGGCCAGATCTTCGGCTGTCGGGTCGGCGCGCACCACGTTGGCGTTGGTGCGGCCCTGCTTGCGCTCGAGGAAATCGAGCGCCAGGGCTTCGCGGTCGCCAAAGGCGCCGATCACGCCCGTCTGTTCAAAGCGCCAGTAATCGACGCTGAACACCAGGCGCTTGACCGTCGGGCTGTTGAACAGCTTGCCGGCATCAAACACGCCGCCGATCACGATGGTTTTGGTATCCTCGTTCAGCAGATTGGGGTTGGCGGAGCGCACCGACGGCACATAGGCATCGCCGGTGGAGGCCGGGTCGTTCGTCACTGCCGAGCGCCAGTAATCTTCCACACCCAGGTTGAGGCGCGAGATGTCGCCGCGGTTCAGCTGCACCATGTTGGGCACGCGGAAGCCTTCGGAATAGGCGGCGCGCAGGTTGAAGGCGCGCACCGGGAACCAGCTCAGCGCCACCTTGGGCTTGACCGCGCCATCCTTGATGTCGTCGAAATATTCGCCGCGTACTGCCAGCTGCAGGTTCAGCTTGTTGTAGAACACGCCATCATTGCCTTCGATCAGCGGCACCAGCGCTTCGGCAAAGGCGGCATAGACATTGCGGCTGGCCGAACTGTCGTTGGTGGGGCTGACGCCAACCACATCGGAACGGCCCGACACATTGGCGTTGTTGAAGATGATGGTGCCATCCAGGCGCGGATCGCGATCTTCCACATAGGATTCGCGGCGCCATTCAACGCCGGCGGCAATGCCGATGGGCCCGGCCCACAGATCAAACGCATTGGCGTTGGAAATGCGGAAATCGCCGGTGGTCAGCGTGGTCTTGCCGGCGTTCAGGCTGGAAATGCGCACCCGATCCCACTGGGCCTGGGTGTTGGCATTGGGGCCGCCGAACGGGTTGATGGCATCCGGCGTCGATTTCGCCAGTTCCGCCTGCAGCAGCGTCTTCGACAGGCGGTTGCTTTCGATGTCGGTGGTCTTGTTGGAGCTGTTGGCAAAGGCGCCTTCCCAGTCCCAATTGCCGATCTGGCCGCGCAGGCCGGCCATCACGCGATAGGTGCTGGTGTCGGTGGTAATGAAGCGCGGGCCCAGATCGGTGGGGCGCCAGTTCTGCAGCAGCACGTCCACACCGCCGGCCGGGGCATCGGTGGTGTTGAGGCCGGGCAGCCGGTTGGGGCTGGTGGTCGCGCCGAAGGGGTTCCAGTAGTTGCTGGCCGGGATGATCAGGAAGGCCAGGCCGCTGTCCAGCGGCTGGGTGGCGCGGTTGCCGTTGGTGGTGGCCTTGTAATAGAGGCCTTCGGCAAAGAATTGCACGCCGCTGGCAAATTCATGTTCGAAGATGCTGTACACATTGATGCGATCGGCATCGGTGATCAGCTGGCGACCGCGCGCCGATACCGGATCATTGGCGATGTTCACGCCTTCGCCCAGCGCGTTGTTGGGCTGGTTGGCGTTGAAGTCATAACGCAGCGCGGTGTCGAGCGAGGCATCATCAAGCCCCATGCAGCCGCCGGGCCGTTGGCCAAGCTGGGCGCGGGTGCCGGAAAACTGGCAGGGCTGGATGTGGAACACGCCGGACGTGCTGGTCAGCGTCGTGGTGCCCTGACGGATGCGGCGGCCCACGAACACATTCTGCGCGTTGACGGCGCCGGTCTGGAACTGGCCGAACGGCGACGAGGTGGAGGTGTTGCGGAAATCGGTGGTGGTGGTGCCGAAGGGATCGCTGCCCAGCACGCCGCGCTTGTCCACCGTGTTGAACTGGCCACCCAGTTCGGAGGCGAACAGGCCCTTGCGCTCGAAATAGCCGCCGGTGAACATCACCTTGGTGCGGCCTTCGTTGAACTTGAAGCCGAAAGCGACATCGGCCTGGAATTCATCGCTGCCAGTGCCTTCCACGCCGGAATAGCGCAGCGTGGCGCGCAGGCGATCGAAATTGGCATCGAGGATGGTGTTGACCACGCCCGCCGTCGCATCCGAGCCATAGAGCGCCGAAGCGCCATCGCGCAGCACTTCCACGCGATCGATGCCGGCCGCCGGGAAGGCGTTGACGTTGGTGATCTGGCGCGGGGTCGAACCGATATCCTGGTTCACCGCGTGAGCAGCAATGCGGCGGCCGTTGAGCAGCACCAGCGTGTTGCCGGTGCCCAAGCCGCGCAGGTTGATGGTGGCGACGTCGCCGCGCGCATCGTTGGGGCCATCGGCGGCGCCGTTGATTTCGGCGGCACCGGCCTGGGCAATGTTTTCAAAGATTTCGCCGGTGGAGTTGACACCGAAGGCTGCGATATCGTCGGCATTGAGGATGGTGACCGCCAGCGCGCCGCTGTCGGACGCGCCCTTGATGTTGGAGCCGGTGACGACGATCAGCTCTTCGTCCTTGGGCGCGGCTGCGGTGTTGGCGGATTGCGCCAGCGCCGGGCCGGCAAGCAAAGCGATGGCGAGGGCAGCGAGGCTGCTCGAATGGGTGATGGTCATGGTGTGTCCCCTTGTTGTTTCTTGTTGTCAGTCTGGATCGGATTCGGGGCCCGGCAGGGCGGTGTCGGGCCCGAATTTGTGGTGGGTGAAAACGGCGGCGAACTTGTCTTCGTCGATGGCCTTTTCCCAGCGTGAGACCACGATGGTGGCCACGGCATTGCCGGTGAAATTGGTGAGCGCCCGGCATTCCGACATGAACCGATCAATGCCCAGGATGAGCGCCATGCCGGCGATCGGCACGCTGGGCACGATCGACAGCGTGGCCGCCAGCGTGATGAAGCCGGCCCCGGTCACGCCGGCGGCGCCCTTGCTGCTGAGCATGGCGACGCCGAGCAGCAGCAGTTGGTCGCCAAGGCTGAGCGTGATGCCGGTGGCCTGCGCAATGAATAGCGCCGCCAGCGTCATGTAGATGTTGGTGCCATCCAGGTTGAAGCTGTAGCCGGTGGGCACCACCAGCCCGACGATGTTGCGCGGGCAGCCGGCGCGCTCCATCTTGTCCATCAGGCTGGGCAGCGCGCTTTCGGAACTGGAGGTGCCCAGCACCAGCAGCAGCTCGGCCTTGAGATAGCGGATCAGCGTGAAGATCGAGAAGCCCGCCCCGCGCGCTACCAGCCCCAGCACGACAATGACGAACAGCAGCGAGGTGAGGTAGAAGGTGGCGACCAGTGCCGCCAGGTTGGCGATGGAACCGATGCCATATTTGCCGATGGTGAAGGCAAAGGCCCCGAACGCCCCGATGGGCGCTGCACGCATGAAGATCGCCACCAGCCGGAAGAAGCCGGCGCCCAGCGCCTCGAACAGGCGCACGACGGGCCGCGCCGCCTCGCCGGCGGTGGAAAGCGCAATGCCGAAGCTGATGGCCAGGAACAGCACCTGCAGCAGATTGCCGTCCACGAAAGCGCCGGCCATGGTTTCGGGAATGATGCCGAGCAGGAAGCTGACGATGGTCTGATCCTTGGCCTTCTTCACATAATCATCAACGGCGCCGGTCTCCAGCGTGGCCGGATCGATGTTCATGCCGGCGCCGGGCTGCACGACATTGGCAACGATCAGGCCAACGATCAGCGCGATGGTGGAGAAGAACAGGAAATAGGCGAAGGCCTTGCCGGCAACGCGGCCCACGCTGCCCAGATTGCGCATGCCGGCAATGCCGGTGACGATGGTGAGGAAGATCACCGGCGCGATGATCAGCTTGACCAGACGGATGAACCCATCGCCCAGCGGC
>NZ_JAUMBI010000059.1:0-4805 GCF_032115815.1 Sandarakinorhabdus sp.
TTCGACTCCCTGGTTGTTGGGGGTCGAAATGATCTGCCCACCCGGGCTCGCCCTCAATCAGGGCCAGAGCGGCAGGCTAATGGTCACCAATCACAGCAAGCGCCAATCCCGCGCAGCGGGTTCGTTCTCTGGGCGAAAGCGGACGCCCAGCCTGCAAGACCACCGAAAAACTAACGGGTGCAGGGTCTACGACCCTGCCCGCCGGAGGCTCCTGTCTCTGCCCCTCTCTGACCATCAGCGGCTGACGAAAGCGCAAATTGGCTTGCGCCACAGGGCGGCCGGTCGCAGCATCGCTCCTGCGTCCTGACCGTCCCTCGCACCGGAGCCTGAAGCGCCATGAGCATTGACGAATATTCCCGCCTTGATGGCCTGGGCCTGGCCGACCTGATCGGGACGAAGCAGGTGCAGCCGATCGAGCTGGTCGATGCCGCCATTGCCCGGATCGAGCGGCACAATCCCAGGCTCAACGCCGTCATCTGGACCATGTTTGATCGCGCGCGGGCCATGGCGAAGGGGCCGTTGCCGCAGGGCCGTTTTGCCGGCGTGCCGTTCCTGTTGAAGGATGCGCTGGGTGATATCGAAGGGGCGCCGACGCGGCATGGTTCGGCGTTTGTGCCGGCGACGCCCTATGAGCAGAACGCCTATCTCACCAACCGCTTCCTGGCGGCTGGGCTGGTGCCGCTGGGCAAGACCAATGTGCCGGAACTGACGCTGATGCCGGTCACCGAATCGCGGCTGTATGGCCCGGCCCGCAATCCGTGGGATGTGTCGCGCACGCCGGGCGGATCGTCGGGCGGATCGGCGGCGGCGGTGGCGGCCGGTATCGTGCCGGTGGCGCATGCCAATGATGGCGGCGGCTCGATCCGCGGACCGGCGTCGTGCTGCGGGCTGGTCGGCCTGAAGCCCACCCGCGCCCGCACATCGGTGGGGCCAACGCTGGGCGAAGGCTGGGGCAGCCTGGAGGTGGAGCATGTCGTCTCCCGCAGCGTGCGCGATTCGGCCGCCATGCTGGATGCCACCGCCGGCAGCGAGCCCGGCGACCCCTATTGCGCGCCGCCGCCGGCCGCTTCCTACCTCGCGGAACTGGCCAATGCGCCGACGGGTCTGCGCATCGCGTTGGTGCGGGCGCGCCCGGATGGATCGGCGCCGCACGCCGATTGCCTGGCTGCTGTCGATCACACCGCCGCGCTGTGCCGTGCGTTGGGCCATCATGTCGATCTGATCGATCCGCCGGCCTGGTGGGCCGCTGCGTCGGAGCCGTTCACCGTGCTCTATGCCACCAGCCAGGTGACCTTCATCGACAGCATCGCGGCGGCGACCGGGGCCGTTCCGTCGCCCAACCAGCTCGAAGGCTATACGCTGGCGGTGTATGAAATGGGCAGGAGCTTCAGCGCCGCCCAGTATCAGGCATCGTTGAACGCCATCCATCAGTTCGGCCGCGCCGCCGCCGCGCTGCACCGGCAATATGACGTGATGCTCACCCCGACCATGGGCGCCCCGCCGCTGCCGATCGGCACGGTGGACACCGAATCCCCCAATCTCGATGTTACTATCGGCCAGCTGCTGGATTTCCTGCCGTTCACCACCATGGCCAACATGACCGGCCAGCCGGCGATCACCCTGCCGCTGTTCTGGAGTGCCGACAATCTGCCGATCGGCAGCCAGCTCGTCGGCCGCTTCGGCGATGAATCGCTGCTGCTGCGCCTCGCCGCGCAACTGGAGGCCGCCCAACCCTGGGCCCATCGCCACCCGCCAGTGTGGAACTGAGCCTAGGCCAACTGCTCCTCAAGCAGCGCCAGCGCCGCCACGGCAAACGCCACCATGTTGGCCTGCCGGTCGCTTGATCCCGTCGCGATGGTGCGCGCGACTTGCACCGGGCCACTCACCGCCACCACGTCATGCCCGGCGGCGTGGCCATAGGGGTTGCCGTTCGGCCCCGCCGCGCCGGTTTCGCCGATGCCCCAGGTGACGCTATGCTGCTTGCGAATGGTTTCGGCCATCAGCAGCGCAAACGGCTCGGTGGCAGACATGTAGCCGCGGACATCTTCCCGCCGCAGTCCCAGCAGCCGATGCCGGGCGCGCGGCGTGTAAACGACGGCACCGCCGAGGTAGAAGGCCGAAGCGCCCGGCACGGCCAGCAGCGCCGCCGAGATCAGGCCGCCGGCAGCGGATTCCGCCACGGCCACGGTTTCGCGGCGGGCTTTGAGTTGTTCGCCCACGCGGGCGCCAACGGCGAAGAGTTCATCCATCGTCATGCCGGCAGCTTGCAGCGTTGGCGCGTCGCCATCAATGAAAATCCCGGCTCTTGGGGATCACCCGCACGTCGCGCGGGTGGCGAGCGCGGGAAGGTGGCGGCTTGCGGCCGGGCGGGCCATGCACCAGATCCTCACTCGCCCGGGCCAGCGGCGTGGTCGCATCATGCGCGTCTGACAGGCGATCCAAGACGGCGCTCATATCGGTGATGCGCGTCGCCATCAGGTGCATCACGCCTTCCGGGCTGCGCTGCACTTCGCCTTCCACCTGCATCAGCCGGCTGGCCATGATGGCGCGCCTGTAGGTTTCGAACAGGCGCGCCCACACCACCACGTTCACCACACCGGTTTCATCCTCCAGCGTGATGAAGATGGCGTTGCCGCCCCCCGGCCGCTGCCGCACCAGCACGACGCCGGCCACACTGGCGCGCCGGCCGTTCTTCGCCACGCTGAACTGCGCCGCCGTCAGCACGCCCGGGAAATAGCGCCGCAACAACGCCAGCGGATGGGCGCGCAAGGACAGGCGCAGCACCTGGTAATCGGCGGCAACCTCCTCGCCGGGTGCCATCAGCGGCAGGTCGTGGCCTTCCTCCTCGCCCAGATCACTGGCGGCCGCCGCTGCGAACAAGGGCAGACTGTCAGTCGGCGTGCGCAGCGCCTGCCAGCCGGCATCGCGGCGGTTGAGGTTGAGCGACGCGCAGGCATCGGCGTCGGCGAGCAATTTCAGCGCGCGCGCTGGGAGCCCGGCGCGGGCGAGATCTTCCAGATTGCGGATCGGCCGGGCGGCGGCGATGCGTTCGGCCCAGTCGGCGCGGAAGCCGGTGATCTGGCGCAGGCCGAGGCGGAGGGCGAACCGCTCGTCACCCCGGCGAAAGCCGGGGCCCATCGCCCCAACGCCGTTACCGGTGGGCACATTCACGCGATGGGCCCCGGCGTTCGCCGGGATGACGGGTGAAATCGGTTCCAACGTGCAATCCCACGCACTGTGGTTCACATCCACCGGCCGCACCGCCACGCCGTGCTCCGCCGCATCCCGCACGATCTGCGCCGGGGCGTAAAATCCCATCGGCTGCGCGTTCAGCAGCGCCGCGGCGAATACCGCCGGGTAACGACACTTCAGATACGCCGAAACCCACACCAGCCGGGCAAAGGCAATCGCGTGGCTTTCGGGGAAGCCATAGCTGCCAAAGCCCTTGATCTGGTTGAAGCAGCGCAGCGCGAAATCCGCCTCATACCCCCGCGCCACCATGCCATCGACGAGCTTGCTCTCGAAATATTCCATGCCGCCATTGCTGCGGAACGTGGCCATGGCGCGGCGCAGGCGGTTGGCTTCGGCCGGCGTGAAATTGGCGGCGGTGATGGCCAGTTTCATCGCCTGTTCCTGGAACAGCGGCACCCCCAGCGTCTTGCCGAGCACGTTCTTCAGCTCATCCGGATCGTGCGGCGGCTTCGGGCTGGGGAAGCTCACCGCCTCGCGCCCCTGCCGGCGCCGCAGATAGGGGTGGACCATGTCGCCCTGGATCGGCCCCGGCCGTACGATGGCAACCTGAATGACGAGATCATAGAACTCCGCCGGCTTCAGGCGCGGCAGCATGTTCATCTGCGCCCGGCTTTCGACCTGGAAGACGCCGATGGAATCGCCCCGCTGCAGCATGCGATACACATCCGGCGCCTCACCCGGCACATTGTCGAGCGTGTAGCTGTGCCCCAGCTGCGTCTCGATGAATTCGAACGCCCGCCGGATGCAGCTCAGCATGCCCAGCGCCAGCACATCCACCTTCATCAGGCCAAGCGCGTCGATATCGTCCTTGTCCCATTCGATGAAGGTCCGGTCCGCCATCGCAGCGTTGTGGATCGGCACCAGCTCATCCAGCCGCGTCTGGGTCAGCACGAAGCCGCCGACATGCTGGGACAGGTGACGCGGCATCCCCATGATCTGGGTGACGAGGCCCCCCAGCCGCGCGATCTCAGGGCTGTCGGGATCAAGCCCGCTTTCGGCAAAACGCTGCCGTTCCATCGTACTCGCATAACTGCCCCAGACGGTGCTCGACAGCCGCGTGGTCAGATCCTCGCTCATGCCCAGCACCTTGCCTACCTCGCGCACGGCGCTGCGCGGGCGATAGTGGATCACGGTCGCCGCGATGCCGGCACGTTCGCGGCCATAGCGTTCGTAAATCCACTGCATCACCTCCTCGCGCCGCTCATGCTCGAAATCGACATCGATATCGGGTGGTTCCTTGCGTTCTTCGGAAATGAAACGGGAAAACAGCAGATTGTGTTTCGACGGATCGACGGCCGTGATGCCCAGCACGAAGCACACCGCGCTGTTGGCGGCGCTGCCGCGGCCCTGGCACAGGATGCCGCGCCCCTGCGCGAACGCCACGATATCGTGGACGGTAAGGAAATAGGGCGCATAGCCGGCCTTGGCGATGATGCGGAATTCGTCGGCCAGCAGCGCCATCAGCTTCGGCGGAATCCCCTCCGGCCAACGCTCACGGGCCTTTTGCAGGGTGAGCGTTTCCAGCCATCCTTGCGGACTGTAACCGGGCGGCA
>NZ_JAUMBI010000060.1:0-4038 GCF_032115815.1 Sandarakinorhabdus sp.
GCAGCGGCCCATGCCCAGCCGCGTCGCGCGCTTGATGCTGCCGGGATCGTTCGTGCCCGCCGCCAGCAGCGCATCCACATCGCCAAAGCGCACGCCTTCGCAGCGGCACAGCAGGGTTTCCGGCGTGTGGACGGTGGGCGTGGGGTGCGCCGGGGCAAACAACTGCCACAGGCCGGCCTGGAAGCCCCGCGCCGTGGCTAACGCCCGGCGTTGCGTTTGGCTCTGGGCCAATTGCGCAGTGCTGAGCCCGCCTTTCACATCGGCAACCACCGTCAGACCAGCCAGCGTGCCCTGCGCCAGCGCCGCCCTTGCTCCACCGAGCCCGCCGCCATCGCCAGCGACAAACACATTGCCAACCGACGTGCGCCCATCATCTTCGCGCACAACCGCCATGGCACCATCACTCCACGCCAGCCGGCAGCCCAGCGCGCGGGCCAGCTCGGCCTGCGGCTGAAAGCCGGCACCAACGCACAGGGCATCGATGTCGAACGCCCGTTCTGTCCCCAACTGGCCATCGGGCCGTGTGGCCGCCACAACCGCCCGCTCCACCCGTTCCGCACCTTCGGCACGGCAGACGACGTGGCCGAACAGGAACGGCACGCCCGCACTGCGCAGCCGCGCCAGTTGGCGCACGCCTTGCACGGCAAGCCCGGCGCCGTGCCGCGCCATCGCCAGCGCACTCGCCGCCCGCGCCAGGCCGGGTCGCGGCGCCTGTTCGACGACGCCCGCCACCGTCACGCCGGCGTTCAGCAGTTCGTTGGCGAGCTGGATGTTGAGCGGGCCATTGCCCGCCACCAGCACCCGGCTGCCTGGCGATACCGCACCCGAACGCAGCAGCGTCTGCGCGGCACCGGTGGTCATCACGCCCGGCAGCGTCCAGCCCGGCATCGGCCATGGCTTTTCGGTGGCGCCGGTGGCGATGATCAGACGCGCTGCGCTGATCCGCGCCGGCCCTTCCGGGCCCGACGTTTCCACCACGATGTGCTGGCCATCCCGCCGGGCAGACCAGGCAATACGGCCTGCCATCAGTTGCGCGGGCGATGCTGCCACATCGGTAATCAGCGCTGCGCCTTCGCGGAACTGGGCATCCAGCGCAGCCGGTGTGATCGCGAAGCCCTTGCCCGGCTGCTTGAAATACTGGCCCCCGGGTTTGCTGCGTTCATCGATGACGATCACCGACAGGCCAGCGGCAGCCTCGGCGGCGGCAAGCCCGGCGGGCCCGGCACCAATGATCAGCAGATCGCAGGCCAGCACCTGTGCCGGCGCGGCGGCGGGCGCAGCGGGCGTTGCCACCACCCGGCGCGGCATCGGCTCCACCACCATGCCGGGCGCGGCGGCCACCATGCAGGCACGCTGGCTGCGGCCGTCCACCAGCACCGTGCACTCGCCGCAGGCGCCCATGCCGCAGAATACGCCGCGGCGCTCGTCAGGGCCGTTGGTGGAAAGCGCCAGCTGGCCGGCGCTGGTCAATGCAGCGGCGAGCGTCTCACCGGGCCAGGCTGCGAGTTCGCGGCCGGCAAAGCGGAAACGGAAGCCGGGGCCGCTCCGCGCGATACCGGGCAGGGTAACACGCATCAGCGGACGTAGCTTGCGCCATTCACGTCGATCGTGGCGCCGGACATCTGGGGCACGGCGCCGGACGCCAGAAAGGCCACCAGATTGCCCAGTTCCGCCGGTGAAACCCACTTGCCAGTGGCCAGCGTCGCCGAAATCTGGTCCTCGCCGCCCTGAGTGGCCGCGAACTGTTCCGAAAGCCGGGTGCGCACCACGCCGGGGGTGACGATATAGGCCAGGATATTGTCGCGCGCATACGCCCGCGCGATGGACTGGGTGGCAGACCGCACAGCGGCCTTGGACGCGCCATAGGCAATGGTCGCCGGGTTGGTCACGCCGCGCTGGGCGGCCCAGCTGCTGATGGTGATGATCGCGCCGCCACCCACCTCGAGATAATGGTTCACCGCATTGCGCATCAGCCGCGCCGGCGCCTTCACGTTCACATCCAGCGCCTGGTCCCACACCCTGTCCCACGTTTCCAGCGGGGCGGCGAAACTGCCGGAAAAATCCATCACGGCCGCATTGTTGACCAGCACATCGATGCGCCCGCGCCAGGCCAACGCCTCACTCCACAAACGCTCCACCGCATCCAGATCGGCCAGATCGGCCTGCACCAGCAGCAGGCGCTCCGGCGGGATGGCGGCGGTGGCGGCTTCGGCGCCTTCGCGATCGCTGCCATAATGCGCCACCACATGCGCGCCGGCTTCTCCCAATATGGCCGTCGTGGCCGCGCCAATGCCCTTGGACGCGCCGGTGAGCAGGATGGTCTTCCCCGAAAGATCAATCGCAATCGCCATGGCCTTGGTCTGGCATATTGCTTGGGTCTCGCAAAGTCGAAAAACGCCGCCTAGCGAACAAGCGTTCGCTTTGTGGTTAAAACCAGATATGCTTTGCCGCGCCTGGCAGGGGAGGATCGATCATGCGTGGTCTATTGCGTGCATTCACGGCAGCAACGGTGGGCCTGATGGCCGCCAGCATGAGCATGGCCCAATCGCCACCAGACCCGGCCCTGGCCCAGGTTTTCAGCGATTATCAAGCCTGGCAGCGTGGCATGGCCGGCGATTATGGCCCGGCCGCCATGGCCCGGCAGACCACAGCGCTGACCGCCCTGCAACAGCGGCTGGCGGGCATAAAGGTCACCGGCTGGTCACGCGAGGCCAAGGTGGATTGGCTGGTGGTCCGATCGGAGATGGATCGCGCCGAATTCACGCTGAAGGTGACGCGGCCATGGGCGCGCGATCCGGGCTTCTATCTGGAACCCTTGCAGCGCCTGGCCTTCACGCCGCTGCCCAATGCCAGCCTCGCCGGCCGCGTGCGGGCGATCCCGGCGCAACTGGCCGCCGCGCGCTTCACACTGGATGCCATGGCGGCCGATCATGTCGATCTGGCGATCCGCTCGCTCGACCAGTCAGACGGCGTGGAAGATGGCTTTCCGCAGCGCGCCGTTCCGCCGGCCGGCGTGATCGGCTGGTATCGCGATCTGCGCGGCCGGGCGGTGCGCGAGCAGCCGGAACTGGTGCCCGATATCGACCGGGCCATCGCGGCGCTCACCGACTATCGCGACTGGCTGAAATCGGCGCGGGCAGGCGTTACGGCGCGGGCCGGCGTGGGCAAGGCGCGGCTCGATTGGTATCTGCGCCACGCCCTGCAAATGCCCTATGATAGCGATGCCGCGCGCACATTGGGCCAGCGCGAACTGGAACGCATGTGGTCGTTCCTGGCCATTGCCGAACACAGGAACCGGGCGGTGCCGGCGATCACCATGGCGGGCAATGATGCCGATTATCGCCAGCGCGTGGCTGATACCGATGCCCGCATCCGCAAGTTCCTGGTGAGCAGCGATTTCATGACCATCCCGGCCAGCATCCCGCCGACGCTGAGCGGGATGGCGGTGCCGCCGACCTATCTTGAACCCTATAATGTGCCCTTCATCCGCCGCGCGACGCCGCCCAATTACTGGGAACAGATCCAGTATCGCGACGCCTCCCCCGATCATCTCCACGCCGTCATCCCCGGCCACCGCATGGATCTGATGCTGTCCAACGCCCACCCCGATCCCATCCGCCGCGCCTTCCTCGATGGCGCGCGCTGGCAGGGCTGGGCCGTTTATCTGGAGGAAGCCGCGCTGCAGGCCGGTTTCTTTGATGATCGCCCCCGGGTGAAGGAGCTGATCTACCATTTCGGCCTGTGGCGCGCGGCGCGCACGGTGGGAGACATCGAGAACCAGCTGAATGCAAAGACCGCTGAAGAGGTGGCGACTTGGTGGCGCAAGGTGACGCCCTTCCTGGATGCCGATGTGGCCCGCAAATATGCCCATATCCGCACCCTGCCGGGGCATGGGCTGGAATACACCATCGGCAATGTGCAGATGTGGGAACTGCTGGCAGCGGCCCGCCACAAGCAGGGCGAGCGCTTCAACCTGCGCAATTTCCACGATGATTTCATCCGGCGCGGCCGCATCCCGATGGCGCTGATCCGCTATGA
>NZ_JAUMBI010000061.1:0-6369 GCF_032115815.1 Sandarakinorhabdus sp.
CTTCAGGAGCGCAACGCCGCCTTCCAGCGCCGTCGCGATCTGGTGGTCTCCATGCTCAACCAGACGCCCGGCCTGATCTGCCCCCGCCCGGAAGGCGCCTTCTATGTCTACCCCGATTGCTCGGGCCTGATCGGCAAGACGACGCCAACCGGCACCGTGCTGACCAACGATGAAGCCGTCGCAGCCTACCTCCTCGACGCCGAAGGCGTTGCCGTCGTCCACGGCGCGGCATTTGGCGGCTCGCCTGCCTTCCGCATCAGCTACGCCACCTCCGACGAACTGCTGGAGGAAGCCTGCAAGCGCATCCAGCGGGCGGTGGGCAATCTGCGCTGAAACGGTTTTTCCAGTTTTGACGTTTCGTATCGAATTGGGGATTTTTCACCGTGGTGCAGAGCCCGCATCCGGTGCAACCCTGAACGCCGCGACGATGACAGGCTTTGCCCGTGTAGGACAGCTTCAGTCGCCCCCGCCGCCGAGGCCCGCCCCAAGATTTGCTTATGCGCATCGCGCTCTTTGAACCCGAAATCGCCGGCAATGTCGGCGCGGTGCTGCGGCTGGGCGCCTGCCTGGGCGTGCCTGTCGATCTGATTGAGCCGCTCGGCTTCGCGTGGGACGATGCCCGCGTTCGCCGCACGGCCATGGACTATATCGATCATGTCGCCATCACCCGCCACCGCGACTGGCCCGCCTTCCACGCCAGCATCGGTGCCGCGCGGCTGGTGCTGCTCACCACCAAGGGCAGCATCTCCGCCTATGATTTCGCCTTCCGTCCCGATGACGTGCTGCTGTTCGGCAAGGAAAGCGCCGGTGCCCCGCCGCATGTTCACGCCGCCTGCGAGGGCCGCATCCGCTTGCCGATGAAACGCGACGTGCGCTCGCTGAACCTCGCCATGTCGGCCGGGCTGGCGGTGGGGGAGGCCCTGCGGCAGACGGGCGGGCTGCCGGGCTGAACCGGTCAGCCTTCGTCGCGGAACATCAGCTTGCGGATCTGCTTGAACGGCAGATCGCCGTACGTCAGCAAATTATCGTGGAAATGTTTCATCGAATAATGCACGCCCATCCGGCGCTTGTATTCCTCGCGCAGCTTGATGATCTCCAGCTCGCCGATGATCTCGCGGCCTGGCGATGACGGAGACTGGGAATCGCGCTGCACTTCGATGAACGCGTTGGTCGGCTCCATCCCCATCTTGTCGACATAGGCCTGCACGGCCTCATCGAACGTCATCTCGCCCTTCGCCATCTTCAGCTTGGTCAGGATACGCTGCACCCGCCACATGCGCATCTGGCGCCGCGCCATTTTGGTCTTCAGCTCCTCCATATAGGGCAAGCTCTTGTAATAGCCTTCTTCTTCCATCAGGCGTTCAAGGTAGAACGACCATGACTGGCTGAAATAGGCACTGCGATAGGCGCGCCGCATTGGTCGTCTGACATTCTCATTACGCGCGGCAATCTGCACATTGTGGCCCAGCCATTCGTGGTAGGAGATCACGTGCGTCCAATAGGGGTTGTAGGCCTTGATGCGGCTGGCCTTTTCCTGCGGAGTCAGCCGGTCTTCCAGCGGCGTGAGGATGTAATAGCCCGATTGCCGGCCCGCCACGGTGGGCCCGCCGGTGGCGCCGCCCAAGGACAGGATGCGCCGCGCCATCGGCGGGGATTCGCGGGCGCCATAATCGATGTAATCGGGGATGGTCACGATATGGGCGCCGGGCCCCTTCAGCCAGGCGCTCATCATGTCGACATAGCGTTGCGCCATCGGGATCACCCCATCCCACGGCGGCGCTTCGTCCTTCATCACCTCCCACGCTTTGCGCAGGTCGCCACTGGGGTGAATCTGGCGCGCCAGATCACGCATTTCGGCGGTCAGCACGCGCTCTTCGTCGCTGGCGATGCGCAACATCTCCTCGGTGCCATACTCGTCCAGTTGCTCCTGCACGAACTGGTAGAATTCGATTTCCTGCGGTTTCCACGCCGGTGAACGGGTGGAGCGCGGCAGCAGATCGCTTTTCAGCCAGCGTTCGAAATCATCAACGGCAGCCAGCGCGGGGCCGGCGGCCGCCACGAGTTCGGCCTTCACGTCCTTGCTGTCCGCGATCGCCTTGGGAACCTCGTCGCGCAGCAGCAGGCGGGCATAATAGGCTTGGTAAATGGCGTTTTCGGTCCAGGTGCGGGCGGGGTTCTTCAGGGTCTGCTTGGCGCGGGCCAGCACGGCCGGCAGGCGCCGGAGTTCGACTGTGGCCTGCCGCACCGCGCTGTCCGGCAGTGCACCGGGGCGCAGGAACAATTGGCTGGTCTGGCCCAGCGCGAACACCGATGCGGGGCTCACCTCGTGCAGCCGCAGGGTTTCCATTTCGAACAGGCGCGTGCGCAGATGGGCGATCAGCAGATCGTGATCGACCTGATCATCAAGGTTCAGCCGGGTGCGGTCGATGCGCTTGGCCTCGTCGAGCACGGCGCGATAGCTGTCAGCGGCTGCCGCAAAGGCCGGCGTTCCCGGCTCCCCCTCCTTCACCGACAACGCCGCGGCGATCACCACTTCCAATGCCGGCGGGGCAGGCTGTGCGGCGACGGGCACCGAAGCGAGGCAGCAGGCCACGAGGCTGAGGAACAAACGGATCAAGGACTTCACCATTTCGTATCGGCCAGCAGCGCCGCGTAAATCTCGATGCCGTCCCACAGATTGCCGAGGCGGATATTCTCGTTGGCGGCGTGCTGGTTGTCGTCGGCGTTGGCGACGGAGACACCGATCATGGGGGTTTGAAGGGCTTCGACGATTTCGGCGAAGGGCGTGGTGCCGCCCATCAGCGGCATTTGCACGGGTGGGCCGGCGGTGCGGGTGATGGCGTCGATCACGGCCTTGGCGGCGGGAGTGTCGAGGGGGACTTTCACCGCGACGGAGCCGCCTTCATCCCAATCCAGTTTCAGCAGCTTGGGGTGGGCGCGTCGGGTGGCGGCGTCGGGATCGGTGCGGATGATGTGCCAGCCCTGGGTGGTGACGTGGGCTTCAACCGCCTGTTTCACATGGGCGGTGGTCTGGCCGGGAGCGAGGCGGATATCGAAGCTGGCCCAGGCCTGGGTGGCAATGGCGTTGGCGGCCGGTGAGCGTGTGTCGCCGCCGTGGATGGCGCGGACGTTCAGGGTGGGCGCGAGATAGCCATCGGCGATGCGCGCCGTGCCGATGTGGCGGCCGAGTGCCAGTTCGTCCATCAGTTGCGGCTCCACGGCGGGCAGGGCGGCCAGCGCCGCCTTGTCAGTGGCGCTGGGCGGCGGCACTTCGCTGGCCAGGCCGGGCACCTTGATGTTGCCCTGATCGTCGCGCAGCTGCATCACCAGATCGGCAATCATCACCGTGGGGCTGGGCACCCAATTGCCATAATGGCCATCGTGCAGCGCGCGGGCGGGGCCATAAACGGTCGCTTCGAAATCGACGATGCCGCGGTTGCCGCCGCTCACCAGCGGGCGGCCGGATTGGTGGACCGGGCCATCGCCCATGATCAGCAGATCGGCGGCGAGCAGCGCCTTGTTGGCGCGGACGATCGTGCCGAAATTGGGGGAGCCGGCCTCTTCCTCGCCCTCCCACAGGATCTTGATGTTCACATTGGGTTTGATGCCCTTGGCGGCCAGTGCATCCAGCGCCCACAGGGTGACGGCGATGGTGGATTTGTCGTCCCCGGTGGCGCGGCCGTGCAGGCGCCATTCCTTGTCGATGGCGGTGGCGACGGCCAGATCGACCTTGGCGCTGGCCGGCGGTGCGGAGCGCAGGGTGGGCTGGAACGGCGGATCGAGCCAGCCGGGCTGGTTCACCGGCTGCCCGTCATAATGGGCATAGAGCAGGAGGGTCCGCTTGGCGCCGGGGGTGCGGCGCTCCGCAAACACACTCGCGGGTGTGCCGGGGCGGGCGCGCAGTTGGCTAGTGGTGAAGCCGCGCGATTTCAGCTGGGTTTCGAGGAAATCGGCGTTGCGATCCACATCGGCCAGGTTGCTGGCAATGCTCGGCATGGCGACGAAGGCGCTGTAATCGGCGATCAGCTTGCGCTCATTGGCTTCACGCCAGCTGCGGACGGACGCGCGCAACTGGTCAGAGGCTGGGCTGGCCAGTGCCGGTGCCGGTGCCGCCACCAGTGCCAGCAGTGCCCACCCGAACAAAGCCCGATTTTTCATGACAATTCCCCTTTGATTCCAGACTGGCGCAGGCCGCCGCGCTTGGCAACTGCCCACCGCTTTACATAGATAATACAGCTGCTATGAAATGGCGGATCAACGGGAGTGAGATCGCATCATGCTGCAACTGTCGGGCGTCACCCATGTCTATGCCAATGGCACCCGCGCGCTGGATGATGTGAGCCTGACCGTGCCCAACGGCATGTTCGGCCTGCTGGGGCCCAACGGTGCGGGCAAATCGACACTGATGCGCACGGTGGCGACGCTGCAGACGCCCACGGCCGGCACGATCATGTTTGGCGATATCGATGTGATCGCCCAGCCGGAAAAATTGCGCGAGACGCTGGGTTATCTGCCGCAGGATTTCGGGGTTTATCCGCGCGTATCGGCCTATGCCATGCTCGATCACATGTGCGTGCTGAAGGGCATTGCTTCGGCCGGGGAACGCAAGGCTACCGTGGAGACGCTGCTCAACCAGACCAACCTGTGGAATGTGCGGAGCAAGGCCATCGCCGGTTTTTCGGGCGGCATGCGGCAGCGGTTCGGCATTGCCCAGGCGCTGATTGGCAATCCGCGGCTGATCATCGTTGATGAACCGACGGCCGGCCTTGATCCGGAAGAGCGCAACCGGTTCCTGAACCTGCTCGCCGAGATTGGCGAGAATGTGGTGATCATCCTTTCCACCCATATCGTTGAAGATGTCGCCGATCTGTGCCCGCGCATGGCGGTGCTGGCCGGCGGGCGCATCCAGCTGGAAGGCGCGCCGCTGGAACTGATCGAACGGGCGCGTGGCAGCGTGTGGGCCAAGACGATCGGGCGGGACGAGCTCGAAGCCACCAAGGCCGCACATGAGGTGATCTCCACCCGGCTGTTTGCGGGGCGCACGATTGTGCACATCCTGTCCGACCGCGATCCGGGGGCCAGCTTCACCGCCGTCGAAGGCGGGCTGGAGGATGTCTATTTCGCCACACTGGCCCGCAGCCGCCGCACCACCACTGCTGCTGCGGCTTGAGGCAAGCGATGTTTGGCGCCATCACGCTGTTCGAGCTGCGGTATCAGCTGAAGAACCCGGTGTTCTGGGTTGTCGCGATCCTGTTCTTCCTGATCACGTTCGGCGCGACCACGGTTGATCAGATCTCGATCGGATCGGGCGGCAATGTGCACAAGAATGCGCCCTTTGCGGTGGTGCAGGTGCACCAGATCCTCTCGCTGTTCTTCATGTTCGTAACGACGGCGTTCGTGGCCAACGTGATCGTGCGCGACGATGAAAGCGGCTTTGGCCCGATGGTGCGGGCCACGCGCGTTTCCAAGTTCGATTATCTGTTCGGCCGATTCACCGGCGCTGCCCTGGCCGGGGCGCTTGCCTTTCTGGTGGTGCCGCTGGCGATCGTGATCGGCTCCGTGATGCCGTGGCTTGATCCGGAAACGCTGGGCCCCAACCGTGTGGCCGATTATGCCTATGCCTATCTGGTGCTGGCGCTGCCCAACGTGCTGCTCACATCTGCGATCTTCTTTGCCGTCGCCACGCTCACCCGCTCGATGATGTACTCCTATGTGGGCGTTGTGGTGTTCCTGGTGCTGTATCTGGTGCTGAACGGCTTCCTGCGCACCAAGCCGGAACTGCGCGAGACGGCCGCGCTGATCGAACCCTTTGGTTTTGCCGCCATCGGCAATGCCACGCGCTATTGGACAGCGGCGGAACGCAACGGCCTCACCCCGCCGCTCACTGGGGCCTTGCTGGCCAACCGGGCGATCTGGCTGGCCGTGGCGCTGGCGGCGCTGGGCTTTGCCGGCTGGCGCTTCCGTTTTGCCGAAGGCGGGCTTTCGGCCCGTGCTGCGGCGCGCGCGGCAAAGAAGGAGGTCAAGGCCGCTGCCGTGCCGCCGCAAACCGTGGCGGTGTTGCCGGCACCGCGTCCGTCGGCGGCCGCCGGCGCCCGGCTGTGGGCGCGCACCCGCTTCGAAATGAGCCTGGTGTTCAAAAGCCCGGCCTATCTGGTGCTGCTGCTGATCGGCCTGTTCAATGCGTCGGGCAGCCTGATCTTTGCCAACGAGATTTACGGCACCCCGGCGCGGCCGCTCACCTTCGCGTTGATCGAACAGCTGAATGGCAGTTTCACGATCTTCCCGATCATCATCGCCATCTATTATGCCGGCGAAGTGGTGTGGCGTGACCGGGATCGGCGCTTCCACGAAATCGTGGACAGCACGTCG
>NZ_JAUMBI010000062.1:0-1789 GCF_032115815.1 Sandarakinorhabdus sp.
GGCACGGCGCTGAATTCGGTTCGTGGCAAGGAGTGAGGAGGGGGCGATGCCTTTAGCATCGTAACCGACGATCAACGCAGCCATGAACCGAATTCAGCCCGCCCCGTAGGGGTCGCCGAAGGCGATGACGCTGGTTCAGATTGGTCGGAAGCCGCTCTAAGCGTATTCCAGCCGCGGCGTCAGGTTCAGCGCGGCGCCCAGCAGTTTCAGCCGGCGTTGCACCGCATCACCGCCCGCCAGATCAGCGTGGGACTGTCCCAGCCGCAGCACAAGCGTATTGCCATGGCGCTCCAGCCGGCTCGCCGCGAGGCCCACGGCGGTGCCGCCGGTCAACCGTTGGCCCAGCCGTAGCGCCAGGCCCCAGGCGCGGGCGCGCACCAGCAGCGGCACCGGGGCCAGCGCAATCAAGGTCGTCATCACCGGCGCTTCCGGATCGCCGCCAAAGCAATAATGTAGCGCACAGGCCAGCGCCGCCCGTTCAGCGGCCGTGACCGCCACCCAATTGCCGTGCAGCGCCACGTCAACGCCACGTTCCGGGCGGAAATCCGGGTGGGCGCGCCAGGCGATGTCTGACAGCAGGCACGCCGCCAACCGCAGCCGCCGGTCCCCGGCTGGCTCATCCGCAAACAGCGGGTCCATCCAGTCGAACAGCATGTCGCCATGTTCGGCAAAACGGCCCTGGCGCGCGCCTTCCGCGCGGGCGGCGGTGATCAGCGGATCAAGCGCCTGATCCTGCGGCGACAGATCGTCATACAGCAACCCTTCGCGCAGGCCGAAGCCCGAGGCAATCACGCTGGACGAGCCCAGTTTCTTCACCACCGCCGCCAGCAACATCGCCGCACCGGGCAATGATGGCAGCCGCGAGGTGGACAGGTGCGGCACCGCCTTCAGCGTGGCGAGTTCGGTGTGCGACAGGCTGCGAAACAATTTGCCCGGCGCTGTTGCCGGCATTTCATACTGGTGGACAATGGGCAGCGGATGGCCCGTCATCCAGATGTGGATCTGCGCCAGCGCCCGCCACGATCCACCCACCATGTAGAAGGGCTTGCCTTTGCCCTCGCCCGACCAGTCCACCTTGTCGAGCGCCTTGGCGATAAACGGCCCCAGCGCGCGGCGGTCGCGCTTCCTCACTGCATCCAGCCGCAGCGCACCGATCGGCAGGGAAATGCGGTTGCCCATCTCGCCGCCCGAAACCCGGATCAGTTCCAGGCTGCCGCCGCCCAGATCACCCACCACGCCATCGGCAAAGGGAATGCCCGAAACCAGGCCCATGGCGGCCCCGCGTGCTTCCGCCTCGCCATCGATCACCTCGATTGCCAGACCGCATTCGGCAGCGACCCGGTTGATGAACGCCTGCCCGTTCTTTGCCTCACGCACGGCCGCAGTGGCGACGGTGCGCACGTTGGCAACACCCATCGCCCGCACCAGCGCGGCAAAGCGGCGAAGCCCGGCCACTGCCACGTCCATGGCATTGTCGCTCAACCGGCCGTTGGCGGCGATCCCGCGCCCCAGCCCGGCCATCACCTTTTCGTTGAACATCGTTTCCGGCATGCGGGTGCGGCCGTGATAGACGACAAGCCGGATCGAATTGCTGCCAATGTCGATGATGGCGCAACGGTCATCACCAGCCGGTGCGGCTACCGGGCTCAGGCCAACCTTGCGCGCCAGGTTGAGCACGGGTTCAGGCAAGCCCGGCGGCATCGCTCTGCTCGCTCAGGTCCTCATCCTCGTCCGGCAGCATCAGCACCGGCACGGCCTTTGCGTCTTTCATCTGGCCGCGCCCCGAAAG
>NZ_JAUMBI010000063.1:0-22109 GCF_032115815.1 Sandarakinorhabdus sp.
CGAGCTAAGCTCGCTGGGGAAATGCTACCAGATTGGCCTAAGCCGGGCTGATGCTGTTTCGAAATCCAGCGGCCTCCGCTCCTATCATCAACCAACCATCGCACACATCTGGGCCTCCAGCGCGGCCGCCGGCCGTTCCCGCTTCAGAAACTAAATCGATACGCCAATGACGCGCCATTGCCCTTCGGCGGGCTGCTCACCAAATCTGCGTTCAATTCATCCGCCAACTCTCGAAGCGCCGCACAACAGATCGGCATTCTGTGGCCAGACCCAGGGTAGCCGCCAACGGCTCGGTGAATTTCACCGGCAGAAATGAGCAGAGACGTTTTCCCGGTTTGGCGGGCATGATCCAACTGAAGTTCGATTTCGTTCTTGAACGTCTGCTTGTCCATGATCGGTTTCTCCGTTGCCAGTTCGTCTGCTTCTCCAAGCCCATCCAACGCCCATTCAGGCGCATCCAGTGCCACCGCCAGCTTCCGCCGTGTCGCCGGGGTGCCATGTCCCTTTCCCGCCTCGATCCGGTTTACCCACACTTGAGACAGCCCGGCGCGGCGGGCGAGGTCGCTTTGGGTGAGGCCGCGATGGCGGCGCCAGGCGGCGACCGGGGTCAGGCCGTCATTAATGATCAGGGCCACCACCTCGCCCGGCACGGTGCCTTCCTGTTCCATGCTGGCCAACCCGGCGCGGCCGGCGACAATATCCTCGGCATCCTCGGCCAGTGCGGCGAGGCGGGCATAGTCGGCCGCGCGCAGCACCACCATCTCGGTGCCATCGGGCGCGGTGAAATGCTGGGGTTGATAGGTCATTGCCGGTCCTCACTCATAAACGCTTCCTCGGCTGGCGATGCGGATGATCGCCAGCACTTGGCCATCGCGATACACCACGCGCCAATCGCCCACGCGCAACCGCATCAAGCCCTCTCCGCCTGCCAGTTGCTTGATATTGTTGGCCAGCTCTTCAGGAGCCGTGGCCAACTGATCAATCTTGGCAATTATGCGCCGGGCCGTTGCCCGATCCATCCGCGAAAGCGCCTTCAACGCCTCACGGCTGAACTCGATGGGCTTGGCCATATCGGGTGTTTATAACATTTCGATATAAGGCGCAATCGCCGCCGGAGTCGTTCCCCTGCCTGTCCTACACGCGGCGGGTGCGGTTATACTGCGGGTGGCGCGAAGGTTACGCGCCACCGTCCAGGGACGCGCGCACATGCGGAAAAAACTGTAACCTTTGCAACCTACAACCCCACCAAGCGCGCCGATGGAGACGGTGCGCCATGCCCAAAGCAAACGGGTGCAGGGGTCACCCCTGCCCGCCGGAGGCCCTTGCCGCGAAGAACGACGTTGACGCCTGCGCTGGCGGCGGTGATGCAGCGATATCGGCCGGGCGCATGGCATTTTCGGCGCAGCGGCGGTTTGAGGGGAGTGTGCGCGATGGGCGAGAAGTTCGAGCGGCACAAGCAGGCGTGGACGAGCGATGAAGTGCAGAAACTGCACACGCTGGCGAAGAAGGGCATGCCCCTGCGCGCCATCGCCAAGGCGCTGACCCGCAGTGAGGAATCGGTGAAGGCGCGGGCGAAGGAAGACCGGTTGGGCATTGCCAGCCTGCGCTAACGGCACAGGGGCAAGGCCATGCGCTTCCCGTCAGGTGCGCCGTCGATCAGATCACTTGGTCGAAGGGTTGGCCTGGATCACCTTCTTGGGGGCTTCCTTCTTGGGCTTGCGGACTTCCTTGTTGGATTTTGCCTGACCTTTGGCCATCGTCTGTCTCCTGAACGGACTCATGCCGTTGGCTGACTATGCGACCTTCCCGGCCCGGCGTCACCGGCCAATTGTTGAAATGGGCGTGGTGAGGCCCGCGAAATGCGTCAAAACTGTCAAATAAAACGCACAAAGTGAAATGGCCCGCACGTGTGGCGGGGTATTGTTGGCTCTTTCAAAACAGGATGGCAGGCGCCCACCGCAGGGACCGCCCGAAAAGAAACGGGAGCAGGGACGAGTCCCTGCCCGCCGGAGGCCTTCTACCTACCCCTTCACAAATGCCCCAGCCGCCGCATTCCGGTCACGAAGAACGCCGTAGACCAGCCGAGCAGGATGACGCCGTTGACGCCTTCGATGGCCGCGAGGAGGCGCCATTGCGGATCGAGCGCTTCGTTGCCGAAGCCGATGGCGGCATAGGTTTGGGTGGAGAAATAAACCGCTTCGCGCAGCGTTTTGATGGCATCCAGCTCCAGGTAGAGCGCGGCATAGAGCCAGATTTCGATGGCGTGGAGGACGAACAGGCCGAGCACCACCGACATGGTGAGCCCGACGGCCGCCATCGACAGCGGCTTGATCGCCAGCTTGCGTTCTTCCAGCATTTCATAGCGCGTCAGCCGGCCAAGCAGCAGCAGGCCAACGGCGTGGATGAACACCGTTGCCAGCACCATGGCGGTGGCGATGAGCAGTTCGATCAGCATGGCCGCCGCATCAGGCCGCCGCTGCCGTTTCCCGCATCTTTTCCTGCACCACCAGTTCCTGTGCCACCAGTTCCGACACGCGTGGCACCATCGGCACGAACGGCGTTGCCCGGGTCAGGCCATATTCGGCGCGCAAGTCTGCCAGCGGGCGATGGATCTGGTTTTCAAAATCGATGAACTGGATGGATTTCGAGCGGCGACCCAGCGCCCACCCATCGGTGATGGCATCCATCGCCGGCTGGATCAGCCAGGGATCGACCAGCGTGGCGTGGCTGATGATGACCGAAAGGGTCATCGCCGAATAGGGATAGTCCATCTGCGCGAGGCTGAACGCCTGCAGCGCCAGTTCGTGGAACGGGTGGGTGGTGTAGCCGGTGAGCACATGGTGGAGATCGTGAGTCTGGTAGCCGCGCAACACCTTGTATTTCAGCACGTCCGGCAGGCGGGCGAGCTTGCCGCTGGCTTCGAAATCGGCGGTGAGATCGGCGTAACCGGCGGCGAGTTTTTCGGCGAGGCCGTTGGTCACCATATGCTCGCGCCAGGCGGCACCCAGCGTGCCCGGCGCGCAATCGGCGACCATGGCAAGGCTGAAATCCGGCGCCATCCAGCCGGCGGCCGCCAAAGGCCCGTGCTCGGGATGCTCGGTGATCGCCACCACATATTTGTCGATCGTGTCTTGCGGCGCCGTTTCCCACCATTCGTTGAACAGCAGGTGGACGCCATAGCGGTAGAAATCATCGATGGCGGTGAGGAATTTCTCCCCGAAAATGCGGTCTACCTGGTGCATGGGATCCTCCCGAAAAGCTGTGGCTTCACTTTGTCATGCCAGAAGGGACCCAACAAGCGGGATAGGCATTGCTGCGGAGTTGGCGTGGCGGGCCAGCCTGATACACTTGGGCGATTGCACAAGCGTGGGGGACGGACGATGCGGCGCATCCTGATGCTGACAATGGCGGCGACACTGCTGATGCCGGTGATGGCACAGGGCCAGGCCCGCAAGCCGCCGCCCAAGCCCGCAAGGCCCGCCGCGATCGTGCAGAAGGTGATCCCACCCAAGGCCGTCTATTGGCTTTCGGCCCAGACGATGACGGGCTTTGGCATGGGCGGAAATATGCCATCCCCCGGCGACATGATGCGCATGGCGATGAGCGGCCAGCAGCCCGGTGCCATGGCGAAATCGCTCAGCCTTGATCTGGGCGGCAAGCTGCTGGTCGCCACGCCGCCGCCGCTGGCCCGCCACCTGATCCCGGCGGGCATGAACATGGGTGATCTCTTGTTCCTGAAAAGCCCGCAGCGTGCGGCGGCGACTCCATCGGAACCGGAAGATTATGAACCGCCCAAGGGACGCGTCTTGCTGTTCTGGGGTTGTGGTGAAACCGCCCGCCCCGGCCAGCCGGTGGTGATCGATTTTGCCAGGATGGCCGCTGGCCAGGTGCCGCCCGGTTTGTTCGCTGGGGAACGGGTGCGCATCGCCCGGCCCCCTTCTTATGCCGGCTGGCCCAATCACGGCCATTGGCCCAACGATGATCGCGCCAGTCGCCAGGGTGTGCCGGCCACCGCCAGCCTGATTGGCGATCATGCGGTGCGCGGCAATTATATCCCTGAAATCGATTTCAGCCTGAGCAAAGATTTCATGGCGGCGCTGAACCTTGATCAGAAGAAGGCGCCTTCGGGTGCCATTGCCATGAGCTGGAACCAGTTGCCGGAGGCCACCGGGCACTTTGCCAGCTTCATGGGCGGCGAAGGCGACGACCCAGCGAAAGGCGCCACGCTGGTGTTCTGGTCCTCCTCCGAAAGCCAGGCCTTCATTTCGGCACTGGGGGACTATATCGCGCCAGCTGAAGCTGCCCGGTTGGTGGGCACGAAACAGTTGATGCCGCCCACCCAGACCAATTGCGCGATCCCCAAGGAGGTGATGGCGGCAGCGCCCAATGGGTTGGTTTCGTTGGTGGCGCATGGGCCGGAGGAGAATTTCCTGTTCCCACCGCGCCCGGCCGATCCGAAAATCGCGTGGGATCAGCAATATGCGGTGAAGGCGCGCTTTGTGGCGCGTGCCGGCGGCCCGGCCGGCATGAACATGGCCGAAATGATGGGCGGCGACGACGAGGATCGCCCACGCCGCAGCAACCGGCGCGGCGCCAAACCGAAATGCAGCGATCGCCCGTCGGCCGGCGATGCCCTGGGCGGTGTGATGGGCGGGCTGTTGGGTGGCAGGCGCAAGAAGGCCGAGGATTGCGATCCGAGCTGAGCCTCGCCGGCTTGGCAAGGCGGTTGGCCAGTGCAATCATGCGCTTGATGGCTTCAAGCCCCTGCCCTGCTGCGCCATGAGTGACGCGCCCTCCTCTTCCGGCCACCGTGAGCGCCTGCGCCAACGCCTGCTGGCCGCTGGCGGTGATGGTTTTCATGATTATGAGCTGCTGGAATATCTGCTGGCGCTGGCCATCCCCCGGCAGGACACCAAACCGCTGGCCAAGCGGCTGACCGATGAGTTCGGCAGCCTCGCCGCAGTTATTGCCGCCACGCCGGAGGAGTTGAAGCGCGTCGAAGGGCTGGGCGACGGCGCGGCGGCTGCGATCAAGTTTGTCGAGGCAGTGATGTTGAAAGCCCTGCAGCAGCAGGCACTCAATCGCCCGGTGCTGAGTGGCTGGCAGGCGCTGCTGGATTATCTCCATGCCGCGCTGGCCCAGCGGCCCACCGAGCAGTTCCGGGTGATCTTTCTCAACAACCGCAACATCATGATCCGTGATGAGGTGATGAACGACGGCACGGTCAACGCCGCGCCAGTCTATCCGCGGGAAATCGTCAAGCGCGCGCTCGATCTCGGCGCGGCGGCGGTGGTGCTGGTGCACAATCACCCATCGGGCGATCCACAACCCAGCCGCGATGACATCCAGATGACCAAGGCGATCATCGAAGCCGGGCGGCATCTGGGCCTGACCGTGCATGATCACGTGATCATCGGATCGACCGGGCATGTATCGATGCGAGCGCAGGGCCTGATCTGACCAATACGCAATAATAACCTTGCGCTTGGGCCGGCAACTTCGCACAAAAGCTGCGGCAACGATGCAGGAGGGGCAATGCAGGCCATACCGGCCTTTGACGAGATGTTCGGCTCCGGCGAAGGCTATGACAGCCGTTCGCCGGCGGGGGTGACGCATGCCTATCGCGCCATCCGGCAATGGCTGGCCGACAGCTCGCCCGAACTCATGGCCGCAAGACGCGCCCAGGCCGAGCTGTTCTTCCGCCGCATCGGCATCACCTTTGCCGTTTATGGCGATGCGCAGGCAACCGAGCGGCTGATCCCGTTCGACATCGTGCCGCGCATCATCACCCGCACGGAATGGACCCGGCTGGAAAAGGGCCTGACACAGCGGGTGCGGGCGCTGAACATGTTCCTGGCCGATATCTACGGCGCGCAGGAAATCTTGAAGGCCGGCATCTTGCCCGCGGAACTGGTGCTGATGAACCCGGCCTATTGCCTGCACATGGTGGGCCGCACCCCGCCGGGCGGCGTGTGGGTGCATATCGCCGGCATCGATCTGGTGCGCACCGGCAGCGACGATTTCTATGTGCTGGAGGACAATGCCCGCACCCCGTCTGGCGTGTCGTACATGCTGGAGAACCGCGAGGTGATGCTGAAACTGGTGCCGGAACTGTTTGATCAGGTGAAGGTGGCGCCGGTCGAGACCTATCCGGAAAAGTTGCTGGAAACACTGGCCAGCGTGAGCCCGCGCAAGCAGCGCGGCAGCCACCCCACCTGCGTGCTGCTCACCCCGGGCCAGTTCAACAGCGCCTTTTACGAACACAGCTTCCTGGCCGACAAGTTGGGCATCGAGCTGGTAGAAGGCAGCGACCTGTTCGTGCGCGATGATATCGTGTTCATGCGCACCACCGAAGGCCCGCAGCGGGTGGACGTGATTTATCGCCGGCTGGATGATGACTTCATCGATCCACTGGTGTTCAACCCCACTTCGATGCTGGGTGTGCCAGGACTGATGTCGGCCTATGCCGCCGGCAATGTGACGCTGGCCAACGCGGTGGGCACCGGCATTGCCGATGACAAGGCGATCTACAGCTACATGCCCGAAATCGTGCGTTTCTATACCGGCGAGGAGCCCATATTGGCCAATGTGCCAACCTGGCGCTGCCGCGAACCGGAAGCGCTGATGTATGTGCTCGATCACCTGCCCGAACTGGTGGTGAAGGAAGTGGATGGATCGGGCGGTTATGGCATGCTGGTCGGCCCGCACGCATCAAAGACCACGATCGCTGCCTTTGCTGCCAAGCTGAAGGCCAATCCGGAAAAATTCATCGCCCAGCCAACGCTGGCACTCTCCACCTGCCCCACCGCCACCGATGGCGGCGTGGCGGCGCGCCATGTCGATCTGCGGCCCTTCGTGCTGACCGGCGCGGACGGCGTGCGCATCGTGCCGGGCGGGCTGACGCGTGTCGCCATGACAGCGGGATCGCTGGTGGTGAATTCCAGCCAGGGCGGCGGCACGAAAGACACGTGGATCATCGACGGATGAGCACATGCTGAGCCGCACCGCCGGAAACCTCTACTGGATCGGGCGCTATCTGGAGCGCGCCGACTTCACCGCGCGCCTGATCGAGGCGACGCAGCGGCTGGCCGCCCTGCCCTCTTCCTATGGCGGCGCCTCCAACGCGTGGGAATCAGCGCTGGCCGCCGCCTGCCAGACCGATGGTTTTGCCGCCACCGGCCTTGCCGTCGACGAACATGAGGTGACCGAATATCTGACGCTCAACGCCGCCAACAGCTCCTCCATCCGTTCCTGCCTGGAAGCCGCGCGCAACAATGCCCGCGCCGTGCGCACCGCGATGACCGAGGAAGGTTGGGAAGCGATCAACACCGCCTGGCTGGAGGTGAGCCGCTATGGCACGCATCTTTCCAGCCGCGAAACGCTGGCGCAGCTGATCGAATATGTGAAGCACGCCATCGCTGCCTTTGATGGCGCCAATTACCGCACCATGCTCAGGTCCGATGCGTTCTGGTTCACCAACCTGGGCGCCGCCATCGAACGGGCCGACAATTCGGCCCGGTTGCTGGATGTGAAATATCACCTGCTGCTGCCGCGCGATGAACCGGTTGGCGGCAGCCTGGATTATTTCCAATGGACGACGATCCTGCGCACGGTTTCCGCCATGACCGCCTATCGCTGGGTGTACAACGACAGTGTGAAGCCGTGGCTGGTGGCCGATCTGCTCATCCTCAACCGCCAGATCCCGCGCAGTCTTGCCGCCTGTTATGACGATATCCTGCGCCACCTCGATCTGCTCGCCAGCCACAGTGGCCGCCGCGGCCCGGCACATCGGCTGGCCAGCACCGGCCACGCGCGACTGGCCAACGGCAATATCGATTCCATCTTTGCCAGCGGCCTGCACGAATTCCTGACGCAGTTCATTGTGGACAACAACCGGCTGGGCGAAGCCATTGCCGAACAATATCTTTTCTGAAAGTCGCCATGCGCATCCGGGTCGATTATTCCACCATCTACGAATATGCGCAGGCCGCCAGCGACGTGCTGCAACTGTTGCGCGTTCAGCCAGCCGGACATGATGGCCAGCATGTGGTGCACTGGCGTATCGATACCGAAGTCGATGGCCATCTGCGCCGCGGTGAGGATGCCTTTGGCAACATCACCCACATGTTTTACCCCGATGGCCCGGTGCAGCGTGTCGCCCTGCATGTGACCGGCGAAGTGGACACGATCGAAAGCCATGGCGTGCTCACCGGCAGCTTTGAGCGGCTGCCGTCCACGGTCTATCTGCGGCAGACCGAACTGACCGTGCCTGATGATGCCATCAAGGCGTTGGCCCGCCAGCTTGATGCCGGCGACGCGCTGGCCAGCTGCCACCGGCTGACCGGGCTGCTGTATGACAGCATGACCTTTGATGCCGATGTCACCCACGCCCACAGCGATGCGGCCCATGCCTTCGCGATCCGGGCAGGCGTGTGCCAGGATTATGCCCATGTTTTCCTCAGCGTGGCCCGCTGCATGGGCATCCCGGCGCGCTATGTTTCGGGGCATCTGGTGCGCGCCGATGGCCTGATCACCCAACCGGCAGCGCATGCCTGGGCCGAAGCGCTGATCCCCGATCTGGGCTGGGTTGCCTTTGATCCCACCAACGGCATGTGCGCCACTGAAGCCTATCTGCGTGTGGCGGTGGGGCTGGATTATCGTGATTGCGCGCCCGTGCGCGGCGCCCGGCGCGGCGGCGGCATGGAAACGATGAACGTGGCTGTCACCACCCAGGCGACTGGCCAGGCCGGCGGCCAGCATCCCGGCCTTGGCGAACTGGGCAGCCAGACCCAGGTGCAAAGCCAGAGCTGACGTGCCCCCCTTGCCGCTGGCCGGCAAAGCCGCCAATCTTGGCGAAGATTGCAGGAACCCGGAAAACCACTCATGACCTACTGTATCGGCATTCTCGTGCGCGAAGGCCTGGTGTTGATGGCCGATACCCGCACCAACGCCGGGGTCGACAACATCTCCACCTATCGCAAGCTGCGGGTGATGGAGCATGGCCCGGACCGGGTGATCATGTGCGCATCGGCCGGATCATTGTCGGTCACCCAGAGCGCGCTTTCCCGCGTCGCGCTGGGGGTGGTGATGCCCGACACCGGCGAGAAGGAAACGCTGGCCGAGGCACCCACCGTGTTCCGCGCCGCACAACTGGTGGGCCAGGCGCTTTCCGACGCCAAGGAGGAGATCGACCGGGTCGTGAAGGACGAGAGCGTCTATACCGATGCCACGCTGCTGCTGTCCGGCAGCATCGGCGGGCGGCGGCCGCGCCTGTTCCAGATCTATGGCGCCGGCAATTTCATCGAGTGCCAGTCCGACACGCCGTTCCTGCAGATTGGCGAGACCAAATATGGCAAGCCGGTGCTGGATCGCATGCTCACCTATGAGACGCCGATGGCCGAAGCGTTGAAGATCGCGCTGATCAGCTTCTCCGCCACGATGCGATCAAACCTGGCCGTGGGCCTGCCGGTGGACATCGCCACCATCCGCAGCGGCGTTTCCGATCTGGAACTCATCCACCGCATCGAGGTGGATGATGAATATTACAGCGAACTCAACAACCGGTGGAGCAACGCCCTGCGGGCTGCTGCCGCTGCCATCCCGCTGCCGCAATATGCCAGCCAGCCGGAACAGGAATTGCGCAGTTAGGCAGGTGCCAGTTGCGCGTTTGGCTTGGCGCGCGTGACCCACAGCATCAACGCCAGCACGAGGCCCACCACGCTCACGCCCGTCATCGCCAGATAGCCGAGCGCGGCATCGCCATCGGCCACCAGCGCATCATAGAGATAGCCGGAAACGAAGGTGGTAAAGGCCTGGGCGGGGGCCGAGGCCAGCGCCATGTAGATCATCTGCGCCGTCGCCGTCTGTTCATCGCCCATCATCTGGTTGACCAGCCGCATCGCGCCCAGGAACACGGCCGCAAAGGTGCCGGCGTGCAGCACCTGCAGCGGCCACAGCGCCCATTCCGGCGGCAGGAAGGCCATCGCCGTCCAGCGGATGATGCAGGCGACAGCGCCGACCAGGATCAGCGTTTCCGACGCGAACTTGCTCGACCAGCCGCCAAGGAACATCAGGAACAGCACTTCCACCGCCACCCCGACCGACCAGAGATTGCCCGCCACCGTCTGCGAAATCGCCTGATCCTTGGTCCAGATCAGCACGCCGAAACCATAGAAATAGCCGTGGGTGGCCTGCAAGATGCCAGCCGCAAAGATCAGCAGCGCAAAGCGGCGGTTCTTGAGCAGGCCCACGCCTTCCTTCAGGCGGCCGAGAAAATCCCCTTCCTCATTGCCCCGCACCGGCTCCTTGGGCATCACGAAGGCCGCCCCGATCAGCGCGATCGACACGCCCAGCAGCCAGGCCCAGATCGCCCACGGCCCGAAATCCGTCACCAGCGCGCCAACGCTGGACGAGCCGACGATGAACGCCGCCGAGGCAAGGCCACGCGCGAAGCCATAGGGTGGCAGCCCGGTCTTGGTCAGCCGGATCAGCGCGGCTTCCACCGCCGGCAACAGCCCCCAGAAGCCGACATCCATCAACAGGATGATGGCAAACACCGGCCAGAAACCTTCCACGAACCACAGCGAGGCGAAACCGGCCGTGAGCAGGAAAGCGAACAGGAACAGCGGCGCGCGCTTGTCGCTTTGGCCTGCGGCCCAGGCGGCAGTGAGCGGCCCCACGACAATGCGTGACAGGCCGCCAACCGTGAGTACCAGGCTGATCTGAACGCCGGTGAAGCCCTGCGCCGCATCCAGCCAGGTCGGCAGATGCGGGATCAGCGCGCCGAAACCCGCAAAGAACAGGCACGACAGCAAGGTGGCGCGCACGCCGTTGGAGCTGAGTTTTGCGGGGGTTGATTCGGTCATGGCGTTTGATGGCAGGCTGTCATCACCCTGTCACTCTTGGCGCGTGGACAGATGGTGCAGCAGCGGCCTAGATTGCGTCAAACAACCACTGGGGAGACTTCACAATGGCCCTGCCAGCCCTTTTCGATCTGACCGGGCAGACCGCCCTCATCACCGGTTCCAGCCGCGGCATCGGCAAGGCCATTGCCCACCGCATGGCCGAACATGGCGCCAATGTCGTGATCTCCAGCCGCAAGGCCGATGCCTGCGAAGCCGCACAGGACGAGATCAACGCCGCCGTGGGCCGCGAAGCCGCCATCAGCGTGCCGGCCAACATCGCAGCCAAGGAAAGCCTTCAGGCGCTGGTTGATGCCACTGTCGCCAAATGGGGCCAGATCGATCACCTCGTCTGCAATGCGGCGTCCAACCCCTATTATGGCCCGCAAGCCGGCATCTCGGATGAGCAGTTCACCAAGATCCTGCAGAACAACATCGTTTCCAACCACTGGCTGATTTCCATGGTCGCCCCGGCGATGCGCGCCCGCAAGGATGGCACCATCACCATCGTTTCCTCCATCGGCGGCCTGCGCGGCAGCACCATCATCGGCGCCTATTGCATCTCCAAGGCGGCCGACATGCAGCTCGCCCGCAACCTCGCCTGTGAATATGGGCCCGACAATGTGCGCGTGAATTGCATCGCGCCCGGCCTGATCAAGACCGATTTTGCCAAGGCGCTGTGGGATGATGCCGAAACTCTGAAGCGCTCCACCGCCACCGCGCCGTTGAAGCGCATCGGCGTGCCCGATGAAATTGCCGGCATGGCGGTGTTCCTGGCCGGCAAGGCCGGGGCGTTCACGACAGGGCAGAATTTCGTGATTGATGGCGGTGTGACGGCGGCCTGATCGCGGCGTCTAGCGCCTGTCGTAATAGATCTGCCCCATCAGCCCGAACAGCCGGATGGCATCGGGCGGAGTCGGGTCGTTGTTATATTCGCGATACAAGGTGTCGACGTTGACCGCGATGCGTTCAGCGTCCTTCCACGTCGCATAACGCCCCAGCCCGATGTCGCGCGCGGCGTCCTCCGCCGACAGGCCGGCGGCGTGGCGGGCGCGGGCTTCGCGATCGATATAGGCCAGATAATCGGCCACTTCGCGCACCCCGGCCTTGTCGGTGAGGGGGCCATGGCCCGGCACGATCACGTCCACATCCATGGCGATGATGCGATCGCAGGCGGCGATCCAGTTCGCTACTGGCCCGGCCCACATGATTGGCGTGCCTTCGATGAACAAGATGTCGCCGGTGAACACTGCCTTCGCCTGCGGCACATGCACAAGCACGTCGCCAGCGGTGTGCGCCGGGCCAACCTCGATCAGATCTACCGCGCGGCCGCCCACGTCCAGTTGGGCCTGGCCACAGAAGGTGCGGGTCGGCGCGCGTTCCTGCACGCCGGCAAAATCGAACGGCGCAAACACGTCCGCGAAATAGCGGCCAGCCACGCCCATCTGCCCGGCCGCACCTGCCGCCTTCA
The DNA here is from genome assembly GCF_032115815.1 of Sandarakinorhabdus sp. Taxonomy (GTDB): domain Bacteria; phylum Pseudomonadota; class Alphaproteobacteria; order Sphingomonadales; family Sphingomonadaceae; genus Sandarakinorhabdus. The sequence goes on from NZ_JAUMBI010000063.1 coordinate 12,373, forward strand.
ACTGCGCCAGCAGCGCCGGCGAAAACGCCTCCATCTCGCGCGCCGAAGCCTCGGACGCGATGATGTCCGCTTTCTCCAGCAGATGATTGCCGTGGGTGTGATCGCCATTGGCATGGGTGTTGACCACCTGGCCGATGGTCGCCGTGCCAAAGCCGGTCGCGCGCTCCATGCCGGCCAGCATCTCCGCCGTCAGTTGCGTGTCGAACAAGGTATCGACCAGCGCCGCCGCGCCATCACCGGGCGTGCCCTCCACGATCAGTCCGGCGTTGGACCAGCCCCAGCCGCCATCGGGCTGCAGCCAGGCGAACAGGCCGTCGCCGATTTCGTGCAGGCCGCGGGTGAATTGCGTCATGGCTGGCCCTCCAGTTCAAAGCTGATCGTTACCTGTGCAGACAATGACAATTCGCCCGGCTGCACCGGCGGCGCCGCAGCGCCTTCGGCCATCGCCATGCGCAGCATCGGCCGCGGGCCGGGTTCCGGTGCGCCGGCGCCTTCGCTGATGCTGGCGATGCGCTTCACCTTCAGGCCGGCAGCCTTGGCATAAAGCTCTGCCCGGGCGCGGGCCTTGGCAACGGCGGCGGTGCGCGCTTCGTCCAGCGCGGCGTCCGGATTGGCCAGGGTGAACTCCGGTCCCTGCACCTCGTTGGCGCCGGCCTTGATCGCCACATCGATCAGCTTGCCGGCATCGGCCAGCTTCAGGGTGCGCAGGCTGATGCTGTTGCGGGCCTGGTAGCCGGTGAGGATCGGCGACTGGTTCTGCTCATAGCGATATTGCGGGTTGAGGCTGAGCCCGGTGGTCTGCACATCCCGATCGGTAACACCGGCAGCCTTCAGGGCCGCAAGCACGGCGTTCATGCGGGCCGCATTGGCCGCCATCGCCTCGGCCGCCGTGGCCGCTGTGGTCAGCACGCCGGCCGTCATCCGCAGTTGGTCCGGCGCCCGCGCCACATCGGCACTGGCGGTGACCGTGAGCATGGCCGGCATCGCGGCGGTGCGTTGCAGCATGAAGCGCATGGGACCGTCAGCGGTCAGCGGCGGCAGCCCAGGCGGCGGCACCTTGGTAACATCCTGGGCAACGACAGGTCCGGAGGCGGCGGCAGCAAGCAAGAGCAGCAGAACGGCAGAAAAGCGCATGGATCAGCTCCTGGATCGCGAAGCCGTCATGATGGCGCGACTGCTCGCCGCCGTCACCCCTGCAAATTTTCGCTTCGCATGTGCGGCGAAATATCGTCGAGTAACGCTCAAATTTGCCTTTTTGCTGCCATCGACTTGCTTTATGAAAGCCTCTTGCATGCGGTGATGTATTTCGATAATACACCCTCGCAGAGGAATTATGTCAATGAACGCCCACCAGTCCGTCCCTTCGCCAGCCGCGGCCGAGGTCTATTCCTTTCCGCCGGCTGAAGGCGACGTGCCGTCCGGGCGCAACCGCTGGCTGAAGCCGGGCCTGATCACGCTGGCCGTCGCGCTGGCTGGCGTGGCTGGCTGGAAGCTACTCAGCCCCGCCGCACCGCCGGCCGTGACCGCCAGCAACCTCCCGGAAGTGACCGTGCTGGTGCCGGGCACCACCATGCTGGCTGATGCCATCACCGCCCCGGGCAGCATTGCCGCCAAGCGCGATGCCGCCGTGGGCGTGCAGGGCGAAGGCGGGCGCGTGGTGCGCGTGATGGTGGAACCCGGCCAGCGCGTGGGCGCCGGCCAGGTGCTGGCCCAGATTGATCGCCAGGTGCAAACCCAGGAAATCGCCCAGCTTTCCGCCGGCGTTCGCCAGGCCGAAGCTGAAGCCCGGCTCGCGCAGGCCAATCTGGCCCGTGCCGAAAGCCTGGTAGCAAAGGGCTTCATCAGCCGCGCCGATATCGATCAGCGCATCGCCACCCGTGATGGCGCGCAGGCCCGCGTCGGCGTGGCACGCGCCCAGTTGGGCGCCGCGCGCGAACGGGCTGACCGGCTCGACGTGCGGGCGCCGGCCGCTGGCTTGATCCTGTCGCGCAATGTCGAAACCGGCCAGGTGGTCGGCCCCGGCACCGGCGCGCTGTTCCGTCTCGCCGAAGGCAATGCGCTGGAAATGCGCGCCCAGGTGGCCGAACAGGATCTCGCCCGGCTGAAGGTGGGCATGACAGCCCTGGTCACCCCGGTGGGCGCGACCGAAGGCTTCAGGGGCAAGGTGTGGCTGATCGATCCCGTCATCGATCCGGCCAACCGCCAGGGCATCGTGCGCATCCAGCTGGATTATTCACCGGGCCTGCGGGTTGGCGCCTTTGCCCGCGCCCGCATCGAAGGCGGCGAAACCACCCGGCCGCTGCTGCCGCAATCAGCCGTGCTGGCCGATGCGAGCGGCAATTTCGTCTATGTGCTGGGCAAGGACAACAAGGTGGAGCGCCGCAGCATCGTGGTTGGCGCGATCGGCGATGCCGGCGTTGGCATTGCCTCGGGCCTGACGGGCTCGGAACGGGTGGTGGCCAGTGCTGGCGCCTTCCTGAAGCCGGGCGACACGATCAAGCCGGTGCTGGCTCCGACCGCCACGCGCTGATCACGACAGGACACGCCCGCAATGCGCAATATTTCCGCCTGGTCGATCAAGAACCCGGTGCCGCCGCTGGTGCTGTTCGCACTGCTGCTGCTGGCCGGCATCCTTTCGTTCCGGGCGATGGATATCAACAACCAGCCGGATATCGAATTCCCGGGCGCGATGATCATGGTAACGCAGCCGGGCGCTGCCCCGGAGGAGCTGGAAAACCAGGTCACCCAGCGGGTTGAAGCCGCGGTACGCAACATCACCGGCGTCGATGAAGTGAACAGCACGGTTTCCGAAGGCAGCAGCCGCACCATGGTGCAGTTTGCCATCGGCACGCCGATCGATCGCGCCGTCAACGATGTGCGCGACGCCATCGCCAACATCCGTTCCGATCTGCCGCAGGGCATCCTGCAGCCGCAGGTGAGCCGGCTCGACATTGCCGGCGGGCCGATTGCCTATTTCGCGGTTGAATCCACGGCGATGACTCTGGAAGAACTCAGCTGGTTCGTCGACAACACCGTGGCCAAGCGCCTGCTGGGCATACCCGGCATGGCACAGGTGCGCCGTTCGGGCGGTGTCAGCCGCGAAATCCGGGTGATCCTCGATCCCGATCGCATGCAGGCTTATGGCGTGACGGCCAGCCAGGTGAATGCCCAGCTGCGTCAGGTGAACCTCAACGCCGCTGGTGGCCGCGCGGAAATCGCCGGCGCCGAACAATCGGTGCGCGTGATGGGCAATGCCCGCAACGCCGTGGGCCTCGGCGAAACCCAGATCAATCTTGGCCAGGGCCGCAGCATTCGGCTTGCCGATATTGCCGAGGTGCGCGACGGTTATGCCGAGCAGCGCAGCATTTCCAAGCTCAATGGCCGCCAGGTGCTCAGCTTCTCGATGGCCAAGGCCAAGGGCTCGTCCGACGTCACGGTGTATGATGCGGCGATCAAGGAAATCGATGCCCTTCGCACGCAATATCCGAAGGTTTCGTTCAAGCTGATCTTCACCTCGGTCGAATATACCAAGAACCAGTATAATGGCGCCATCGACGCGATGATCGAAGGCGCGATCCTGGCCGTGCTGGTGGTATGGCTGTTCCTGCGCGACTGGCGCGCCACGGTGATTTCGGCGCTGGCCATCCCGTTGTCGGCCGTACCCACCTTCTGGTTCCTCGATGTCTGGCTGGGCTTCAGCCTCAACCAGCTCTCGCTTCTGGCGCTCAGCCTGGTGGCGGGCGTGCTGGTTGATGATGCCATCGTGGAGATCGAAAACATCGTTCGCCACATGCGCATGGGCAAATCGGCCTGGCAGGCCAGCATGGACGCGGCTGACGAGATCGGCCTGGCCGTTGTTGCCACCACCATGTCGATTGTCGCTGTGTTCCTGCCGGTGGCGCTGATGCCCGGCATTTCCGGGCAGTTCTTCAAGAATTTCGGCGCAACCGTTGCGGTCTCCGTGCTGATCAGCCTTGCCGTCGCCCGCCTGATCACGCCAATGCTGGCCGCCTTCTTCCTGAAGAGCGAAGGCCAGGCCGAACATGGCACGGGCAAGTGGGTCGATACCTACATGACCATCCTCAACTGGGCGCTGGCCAATCGCATGAAAACGGTGTTCGGCATTGGCGGCGTCGCGCTGGGGCTGACGATCGTGCTGTTTGCCGCCCTGCCGATGACCTTCCAGCCCGACGTCGACAATGACGACGCCCAGGTAACCATCGCCCTGCCGCCGGGCGTCACGCTGGCGCAGACCGAAGCCATTGTGGACAAGGCCGTGGCGGTGGTCGAAAGTTCGCCGGAACTGGCGCTGGCCTTCGCCGATGTCGATGTTGGCGGCGGCAATATCTATCTGACGCTGAAGAAATCGCGCACGATGCACCGCATCGATTGGGAACGTGCCATGGCGCCCAAGCTGGCCGCCATTCCCGATGCGCGCATCGGCTTTTCGTCCCAGGGCGATGGCCCGCCCGGCGGCCGCCCGATCAGCATCACCCTCACCGGCAATGATCCCGCCCTGCTCGACAACACCGCCCGCAAGGTGGTGGAAGACATGCGCACCATGCCGGAACTGCGCCAGGCGCGGATCGATGGCGGGCTGCAACGGCCGGAAATCACCATCAAGCCGCGTCTCGATCTCGCCGCCGAACTGGGCGTGACCACGGCGGCGCTTTCGGAAACCATCCGCATCGCCACGCTGGGCGATATCGATCAGAACGTCGCCAAGTTTAGCGTCGCCGATCGCCAGATCCCGATCCGGGTCGCGCTGGCCGAAGCCTCGCGGCGCAATCTTTCCACCATTGAAAATCTGCCGGTGCCCACCGCGCGCGGCGGCACCGTGCCGCTGAAGGTGGTCGCCGAAATCAGCTTTGGCGCCGGCCCCACCGAAATCCGCCGCTTCAATCAGCAGCGCCGTATCCTGATCGGTGCCGATCTCGCCCCGGGCCTGCTGTCCGGCGATGTGCAGACCAAGGTGAACCAGCTGCCCAGCCTGAAGAACCTGCCGCCCGGCGTCGAAACGGTACGCCTTGGCATGCAGAAATGGCTGGGTGAACTCGTCCAGAACTTCATCCTGGCGGTTATCGCCGGCGTCGTCATGGTGTTTGCGGTGCTGGTGTTGCTGTACAAGCGGGTGCTGCCGCCCTTCGTCAACATGATGTCGCTGCTGCTCGCCCCGCTGGGCGGCCTGACCGCGCTGGCCATCACCGACACCCCCATTTCGATGCCGGTGTTCATCGGCCTGCTCATGCTGCTGGGCATCGTTGCCAAGAACAGCATCCTGCTGGTCGACATGGCGATCGAGGAAATGGAAAAGGGCGTGCCCAAGCTGGAGGCCATTCTTGAGGCTGGCCACAAGCGCGTGCAGCCCATCATCATGACCACGATCGCGATGGTGGCGGGCATGCTGCCGGTGGCGTTGGCGCTTGGTGGTGATGGTTCCCAGCGCGCGCCGATGGGCATAGTGGTGATCGGCGGCCTGATCGTTTCGACCGCCCTTACCCTGATCATCGTGCCGGCCGGCTTCTCCATCGCCGTTTCGGTCGAAGAATGGCTGGCCCCGCGTATGAAGCGGTGGTTCACCAATAACGAAGGGGCTGCTAAGGTCACCCGCGCCACACCTGCGGAGTGATCTTGCCCTGAACAGCCTGCTGCCGGAATCGCCCTTTCACCGGATGCGCCTGATGGCGACGCTGCTGCTGGCAGCGATGGCCGTGATTTTCATCGTCTGCCTGATGTTTCCCAAAGCCCATCCGGCGGTGCCGTGGGTGATGGCGTTCAGTGAAGCGGCGATGGTGGGCGGCCTGGCCGACTGGTTCGCCGTCACCGCGCTGTTCCGTCACCCGCTGGGCCTGCCGATCCCGCACACCGCCATCATCCCGCAACAGAAGGACCGGCTGGGCGAAACGCTGGCCCAGTTCCTGAAAGACAATTTCCTGAAACCCCAGGTCGTCGCCCGCCGGCTGGACGATGCCGATCTGGCCGGCGTGCTGGCGCGCTGGCTGGCCGCGCCACCTGCCCCAGGCCCGAACCGCAAGAAGGGCATCGCGCCGCTCGTTGGCCAGTTGATCGACGGGCTGGATGATCCCGCCATCGCCAAGGCGGTGGAAGATCTGGCCCGCGGCCGGCTGCAATCCATGCAGCTGTCCCCCATCGTTGCCGATGCGGTGGACACGCTGGTGGCCGGTGGCCGCCACGAACTGCTGATCGATGCTGCTGTCGAATGGGGGCTGGCGACCATCGTCGATGAAGCCCCCAACATCCGCGGCAAGGTGACGGAGCGTACCAACTGGCTGCTGCGCCTCGCCGGCGCCGATGAAAGCCTGTCGGATACGATGATCAGTTCGGTGCAGCGCCTGCTGGTGGAGATCAAGCATGATCCCTGGCACCCGGTGCGCCAGCGCCTCGTTGATGCCTTCAAACAGTGGACATTCGATTTGCGCCACTTCCCCGAAAGCCAGGCGCGGGTGGAAGGCTTCAAGGATGATCTGCTCGCCAATCCGGCGATGGGCAGCTGGGTGCAGGGCCTGTGGGATGCCGCACGCGGCGCGTTGGCCAGCAGCCTGAAACAGCCCGATGGCAATCGCCTGGGCGGCGCGCTGGTGGCCGTGGGCAGCCGTATCGAGGACGATGCGGCGTTGAAGGCCAGCCTCAACAAGGCGCTGCGCCGCGCCGTTGCCGGCCTCGCCAAGACCCATGGCGACGAGATCGTGAAGCTGGTCTCCGAAACCGTGCGCAGCTGGGATGCCGAAACCGTCACCGATAAGGTGGAACAGGCGGTTGGCCGCGATCTGCAGTTCATCCGCATCAACGGCACGCTGATCGGCGGTTGCATCGGCGTGGTCATCTATGCCAGCGCGCGCTTTGTCCTCCTGCCACACTGAGTGCCCGATGCTTGATCGCCAGCCCACCCTCACCCATCCCGCCGTCACGCTGCGCCCCGCCACCGCAGACGACTGGCCGGCGCTGTTTGCCGCCGCCCATGATCCCGGCATCTGGGAAGGCCACCCAGCACATGATCGCTGGCAGGAACCGGTGTTCCGCGCCTTCTTCGATGATGGCCTGGCCAGCGCCGGCATGCTGGTCGCCGAAGAACCGGCGACCGGCGTCCTCATCGGCTCCTCGCGCTTTGATTTCAGCCGCGCCGAAGCCGGTGAAGTGGAAGTGGGCTGGACCTTCCTGGTCCGCCGCCACTGGGGCAGCCGCACCAATCACATCATGAAGGCGCTGATGGTCGGCCACGCGCTGGAGAGCGTGGAACGCGTGATCTTCCTGATCGGCGAAACCAACATCCGCAGCCGCACCGCAGTCACCCGCATCGGTGCGACGCTGACCGGCCGGCAGATGATCGCCCAGCTGTCCACCGGGCCGGTCACCCACCTTTATTACAGTATCGATCGTGCCGGCTTTGCCGCGGGGCCGCTCTACCCGCTGTGGGCCGAGCGCCTCAGCTGACATCCACCAGATTGTCGTCCGAGTTGCGGTCGACATATTTGTTGTAAGGGTCGATCCCGGCATAGGCCGGCTTGGCCTTGCTGATCAGCACCAGCACCTGTTTGCCCGATTGCACCGGCAGCCGCGTCATCGCCAGCACATCGGTGCGGCTGAACGCACCCTGCCCCGGTTTGGCGGTGAACAGGCCCACGTCGATCGTGTCGGCCAGCGGTGCGGCTTTCTCCACGCCCTTGCCATCGGCATAGAGCTTGGCGGCGTCCACCGTTAGCCGCGTTTCCCAGCGGCCATCGGCCAGTTTCCGGGTCGTCGCCGCCGTCGCCTTCAGATCATACAGGGTGATGCGCTCGAACAGGTCGCTCACCAGCTGCCGTTCGGCGTCATTGCGGGCCAGCGACTTGTAGCCGTTCACCAGTGTCGTGGACGTGAGATAGGGCGCCCCCTTGAACTTGTGGGCCGCGAGGATGCCAGCCAGCATGGCGTTGACCCGATCCTCGCCCAGCCGGTCAGCGAGCAGATACATGACCAGGCTGCCCTTGCGATAATGGATATAGCCCTGGTTCTCGACCCGGTTCAGCGGCAATTCCTCGATGATCTCGCCGCCGCGGTTGCGCAGATAGTTATCCAGCTCATACTTCAGGAAGCGGCGGATCTTGTCCTCGCCATAGAGCTGCTTCATCACCATCAGCGCCGAATATTGCGCCATGGTTTCCACGAACAACGTGCCGCCCTGCATTTCTGCGCTGATGATCTGGTGGCCCCAATATTGGTGAGCGACCTCGTGCGCGGTCACATAGGTGACGTAATCGATCTTCTCGGGATCGTCGTTGGCGGCGAGGAAGCCGATGGATTCCGAAAACGGGATCGTGCCGGCAAAGGCCTGCGCGAACGTCTCGTAACCCGGAAACTCGATGATGCGGGCATAATCGAATTGGTAAGGCCCGAAATTCTTGGCGTAATAGGCAAGGCTGGTCTGCATCGAAGCCAGCATGGTGTCCACGTTATAGGCGTGGGACGGGTGGTGATAGACGGTGAGCTTCACGCCATCGGCATCGGCGGATCTTTCCGCATAGGCCGCCGACTGCACCGAGAAGAACGACAGGATCGGTTGCGGCGAGACGAAGCGCGCAATGCGGCGGCCGCCTTCCACCCGATCTTCCACCTTGCGGCCCGGCGCGATCGGCGTCTGCCCGGCGCTGGTGGCCAGCGTGATGTCGCTGTTCACCCAATCGGCATTGCCCAGATAGTTGCGCTCCAGCGCGGCCGTGTCGCCCAGCTTGGGCAGGCGGCGTTCGGGGATGAGGCCATATTTGCGGCGCTTGGCGCGATCCTGCAGAAAGCCATCCTGGCTCATGCCGATCTGCGGCATGAAATCGCCGTTGTTCATGAAGCTGCCGTTGGCGATGAGATTGGTATCCTCACCACGCGCCGGGAAGCCGGCTTGTTCACGGGTGATGGTGAAATCCACCGCCAACCGGGCACCCGGCGCCAGCGGCCGATCGAAACGGTAGATGCGATATTTGTTCTCGGCATCGTCCATGGCCAGGCGGGCGCCCGGCACTGTGATGCGCGCGATCTCGCTGTTGGCCGATCCCAGCCGCACATGCAGCTCCGTCAACGGCGCGCCGGTGTCGTTCACCAGGCGCAACTGCCCCTGCGCCTGCATCCGGCGCTGTTCCGGCCACAGATCGACCCGCAGCTTCACATCGGTGGTGGAGGGCTGTTTCAGGCCAAGATAGCGCGCATAGCGCTTCTCATAATCGGCCTGCCGCGCTTCATTGTCGTCACGGGTGCGATACTCGTTCAGAACATTGGTGTTGTGCCAGATGAAGGCGCCACTGGCGGCGCTGCCGGCCAAGCTGATCAGGATCAGCGCCAGCGGCATGCCGGCCAGCCGGCGCGGCAACGCCCGCAGCCGCGGCCACAGCGCCACATCGGTGCCGCGCCGCCACAACAGATGCGCCAGCACCGCCAGCAGCAGCGCCACAAAGCTCCAGTAGATCTGCAGCCACAGCCCGCCCATGGCGCCGATCTGGTTGCCGTTCAGATCGGAAAAGCGCGCCGGCGTCACTGCGCCATAATTATACAGCGGATGTTCGAACCCGATGTTGCCAAGCGTGATCGAGGCGACGAGGTACACCACCATCACCGCCCAGCCGACATATTTGTTCGGGCTGAGCGCTTGCACGAACACCGACAGCACCGCCAGTTGTACCATGAAGATGCCGCTGGGCAGCACATACCAGGCCAGATATTGCAGCGGCTCCAGCGCCGTCACGCCGCGCCAA
>NZ_JAUMBI010000064.1:0-7133 GCF_032115815.1 Sandarakinorhabdus sp.
CGGCTGCCAGTCGGGCAGTTCCGGGTTCTGATCGGCGAGGGACGCGGCATCGACCACGCCCTTGGCCAACAGCAGCGCCGCCACCACGGCGGCGGCCCACCACGGGGCGCGACCGCCTGTCCCTGATCCGGTGCCGTTCGTCCCCACCTGCCTGCCGCTCGTCCCCGCCCTGTGTCCGGCCATCACTTCACCGCTGAACGCCCGGCAATGCAAGGGCATGGCTGGCGACATGATGAACCGCCAAGCCTCCAGCACACGCCGCCACGATCTCGATTGGCTGCGAATCGCCGCCTTCGCACTGCTGATCCTCTATCACGCCGGCATGGCCTTCGTGGCGTGGGATTGGCACATCAAGCTGGCCCGGCTCGATTGGCTGGAACCGGTGATGCTGTTCACCAACGCCTGGCGGTTGCTGCTGCTGTTCCTCATCTCTGGCATCGCGTCGGCCGCGATGCTGGCCAAGGCCGAGGCCGGCTTTCTCGCCAGCCGCAGCAAGCGCCTGCTGCTGCCGTTGCTGCTGGGCGTGGTGCTGATCGTGCCGCCGCAGCCGTGGGTGGAGGTGCAGGTGAAGGGTGCGTGGAGCGGCGACTATCTCGCCTTCTGGCAGAGCGAATATTTCGGCTTTTCCGACCGCCTGGGCCTGATCCTGCCGACATGGAACCATCTTTGGTTCGTCGTCTATCTGTGGGCCTACACGGTGCTGCTGGCGCTGCTGCCGGCGGCGGCGCGGGCGGGGCTGGCGCGGGGCGTTTCCCATTTGCTGGCGGGCAACCGCCTGTTGTGGCTGCCGATGATGGCCATCGCCGCCATCCGCATCGGCCTCGCCGATCGTTTCCCGGAATCCCATGATCTGGTCAGCGATTGGTGCATGCACTGGGTCTATGGCGGCAGCTTCTTCATCGGCGTGGCGATGGGCACGGCCGGGCCGCTGTGGACGGGCGTGGCACGCCTGTGGCGGGTGGGCCTGGTGCTGGGTGTGATCGGCTGGGCCGTCGTCGCTTGGATCAACAGCCAGCCCGGCGATCCGGACGGGTCGCTGCTCATCCTCAGCCGCGCGGCCCGTGCCGTGCAGGCCTGGGGCATGATCATCGGCCTGCTGGGCGCGGCGCAGCGCTGGCTGGCCTTTGATCACCCGTGGCGCCAACCGCTGGCCGAAGCCGTGTTCCCGGCCTATCTGATCCACCAGACGATCATCGTGCTGGCCGCTTGGTGGCTGCTGCCCTTGCAGGTGCCATTGGCCACGCAGGCCGTGCTGCTGATCAGCACCACCATCATCGGTACGACCGCCTTCTGCCTGATCACGGCGCGGATTGGTTGGCTGCGGCCGTTGGTGGGCTATGGCCCGGTCAAGCCAGCAGCGGTGCCAGCGCCCCTTCGTGCCTGAGCAGCCAGGCCTTGCGCTCCACCCCGCCGGCATAGCCGGTGAGCGCGCCGCCTGAACCGATCACGCGGTGGCAGGGTACGACGATGCCAATGGGGTTGGCACCGTTGGCAAGGCCAATGGCGCGGCTGGCGGTGGGCTGGCCGATGGCGGCGGCGTGTTGGCCGTAACTGCGGGTTTCGCCAGCCGGGATGGCGCGCAGCGCGGCCCACACCTTGCGCTGAAAGTCGCTGCCGATGCGGGCGACCGGCACGGCATCGAGCGCCGTCACATCGCCAGCGAAATAGGCAGTCAGCGCGGCGGCGAGTGCGGTTGGAGCCGGGCATTCCACCACCGCAGCGCCAGGATGGTGGCGGGCGAACAGGCGCTGCAGCCGGTCCACATAATCGGCGAAATCAAGCGCGTGCAGCGTGCCGTCCTGCGCGGTGATGGCAAGGAGTTCGCCCAACGGGCTGGGCAGGCGGGAGAGCGTGAACATGGTGGGAGGTCCGTTCCAATAAGTGCCCGTCATGCTGGCGCAGGCCAGCATCCACCTCAAAGCAAGGGCCACGCCCCACGATGAATGCTGGCCTTCGCCAGCATGACGCATGCCTGGCTACAGCGCTTCACCCTCTACCGCTGGCGGAAATCCGCCATCATGTCCGGCAGCTGATGCCCCCGGCATTGTTCACCCCGCATTCGGCGCGCTGTTCCCCGATGGCAAAGCGCACCAGCAAGGCGCCGGCGTTCGAAAGCCGCACCACATCTGCCACCGAACGCACCGGCTGGCCGCCCACGCTTTCCAGCAGGGCGCCGGGGCGCAGGAAGCGTGCGGCGGGCGCATTGGCCTCGATCGCCACCACCACCACGCCCTGTTCGGGCAGGCCGGCGCCGAGTTCCTGGGCATAGGCCGGCGACAGGTTGGCGACCGTCACGCCGTTTAGGATGGAACGGCTGGCCAGGCGCGTGATGCTGCGCGGCGGATTTTCCGGCGGCGGCGCCAGCGTCACCGGCACCTGCCGTTCCGCACCATCGCGCCACAACCGCATGTTCAGCGTGGTGCCAACGCCTTCGGTGGCCAGCGAATAACGCAGCTGGCCACCGTTGGCGACTTCTTTGCCATCCACACTTTTCAGCACGTCGCCGGCCTTCACGCCGGCCTTGTCGCCCGGGCTGCCGGTCACCACGCCGGTCACCAGCAGGCCGCCGGGGCGATCGAGACCAAGCTGCTTCGCCGTATCGGCGGTCAGCGCTTCGCCCTCCACCCCGATCCAGCCGGAAACCAGCTTGCCCTTGTCGGCCGCGTTCAGGAACACGCGCACCATCTTCGATGGAATGGCAAAACCGATGCCGTTGGAACCACCGCCGCGGCTGAAGATGGCTGTTGGCACGCCGATCAGCCGCCCTTGCGAATCCAGCAGCGCGCCGCCCGAATTGCCGGGGTTGATGGCCGCGTCCGTCTGGATGAAGAACTGCCAATCGGAAACGCCGATGCCGGTGCGGGCCAGCGCCGAAACGATGCCGGTCGTCACCGTCTGGCCAACGCCGAACGGGTTGCCGATCGCCACCGTCACGTCACCCACTTCCACCCGGTCGCTATCGGCCATGCGGATCACCGGCAGCACGGCGCCTTCGGTTTCGACCTTCAGCAGCGCGAGATCGAGGCGGGGATCGGCAAAGAGGATCTTGGCCTTGAATTCGCGCCGGTCGGCCAGCGCGACCAAGATCTGGTCAGCGCCTTCCACCACGTGGTTGTTGGTGATGATCAGGCCATCGGCGCCAACGATCACGCCCGATCCCAGCGATTGCGAGACGCGCGGCTGCACCGGGGCGCCGCCGAAGAAGCGCTGGATGAACTCCTCGTTCATGCTGCGCGGGCGGCGATCAACCGTGGCGGTGTAGATGTTGACGACCGCCGGCGCGGCGGATTTGACCACCGGCGCGAAGCTGAGGGCCACCTGGCCGGATTCCGGCACGGCGCGCGGGACGTCGGTCGTGTCCATCGGCGGAATCTGCGCCGCGACATGGCCAATGTCTGACAGTCGGGCAACGCCCACCGCCAACCCGACACCCGCCGCCGCGCCCACAAGCACGCCGCCCGCCAATTTCAGCCTGTCCATCATGAGAGCGAATATCCTGTTCATAATGCCGAGATTGCTGCGTGAAGTTTAAGCAGCCATGAATATGGGGAGCCATTTGGCTTTGCGAAGGGGCACATATGTTGAAACTCTGGCACTGCCGCGATGCGCGCAGCTTCCGGGCGCTGTGGGCGCTGGAGGAACTGGGCCTACCCTATGAGCTGGTACTGCTGCCCTTCCCGCCGCGCTGGCTGGAGCCGAGCTTCCTGGAACTCAACCCGCTCGGCACCATCCCCTTCTTCACCGATGGGGAGGTGAAGATGACGGAAAGCGCCGCCATCTGCCAATATCTGGCCGACAAGGCACAGCGTTTGCGGGTGCTGCCGGGCGATCCGCGTTACGGCGATTACCTGAATTTCCTGCACCAGTCCGACGCGACACTCACCTTCCCGCAGACGCTGGTGCTGCGTTACACGCTCCTCGAAAAGCCGGAAAATCGCAATCCCAAGGTGGCGAGCGATTATCGCCGCTGGTTCATCGCCCGCACCATCTGGGCCGAACGCGCGCTGTCTGATGGCCGGCCGTGGCTGTGCGGGGAGGATTTCACCGTCGCCGATATCGCGGTCGCCTATGCGCTGCTGCTGGCGGGCAATCTGGGGCATCTCGGCGAAGTCGGGCCGCACCTGCTGTCCTACTGGGAACGAGCCCAAGCCCGCGAGGGTTTCCAGCGCGCCAAGGCAGCGCAGAAGGCCTAGGCCGCGCGCACCTCAATCACCTCGTCCAGCCGCAGCGGGCGATAAAGGTGGGGGAACAATTGCCCACCGCGGCTTTCCTCCCACTTCAGCGCCGCGCCCAGCGCATCGGCATCCAGCGTCAGCGCCATCACGCCCACATCGCCAGCAAACCATTTGGTCAGCGTGCCGGGCGCCTGTTCGGGCGTGGAGATGTGGATATAGCCATCACGCAGATCGTCTGCCGATCCAGCGAACACGCCGTCGGCCTGAAACTGCGCCCACTCGCCCGCCCGCAACAGCTTGATGATGGGCGTCATTTCACTTCACGCACCGGTACCTTCAGCGTGCACAGATCGGCAGCGCCCGCCTGGCGGACGAAGAAGCCGGTGCGGTTGGCGCGGGCCTGCACCACCTGGGCAAAGCTGGGGCTGGCCGTGTCCATCATCTGCCAGCGCGGAAAGCCGGGGATCTGGCTGGCCAAGCGTACGCGGGTGATCTTGGTGCGCTGGCGCTCATCCTTGTAGAAACCCAGCGCCTCGCTGCCGCGCGGCAGGGCGGCGTGCGGTTCGATGCCGGCCAGCACGCGGCCAACATTGGCGATGTTGCGATCAAGATGGCGCGGGCCATGGCCGATCACAGCATAGAGCTCGGCGCCGTCGCCGGTATCCGGCGGCATGTCGCGGCCCACGCCCACCGTGCCGTAACAATGTGCCAGCCACACTGTGCCAGTGCTGGTATCGCGCGCCGCCTGCCAACCTGACACAAAGCCGGCTTCGGCATAGGTGTCCTTGAACGGCGACGGGGTGAAGGCGACATCGGCCAGCGGGCGCTCATATTCCGCCGGCAGATGCTCGGGCCGCACGCGCTGTTCGCGCACATCGGGCGGCTGGCTCACCGGCTCCTTGCCACTCTCCGGCCTGGCGGCCCATTGAACGACATAATTATCCTGGACCCGCACGATACGGCCATCATCAAAGCGGCCGGCACGCACCAGTTTCTGGATGGCCGCCACATGCATGGGCGCGAACTGCGGCGCCAGCTGGATCACCATGCGGCCGGCGGCGCTGTCCATCACCATGATCGCATCGGGATTGATGTCGAGCCAGTGGCTGGCCGGCGCGTTGGCGGCAATGTCATCAGCGGACGTGTTGACCAAGGACGGCGGCGGCGCTTGCGCCAGCAGCAGTGGCGCCGCGAGGAGGAGCAGCTTGCGCATCAGGCGTCCTCCGCCTGAAAATCCAGGGCCAGCCCGTTGATGCAGTGGCGCAGGCCCGTCGGCGGCGGCCCATCGGGAAACACATGGCCCAGATGCCCGCCGCAGCCGGCGCAATGCACTTCGGTGCGCACCATGCCGTGACTCACGTCGGTCTTGGTGCCCACTGCGCCTTCGGCCGCGTCGTAAAAGCTCGGCCAGCCGGAGCCGGAGTTGTACTTGGTGCCTGACCGGTAGAGCAGCGCACCACAGCCGGCGCAGTGATAGTCGCCAGTACGCTTTTCATCGTTCAGCGGCGAGGTGAATGGCCGTTCGGTGGCATGTTCGAACAGCACGGCGCGGGCTTCGGGGCTAAGGCAGCTCATCACACTCTCCAACGGGCAAGGGCATCGATTGCGCCTTGCAGGATATAGCTCGCCGCCAGCCTGTCCACCCGCTCCGAACGCCGGGCGCGTGACAAATCCTCGGCGATCATGGCGCGCTCCACGGCGGCGGTGGACCAGCGTTCATCCCACAGCAGCAACGGCAGGCCCAGCACGGCAACATTGCGCGCAAACGCCCGCACCGATTGGGTACGCGAACTGTCGGTGCCATCCATGTTCAAAGGCAGGCCGATCACCAGCCCCACCAGCCGCTCCTTGCCCACCCAGACCTTCAGTTCGGCCAGATCGGCGGCGAACTTGGTACGGGCGATGGTGTGGGCCGGGCTGGCGAAACTCCAGCTGGCGTCGCAGGTGGCAAGGCCAATGGTCTTGGTGCCCACGTCCAGCCCGCCCAGCCGGCCAGCATCGGGCAGCACGGCCGCATAATCCGGCGCAGAGGCCGTGATCAGGGGTGGGATCAGCGTTCCGCTTTCCACGCCGCCACCCGCGCCGCCGCATCCAGGCGCACGGCCTGCCAGAACAGCGGATAATCGAACACGTGGAAATTGTTGCCGGGCAGCACAAACGCCGGATAGCCCGTGGGCGCTTCACCGATCAGCAGCAGGCCGCGGGCATCACAGCGCGCCGGCACGCCGGGTATCACCAGCTTGCCGGCAGTGAGCGTCGCTGATGGCACCAGGCTGCCGGGGTTGGCACTGGCCGGCGCCGCATCGCCAATGCTGCCGGTCAGGGGATTGCTGCACAGCATCGCCGTGCCCACCCTGGGGCTGCCCGCAAGGCCGGTACCGGCATAATAGACATCCAGAATGGCAGACGCGTCGGCTGGCTCGGCAAAGCTCTGCCAGCTCATCAGGCAGCGCGCCTGTTCGCGCCGTTCGCAGGCCCGCAGGCCCAGCGCCGGCAGATCGGCACTCACCGACACCGGCCAGCCCACCGCATAGGCCGCCACAACGCGGGCGGCGAGCGGCGTGCCCGCCACTTCCTCCTTCAACAGGCGCAGCAGGTGCAACGCGCCCTGGCTGTGACCGGCGAGGACGATCGGCGCGCCCGGCGCTTGCGCTTCAAGGAAGCGCGCGAACGCGGCCTTCACATCGGCATAGGCCAGATCCTGTGCCGCCTGGGCATTGGCGCGGGTTTCGGGCGTGTTGGCAAGGAAACTGCCCAGCACCGCCTGGCGGTAATGCGGCGCCCACAACGGGCCGGCCGCGGCCAGCGCGCTGGCTTCGGTGCGCAAGAAGTCCGCCAGCCGCAGCGCCGTGGCCGTATCGCTGGAGCGTCCGTTCCACTTGCCATTGCTGAAGGCAGCCGTGGGCGGAATGAACAACACCGGCACATCACCCTTGGCCACGGCGGGCGCCGCTTCCG
>NZ_JAUMBI010000065.1:0-19929 GCF_032115815.1 Sandarakinorhabdus sp.
GAGCGTGCATCCCGGGCGCGGTCTGGCGCCCGGCGCGCCCGATATCGCGCCGGAATTGGGGGCGCTGCTGGCGACCATCCGGTTGGGCGGCGATGTGGCCCGGCCGGTGGCGCAGATTTCCGGCGTGGTGACCGCACGCCATGCAAGGCTGCTGGGCGATCAACTGCTCGCCCTGGCCCACCGGCTGTGGCCCGCTGGCCGCCGCCGGCCGCACATCACGCTGGATGTGCTGGCCACGGTTGCGCCGGAAACCAGCGTGGTGGGCAGCATCCGCCTGGCCGCGCCGCCCGATCCGGTGCCGGTGCAGCCGCCGGTGCTGCTGGGCGAGGCGCTGTTCACGCTGCCGATGCGGCTGGCCGTGCGCATTGCGGAAGAAGAGGTGCCGTTGATGCGCCTGCTGCCGCTGGAACCCGGCCTGATCATTGGTTTCAACGCCTGCCCCGACATGCCGGTGCGGCTGGGCGATTGCCAGGTGGCACTCGCGAGCCTCGCGCCGCTGCCGGATGGCCGCCAACAGGCCAGCATCACCGCCCTTGCCCTCAAACCCATCGGAGACCGCACATGACCATCGACCCCGGCAACATGCAGGGCCAGCCCACCGATCCGCCCCATGATGTGACCCGCCTGGGTGGTTTTGGCGCGATCAGCGTGCGGCTGGCGATTGAAGTGGGCGGCATCCGCCTGAAACTGACCGATGTGCTGAACATGGCACCGGGCCAGGTGCATGTGCTCGATCGGCGGGTGGATCAGCCGGTGGACGTGCTGATTTCCGAACGGCTGGTGGCGCGCGGCGAAATCGTGAGCGTGGGCGACAAGTTTGGCGTGCGCCTGACCGAGGTGCTGCCGGGGAACGGGTTGTGATTGGGGCAAACACACTCCTTCACCGTCGCCCCGGACTTGATCCGGGGCCCCGCTTTCTTGGCGAGGATGGAGTGAAGGAAACAGCGGGGCCCCGGATCAAGTCCGGGGCGACGAAGGAAGAGGGAAGAGGCCGCCTGACCATCGGCGCGCTGGTGGACGGCTTGCGCCGCCGCGCGCCCGGTTGGAGCCTGCCGGCCCGCCACGCCCAGGTGGTGCAATCGCTGCCCCTTGGCCCCGGCAGCCGGTTGCTGGTGGTGGAGTTTGGCGGCAAGCGCCTGCTGGTTGGCCAGTCGCGCGCCGGGCTGAGCCTGCTGGGCGAGACTGCGGAATGAACGAAGTGCTGAACCTGCCGCCGCTGTCGGCGTCTCTGCAGATCTTGCTGCTGATGACGGCGCTGACGCTGCTGCCAGCGGCGCTGCTGATGATGACGGCCTTCACCCGCATCGCCATCGTGCTGGCGATCCTGCGGCAGGCGCTGGGGCTGGGGCAGAGCCCGCCCAACCAGTTGTTGGTGGGCACCGCATTGTTGCTGACCGTGTTCGTGATGAAGCCGCAGCTCGACCGGATTTACGATGGCGCGTGGAAACCGATGGTGGCTGGCAGCCTGCCCGCCGAGCAGGCGCTGGCGCGGACAGGGGCGGAGCTGAAGGCGTTCATGCTCACCCAGACGCGCACCAAGGATTTGACGCGCTTTGCCGAAATTGCCGGCGGCGGGCCTTATGCGCGGCCCAGCGATGTGCCGTTGCCGGTGGTGATGCCGGCGTTTGTGTCGAGCGAGTTGAAGACGGCGCTGGAAATCGGGCTGGTGGTCTATCTGCCGTTCCTGATCATCGATCTGATCGTGGCGTCGATCCTGATGGCGATGGGGATGATGATGGTATCGCCGGCCACGGTGAGTCTGCCGCTGAAGATCGCGCTGTTCGTGATTGTTGATGGCTGGAGCCTGGTGCTGGGCGCGCTGGCCAAGAGTTTCGGATCATGAGCGGTAACGCCCCCGACGATGTGATGCTGGGCGATCTGGCGCGCGAGGCGGTGCTGCTGTTTGCCGGCAGTGCGGCGCTGTTCCTGGTGCCCTTGCTGGTGGTGGCGATCGTGGTGGGCCTGATCCAGACGATCTTTTCGGTGCAGGAAAGCAGCATCAGTTTCCTGCCCAAGCTGGCGGCGCTGGTGATGGTGACGGCCATTGCCGGGGAGGGCCTGATGCTGGGGCTGGCGGATTATCTGGAGCGGGGCCTGACCGACATGGTGGGGGCGATCAGGTGAACACCGCCATCCCGGGCGTTGATGGGCTGGAATGGCTGATGCGGTTCATGCTGGCCGCCGTGCGCCCGCTGGCGATGGTGGTGCTGCTGCCCAATATTGCCGGCGCCGATCTGCCATGGCGCGGGCGACTGGCGCTGGTGGCGGCGCTGGCCGTGTTTGCCGCGTTCCGGCCCGGCGCGCCGGTGTTGAGCGGGGCGGATGTGCCGGGCGAAATGCTGGCCGGGTTGGTGGCGGGGCTGGCGCTGGCCTTTGGTGCGGCCGGGCTGGCGGGGGAAATGCTGGCGCAGATGGTGGGGCTGGGCTTTGCGCAGCTGGCGCAGGCCAACACCGGCGTGCTGTCAGCCCTGTTTACCACGCTGGCCTGGGTGGCGCTGCTGGCTGGCGATGTGCATCTGGAATTGCTCGCGCTTTTGGCCACGATGACGGTGCCGGTGCTGGAACTTGCGGATATCGCTGCCTTCGGAGGCCTGATGTTCCTGTGGGGGCTGAAGGTGGCGTTGCCGATCCTGGCGGTGCTGCTGCTGGCCAATGCGGTGGTGGCGATCACCAACCGGGCGGCGCCGCAGCTTTCGGCGATGGCGGTGGGGCCGGCGGCGCTGCTGCTGGCGTTCGTGACACTACTGCCGCTGCTGTTCGGGCATCTGTTTGGCCGGCTGGCGCAGGCGCTTGAATCCGCGCTGGGTCTGCTCGGCTGATGGCGGGGGAGAAGACCGAAAAGCCAACACCGCGCCGGCGCGAGAAGGCGCTGGAGGATGGCAATGTCTTTGCGCCGAAGGAATTGGCCCCGGCCGGCAGCCTGGCGGTGGCGACGTTGTTCCTGGCCGTGGCCGGCCAGGCGTTGTGGCAGGATCTGGCCGGGTTTCTGGCGGACTCGTTGGTCGGGGCCGCAGCGGCCGATCCGCGCGGGTTGTTGCCGCGGCTGCCGATTGCGTGGCCGCTGGCGCTGTTCGTGATGGTGGCGGTGGCGGCGTTCGGGTTGCAACTGGCGGTGACGCGGCATGTGAGTGCGGGGCTGGCGGCGCCGAAACTCTCCCGCCTGTCGCCGCTGAATGGCCTGAAGCGGCTGTTTGGCTGGCAGGGGGTGGCGGGGGCGGCGACGGCGCTGGTGAAGATTGGCGGCATGGTGGTGCTGGCGGTGATGGTGCTGCAGCCGTTGCTGCCCAGCCTTGTGGGGCTGGAGGAGGGCGGGATGCCGATGATTGGCGCGGCGCTTCTGCGGCTGGCGATGGCGGCGACTCTGCTGCTGCTGGCGGTGGCCGCCATTGATGCCGGTTTCACCTGGTGGCGGCGTGAACAGCAGTTGATGATGAGCCGCGAAGAAGTGAAGCGCGAATCCCGCGAGAATGAGGGCGCACCCGAACTGAAGGCGGCGGTGCGGCGCGCGCAGATGATCGCCGCACAGGGACGGATGAAGAAGGGGCTGGCGACGGCGAGCGTGGTGGTGGTGAACCCGACGCACTTTGCCGTGGCGCTGCGCTATCGGGCGGGTGAGGATGAAGCGCCGGTTGTGGTGGAGAAGGGCCGGCTCGACATGGCGCACGCGCTGATTGCGGCAGCAAAGGAGCTGAAGCTGCCGATCATCCGCACGCCGCGGCTGGCGCGTGCACTGTTCTGGTCGGCGAAGCGGGGCGAGATGGTGCGGCCGGAACTGTTCCAGGCGGTGGCGACGATCCTGGCCTTCGTAATGCGCTTTGATGATCCGGAAGGCGAAGCGGTGCCGGATGTGTTCGTGCCGCCGGCGCTGGACTTCGATGAGAACGGCCAGCCCCGCAAACCCGGCGCGCCGCTGCCGTTATGAGCATTTGAGGATTTGCCATGGCCACCAATGTGCTCACTGCCTTCAACGCTGGTTCCGGGCTGGACAGCCGGGCGCTGGTCGATGGGCTGGTGAATGTGGAACGCGAGGTGCGATCGGCGCCGCTGACCCGACGGGTGGAAACGCTCACCGCCCGCATTTCGGCGCTGGGGCAGTTGCGCTCGGCACTTTCCGGCATTGCCACGTCGCTCGACAGCCGCGTGCGCACCGGCGAGTTGGGCGTGCAATTGGCCAGCAGTGATGCCGCGATCGGCGTGGAGCGGGTGGGCATTGGCCCGGCCGGTACAGTGGCGTCGGGGGTGGTGGTGAACCGGCTGGCGGGCGGTCAGCGGCTGAACAGCGCGACGTTCACCAGCGGCAGCGATCCGGTCGGGCTGGGCACGCTGAGCTTTCAGTTCGGGCGCCGCACGCCCGTTGTTGGCGGCGGCTTCACCTTCGCTGCCGGCACGCGGCCATCGGTGAACGTGACCATCACGGCAGAGAATAACACGCTGGCCGGGCTGGCCCGCGCGATCAACGAGTCGGGCGCCGGTGTCACCGCCAGCATCATCGCCAGCGCCGGCAGCGCCACGCTGGTACTGCGCGGGCCGGAAGGGGCGGAAAATGCCTTCGTCATCAGCGCTGCAGCCAACGGGGCTGGTCTTGAACGCTTCAACCACACGCCCGGCACCGAAACCTTGGGTTTGGGCGAAGCGGCGCAGGATGCGGAGCTGGTGGTGGACGGGGTGGCGATCACGCGGGGCACGAACCGGATCGAGGATGTGATTGCCGGCGCGCGGCTGAACCTGAAGCGCACCACCACCGCCGGCGTGGCGATCACTGCGGCGCGTGACGGTCAGGCGATTTCGGGGGCGCTCGCCGATTTCGTTGGCACGCTGCAGGCGATGCGGCAGTTGATCGGCGATTTCCGCCGGCCGCCCCAGGATGGCGAGGAGCCCGGCCCGCTGGCCAATGATCCCACTGCTCGCGCGCTCGATCAGCGCATCACCCGGCTGATCACCCAGCCGGTAAGCCAGGCGAATGGCCTGCGCCTCGCTGACTTGGGCGTGAGCATCCAGCGCGACGGCAGCATCACGGTGAACACGGCGCAGCTGGCCAATCTGCCGGCAACGCGGCTGGGCGATGCCGAAGCCCTGCTGCGCGAGCTTTCGGGCGCAGCCAGCCCGACACGGCCGAACCGGCTGCAGAGCATCGCGCAATTGGCGGTGACGGCCAGTGAGGGCCTCACCCGCCAACGCGACCGCGCCAACGCCGATCTTGAAAAGGTGAACCGCGCGGCCGATGTGCAGCGCATCCTGCTCACCCGCCAGTTTGCCGCGATGGACCGGGCTGTGGCCCAGTCCCGCGCCACGCAGGTGCAATTGGATCAGCAGATCGCCTTCTGGACCCGCAGTGAGAATTGAGGGCGCGACAGTTAATCCGCCACCGCAATCTGCATCCGCCGCATCTTTTCGATCAGCGTGGTGCGCTGCAGGCCGAGCAGGCGGGCGCAGCGCGCGATGGTGCCGCCCGACAAGGCCAGCGCTTCGCGGATATAGGCCTGTTCCAGATCGGCCAGCAGCTGTTTCAGATCCACCCCGTCCGGCCCGAGCAGCGCGGGTGGGGCGTGATCGGGCAATTCCAGGCTGCTTGGCGGCGCAATCTCGTTCGGCCGTGCCGGCGGCGGCAGCAAGGACATTTGGGGCGGCGAGGTGGCGCCGCGCAGCAATTGGGCCAGCGCCTCGCGGCCGATGGTGTCGCCGCCGTGGTGAATGCAGGCGCGTTCGACGAAGTTCTTCAGTTCCCGCACATTGCCCGGCCACGGCAGGCCGGCCAGCGCCTCCAGCGCCGCAGGCGTGAAGCGGGCCGGCCGCGCGGCAGCTGACAGGAAATGCTGCACCAGGCAGGGCACATCTTCCGGCCGTTCGTTGAGCGGCGGCATGGCGATGTGGATGACATCAAGCCGGTAGAGCAGATCGGCGCGGAAGCGCCCCGCGGCGATGGCGGCGGTGAGATCCACCGATGTTGCCGCCACCACCCGCACATCCACGGCGATCGGCAACATCCCGCCCACCCGTTCGATCACCCGTGTTTCCAGCGTGCGCAGCAACTTGGCCTGCATCGCGGCTGGCATGTCGCCCACTTCGTCCAGGAACAGCGTGCCACCGTGCGCCGCCTCGAACCGGCCGGCGCGGGCCTTCACGGCGCCGGTGAAGGCACCCAGTTCATGGCCGAACAGTTCGGATTCCAGCAGATCGGCCGGCACCGCGGCACAGTTCAGCGCCACGAACGGCCGGGCGGCGCGGCGGCTTTTCTGGTGCAGCAGCCGGGCGACCACATCCTTGCCGCTGCCCGATGGCCCGGTGATCAAGACCGAGGCATCGGCATCGGCAATCTTGTCGATTTCACTGCGGATGGCAGCAATGGCCGGGCTGATGCCGACCAATGCGGCCAATTGCAGATCAGTACGCACCGCAACTGGTGAACTATGCCTGGATTTGCCCCGCATGCCGGATAATCCTTAACGCAATAATAACCAAGCTGGCACCAGTTCTCGTTTGCCCCAACTGGTGTGCACTTGCTGTTACAGGGTGAATGGCTTTGTACAGGGCACGAATGCTTCCAGTATGATGCAGGCTGTGGCATCAATTGGGCAGAACTTCTCCAATACGGACCTGTCATGAACGAATGTCGCATCCTGGCACTGGGCGGAGACTGGCCACAGGTTGGCCCTGGCTGGCGTTTGGTGGCGCCAAACGACGATCCGCTCGCCGTGATGGCCGATCTGGCACTGGTGCCGGCCGATTCGGCCCTTGATGATCTGTTCATCGATCGGCTGGCGCTGCCGCTGCTGGTGGCGGTCGGCGAGGCCCCGCTGCCGCGGTGGCTGGATCGGGCCGATGGCTTCGTGCTGGCCGGCGATGATGAAGACACGATCGCCACTGTGGCCGGCCGCGTGCTTCAGCAGGGGCAGGGCTGGCGGGTGGCCGAACAGGCCGGCACGGCCGAGCATATCTCGGCGCTGTCCGCCGAAGCCCGGCGCATTGCCGATGCACTGGCGCAATTGGCGCGCGATACCGAAGGCGATGGCGAAGCGCAGGTTTCAGCCGCGATGGTGCGCCGGCTCATCCGCCTGCGCCGCGATCGCGAACGGCATTTCCCCGCTGATCTGTTCGGCGATCCGGCGTGGGACATGCTGCTCGATCTGGTGGCGGCGCGCATGGAGGGGGTGGATGTTGCCGTTTCCAGCCTGTGCGTGGCCGCCGCCGTGCCCACCACCACGGCACTGCGCTGGGTGCGCAGCCTGAGTGAAGCCGGCGTGTTCGTGCGCCGCACCGATCCGGGTGACGCCCGCCGCGCCTTCATCACGCTTTCCGATTCTGCGCACGACGCGATGATCGGCTGGCTCAGGCGCTTTGCGACGGTGTTTGCGTTGCGCTGATCAGCTGACCCCGCCGACCGGCACGACCGCGTCTCCGGCGCCGATGGGGAAGGGCTGGCCTGTCCGTTCCAGCAATTCCAGCACTGGCGCCAGGCTGCGATCGGGCGCTTCCTCCATCGGGATATGGCCGATGCCATCAAGGATGGTAACGCGGCTGCCCTTGATCTGGCTGTTGAACCATTGCGCCACTGAAACTGGGATGAGCTTGTCTTCGCGGCCCCACAGGATCAGCGTTGGCACGGTGAGGGACTTGAGCTTGTCTGCTGCCCCATCGTCGCCGCTGTACTGGCCAAAGCGCTGCACCGTGGCGCGGCGGTTGCCGGGATAAAGATGCAGTTCCCAATAACGATCGATCATCGCCGGCGTGGCGATCGCCTGGTTCGAAATCGATTGGGCGAAGGATTTTTCGAAAATCACGCGCGGGGTAACGGTGGCCAATATGTCGCGCGCCACGGGAATCCGGGCTAATCGAAAGCCGAGCGGCGGGGAGGAGCCTTTGGGCATCGGTTTGCCGCTGGCATCAACGAGGATCAGTGCCGACAGCCGTTCCGGATGCGAGACGGCATAGCGCCAGGCAACGCCTCCACCCATCGAATTGCCGCCCAGCGCAAAACGCTTCAGGCCCAGCCTGTCCACCAGCTGTTCAACAATGCCGGCATAGGCCGCACCAGTGTAGAGGCCCTGCGGCGTTGGGCCGGACAGGCCATGCGCCGGCAGATCGAGCGTGATGACGCGATAGCCCTTGGCGGTGAGGCGCTGCATCCACGGCTCCCACGTGTGCAGCGAGGCGTCGCTGCCGTGGACGAGCACCACCGGGAAACCATCGCGCGGGCCTTCATCACGGAAATGAATGGTGGTGCCGGGCGACAGTTCGATGAACTGGCTGGCTTCATTGGCATATTTGGCCTTGAGCGTTTCAACCGGAATATCGGGCGTGGCGAACACCGCCCACAGCACGGCGATCAGGCCGGCGAACACCGCCAGCCCGTAACCCAACCCGCGCCACCAATTGCGCTTCTTGCCGCCACTCATCAGATCGCCTCGATCCGGACGGGCAGGCCATCCTTGGGCTTGGGAATCGGGAACATGCGGAAATCGCTTTCCACGTCACCCAGCGGCTTTTCCGCCACGATGCGATGGCCTTCCAGCAGCGCGAAGAAGAACATCTTCACCTGCATATAGGCAAAATGCTGGCCCAGGCACATGTGGGCGCCGCCGCCGAACGGCACCCAGGCATATTTGTGGCGGCCACGGCTGTTTTCGGCGGTGAACCGCGTTGGATCGAAATGCTCCGGGTTCGGCCAATATTCTTCCAGGCGGTGGCTGATCATCTGGTTGACGCCGATATGCGCGCCAGCCGGCACGACATGGTTCTGGAAGGTGAAGCTTTTCACGGCGCGGCGCGGCATCGACGGGACGGGCGGGATCAGCCGCAGCGCTTCCTTGAACACCATGTCGGTGAGTTCCATCTCGCCCAGCGTCTGATAGGTCAGCTTGCCGTGGCGCTCGCGGATGCCCTTGATTTCTTCGCGCAGCTTGTCCTGCCATTCCGGATATTTTGCCAGGCACCACACGATCGAGGTGATCGACGATGTGGTGGTGTCGTGCGCGGCCATCATCAGGAAGTTCATGTGATCGATGATGTCCTGCTCAGTGAGCAGTTGGTCATTCTCGTCGCGGGCGTTGCAGACCTGGGTGAAGATGTCGTTGCCGTCCACCCCGCGCCGCTTGGGGATTTCGCCGGCGAAATACTGGCTCATGAAGGCGCGGCCATCGACGCCGCGCTTCATGGCGGTGAAGGGCAGCGGCTTGCGGATCACGCCAACCGACGCCGCAACCATATCGCAGAACGCCTTGTTGATCTTTTCCGCCTCGCCGCCCCACGGCACGCCTAGGAAGCTGGTGGCGGCGAGATCGAGGGTGAGGGACTTGATCGATGGGTAGAAGTTCAGCGATTTGCCCTTCGGCCATTTCGCCAGCCCGCGGGTGATGCCTTCATCGAGCTGGGTGAAATAATGCTGCATCGGCTCGGTCTTGAAGGCGACGCTGAGTGTCTTCCTGTGGATGCGATGCTCTTCGAAATCCATCAGCATCAGCCCGCGCGGGAACAGCAGTTCCAGCACCGGGTTCCAGCCCAGTTCGCTGGAGAAGATCTTGTCCTTGTTGAACAGGATCATCTCGTTGGCTTCCGGGCCGATCATCGAAACGCCCCAGCCGCCGAAATCCTGGCGGCGCACGATGCGGCCATGCTGCTCGAACAATTCGCGGCTGCGGCCCAGCGGGTTGGCGAGGAACTTCAGCGTGCGCAGGATCGGAAAGCGCGCCGGGACCATGCCGGGGATATGCTCCAGCTCGGCGTAGGTCGGTTCCGGCAGATCGGCCGGGATGAATTCGCTTTTGGCGACGGGGGCATTCATGGGGGCTTGCCTCTTGCTGGGTGCGGAGGTGAGATACGCATAATATTGCGCCCACGCAATCACAGCGGCAAACCGCCACTTCCCCCGGCGGCGGTGCGCGGGTAACACGCCAAGCGTGACACCGGATTTCGATCTTGTCCTGGCCGGCGGCGGCCTTGCCAACGGCCTCATCGCGTTGCGCCTGGCGCAACTGCGCCCGGAACTGCGCGTGGCCATCGTCGAAGCCGGGCCGGCTATTGGCGGCGATCACACCTGGTCCTCGTTCGGCCTCGACATCAATGAAGAACAGCGCCGTTGGACCCAGCCGCTGTTTGCGCATCGCTGGGATTGCTATTCGGTGCGCTTCCCGCGCCATGCCCGCACGCTGAACGTGGGTTATGGCAGCAGCAACAGCGATCGGCTGGCGGCGGAAGTGGCCAAGGCGCTGCCGCCGGAGCGCATCATCACCGGCGTGCCGGTGGTGGCGATGACGCCGACCAGCGTGACGCTCGCCGATCAGCGCGTGCTGACCTGCAACGCCGTGATCGATGGCCGCGGCCAGAGCAAATCGACCGCGCTCGATCTGCGGTGGCAGAAATTCCTCGGCCAGGAAGTGGAACTGGCCGAACCGCACGGCCTCGCCGGCCCGATCATCATGGATGCGACCGTGCCGCAGCAGGATGGCTATCGCTTCATCTACACGTTGCCCTTTGGCCCCCGGCATCTGCTGATCGAGGACACGTATTTTTCTGACGGCCGCGATCTGGCGCCCGATCTGCTGCGCCAGCATATCGCCGATTATGCCGTGGCCCAGGGCTGGCAGATCACCGCCGTCACCCGCGAGGAAGCCGGCATCCTGCCGCTCGCCATTGGCGGCGATATCGAGAAGTTTCTGGATGAAGGCGTGCCTGGCGTCGCGCGTGTCGGTCTGGGTGCCGGCCTGTTCAACCCGGTGACCGGCTACAGCTTCCCCGATGCCGTGCGCATGGCCGATCTGATCGCCGCGCTGCCGGCGTTCGACGCCGCGACCATCCACCGCGCCTGCCGCGACCATGCGGTGCGTGTGTGGAACAGCCGGGGGATGTATCGCATCCTGAATCGCATGTTGTTTCTTGCCGCGCAGGACGAGGAACGGCGTACGATCATGGAACGTTTCTATGAACATCCAGACGATCTGGTGGGCCGGCTCTATGCCGCCGACAATCGCTGGAATGACTGGCCGAAGGTGTTTTCCGGCCGGCCGCCCATCCCGCCGCTGCGGGCGCTGGGCACGCTGGTCAAATATGAATTGGGGATAAGATGACGACTGCCGCAGTGATTGGTTCCGGTTTTGGTGGCCTGGCGCTGGCCATCCGCCTGCAATCGGCCGGGATCCAGACCACGTTGATCGAAGCCCGCGACAAGCCGGGTGGCCGTGCCTATGTGTTTGAAGACGATGGCTTCATCTTCGATGCCGGCCCGACCGTGATTACCGATCCGACCTGCCTCGAAGAATTGTTCGAGCTGTCTGGCCGCAAATTGTCGGACTATGTCGAACTGATGCCGGTGATGCCGTTTTACCGCCTGATGTGGGAAGATGGCACGGTTTTCGATTATTCCAACGACGAAAAGGAACTGCTGCGCCAGATCGGCGAACTCAACGTGAAAGACGTTGCCGGCTATCAGGAATTCCTGAAATTTTCGGATAACGTGTTTCGTGAAGGCTATGAAAAGCTGGGCCATGAAGCGTTCCTTGATTTCAAGTCGATGCTCAAGGCCGCGCCGCAGCTGATGCGTTATGAAGCCTTCCGTTCGGTCTATTCGATGGTGTCCCGCCACATTGAGGACGAGCGGCTGCGCCAGGCGTTCAGTTTCCACACGCTGCTGGTGGGCGGCAATCCGTTCCGGACGTCCAGTGTCTACGCGCTGATCCACGCGCTCGAAAAGAAATGGGGCGTCTGGTTCCCGCGCGGCGGCACTGGTTCGCTGGTGCGCGGCCTCGTCAAGCTGTTCGAGGACATCGGCGGCACCGTGCGCATGGGCAGCAAGGTCGAAGCCATCATGGCCGACAGCGGGCGCGTTACGGGTGTTCGCTGCGCCGATGGCTGGTCGGGCCGCTTTGATGCGGTGTGTTCCAATGGCGACGTGGTCAACACCTATCAGGAACTGCTGGGCGGCCACCCGCGCGGTGCCGAAATGGCGGCCAAGATGAAGCGCCGCAGCTTCTCGCCGTCGCTGTTCGTGCTGTATTTCGGCCTGAAGGGTGTGCGCACCGATGTTGCGCACCACACCATCCTGTTTGGCCATCGCTACAAGGAACTGCTCAGCGAAATCTACAAGGGCGGCGAGCTGCCGGAAGATTTCTCATTGTATCTGCATCACCCGACGATGACCGATCCGGGCCTCGCCCCGGAAGGCCACGGCGCCTATTATGTGCTGTCGCCGGTGCCGCATCTGGGCAAGCTGGATATCGATTGGGAAAAGGAAGCCCCGCGTTATGCTGAATCGATCCTGGAAGCGTTGGAGCGCCGGGTTCTGCCCAACCTCAAGCGCGATCTGGTGACGATGCGCACCTGGACGCCGAAGGATTTCGAAACCGAACTGTTTGCCCACCAGGGCAGCGCCTTCAGCCTGGAACCGGTGCTGTGGCAGAGCGCCTATTTCCGCACCCACAACCGCGATGATGTGCTGTCCAACCTCTATTTCGTTGGTGCCGGCACGCACCCCGGCGCCGGCATCCCCGGCGTGGTGGGCAGCGCCAAGGCCACTGGCAAGCTGATGGTGGAAGACCTGCTGGGCAAGAAGGCGGCTTGAACTCCGCCATTCAGCCCGCTTGCGCCGCGCGGCGCAGGCGGGCAGAAGCCCATCCGTGTCTGTCGTCCTCGATAATGCCCGCACCGCCATCGCGCGCGGTTCGAAAAGCTTCGCACTGGCCAGCCGCCTGTTCGATGGTCCAACGCGCGATCGCGCCATGCTGCTGTATGCCTGGTGCCGCCACACCGATGATGTGATCGATGGGCAGGTGTTGGGCGAGGGCCGCAACGATGATCGCCGCCCCCCGGCCGAACGCCTGGCCGAAGTGCATTGGGAAACCGAACGCGCGCTGGCTGGCAACCCCACGCCCGGCACGCCCTATGAAGCGCTGGCCATGGTGGTGCAGCAGACCGGCATGCCGGCGCGTTATCCGCGCGATCTGATCCAGGGCTTCCGCATCGACATGGAGGAACGGCCGTTCCACAGCTTCGATGATACGCTCACCTATTGCTATCATGTCGCTGGCTGCGTGGGCGTGATGATGGCGATCGTGATGGGCGTGAAGCCCGACGAGCGTGCCGTGCTGGAACGCGCCTGCGATCTGGGCATGAGCTTTCAGCTCAACAACATCGCCCGCGACGTGGTGGAAGACGCGATGAACGGCCGCCGTTACATCCCCGATGATTGGCTGACCAGCGTGCGGCTGGAGCCGGACAGTTACGTGCTGGAACGCAACCGCCGGCAGCTGTCGCGGCTGGTCGCGCGGTTGGTGTTCAAGGCCGAGGACTATGAGGAATCAGCCCGCTTCGGCACCTCGGCACTGGGCAACCGCGCCGCCTGGGCTGTGCTGGCCGCAGCCCGCATCTATGGCGGCATCGGCCGCAAGGTGCGCGGGCTGGAGGAGGAGGGGTTGGCCCAGCGGGTTTCGACGACGAAAGCCGAAAAGGCGCAGGCGGTGGCATTGGCGCTGGGCGATGCGCTGGTGCGCAAATCACGTTGGCCAATGCCCGGGCCAGCCCGTGAAGGCTTGTGGACGATGCCGGAGTGAAGAGAAGCCAAAGCTTTCGTCGCCCAGAGCAATGAGCGCATTGTGGTGCTGGTATTCTCAACGCTTGGAAACGAAGTTTGCCTTCTTGAATTCGGCCATTTGGCTCAAGAACACGGCAGTGCCGATACAGCGATAGATCACATCCTCGTCCTGAGGCACGACCGCCACATTGCGATATTTGCGCCTCAAGGGCTTCAGGGCAGCAACGAACGCATCGCGGTCGCTAGGCAGCAAGAATGTCGTGCTACCGAATGAAGCACGGCATGCATCAGGTGCCGCATACGACACGGTAACAGCGAGCTCATTGCTCTTGCTCGCTGCCGAGGTGCCAGGGAGCACCATTATGGCCAGCGCAGCCAAATGCGCGCCTCGGCATTTGGTTGCCATCGGCAAAATCCTACCGCGCCCAGTGCTCGGCGTTGTCGATCATCCCCATCTCGGCCTTCATCTTGGCGCTCGCGCGGATGCGGCCGCGGCCATCAGCTTCCAGTTGCGCCTTCAGCTTGCGGATTGGCGGCGCCCAGATGAAGCCGAAGCTTACCGTGCCGTGCTTGGTTTCCACCACATGGTGCAGCCGGTGCGCCTGCACCACGCGCTTCATGTAACCCCATTGCGGGTTCCAGCTGTGCTTCACCCGGCGATGCACCAGAATATCGTGCAGGAAGAAATAGATGGCGCCATACATGGTGATGCCGGCACCAATGGCGGTGAGCATGTGCAGGCCATAATGGGTGCCGATCATCAGCAGGATCATCGACGGGATGGCGCCGGCCACGCCGAACCAGTCGTTGCGCTCGAACCGGCCAGTGCGGGGTTCGTGGTGAGATTTGTGCAGCACCCACAGGAAACCGTGCATCACATATTTGTGCGAAACGATGGCCACCACCTCCATGATTCCCACCACGAGGAGCGCGATGCCGATGCCCTGCCACCAATTCACATCGGCAAGCGCGGGGTAGCGGGTGGAAAGGCTGGCGAGATAGTCAAGCATGGGTTCATGCTATAGCCAGACAACGCACGCTAATCACCTCTGTAGTTGCCGCACCCCATCAATTCGGAGCCGACATGACGCCGCGCCCTTATCGCCTTGCCGCCCTTGTTGCCCTCATTGCCCTGCCGCTGGCGCTCACCGCCTGCGCCACCCCGGCGCAACGCATCACCACCAACCTGACCGAACTGGGCGTGCCGCCGCGCCAGGCCCAGTGCATGGGCGGCCGTTTGGGCGAACGCCTCTCCATCGGCCAGTTGCGCCGCCTGCAGGAACTGACCGGCCTGCGCCGCGAACGCTTTGAACGCATGAGCATCCGCGAGATCGCCAACCGGCTCACCGACGAGCGCGACCCCGGCCTGGTGGCGGAATTCCTGCGCGCCGGGGTGGGCTGCCTGATCTGATTGACGGGCCGGCCTGACTGGGTTTTCCTGGCGCGATGCTGCGGCGAACGCTCTGGAAGATGAAGGTGAAGTGGCCCAACCTTGGCCGTTGGCTGCTGGTTGGTTGTGGTCTGCTGATCGGCGGCTTGGGTGGCTGGTGGTTTACGCTGAAGGACTGGCAGCAAGATGAGCTGCTGTTCCGGACGAAATGGAAAGTCACGCAGATATTTGGCGCGGAACCGGCCCAGCCCCGTCCCTATCGCTATTTTGCCAACTGCAACGAAGCCCGGCTTGCCGGTTACGGCAGCATGTACGCCAACGAGCCATCTTACCGCCCGGAACTGGATGAGGATAACGACGGCGTGGCGTGTGAACCTTGGCGCGGCAGCCGAGGCTGGTCGCGGCGACCGCCGTGATTGCTGTTAGAGAAGCGGAATTGTCCAATCGTTGACCGTCACCCCGGCGAACGCCGGGGCCCATCTCCCCAATTTCGGGCACGGCGGCACTGCCGGGCGATGGACCCCGGCGTTCGCCGGGGTGACGATTAGGGGTGGGCTTACCGCCCCGCGCCGCTCCGTTTCGCGCTGAAACCCTTCTTCTGCATCTTGGAAAAGCGCGTCGTGCGCGTGCCGGCCACGCCGCCCGTCGCACGGCCCTTGGCGGCGGCGGCGCGTGCATCCGGCGGCAGGCCGAGTTCATCCATTTCCAGCCGGCGGATCTGGTCGCGGATGGCGGCGGCAGTTTCGAACTCCAGATCAGAAGCGGCCTTCTTCATCTGCTCTTCCAGATCGGCGATATAGGCCTTCAAATTGTGGCCGACGAGATGCTGGGTCTCGTCGTCACCCGTATCGACGACCAGCCCATCCTTCATCGACACATCGGCCAGCACATCGCCGATGTTGCGCTTGATGGTGGTCGGCGTGATGCCGTGTTCGAGGTTATATTCCTCCTGCTTGGCGCGCCGGCGATCGGTTTCCATCATGGCGCGCGCCATCGATCCGGTGATGCGATCGGCATAAAGGATCACCCGGCCCTCCACGTTGCGCGCGGCGCGGCCGATGGTCTGGATGAGCGAGGTTTCGGAGCGCAGGAAGCCTTCCTTGTCCGCATCCAAAATCGCCACCAGCCCGCATTCCGGGATGTCGAGCCCTTCGCGCAGCAGGTTGATGCCCACCAGCACGTCATACACGCCCAAGCGCAGATCGCGGATCAGCTCGATGCGCTCCAGCGTTTCCACATCTGAGTGCATGTAACGCACGCGCAGGCCGGCTTCGTGCAGGAACTCGGTCAAGTCTTCGGCCATGCGCTTGGTCAGCGTCGTCACCAGCGTGCGATAGCCGGCGGCGGCGACCTTCTTGGCCTCCTGGATCAGGTCTTCCACCTGATCTTCCACCGGCTTGATCTCCACCGGCGGATCGATCAGCCCGGTGGGGCGGATCACCTGTTCGGTGAACACACCGCCGGTCTTGTCCATTTCCCACGGGCCGGGGGTGGCGGAAACGAACACCGTCTGCGGCCGCATCGCCTCCCACTCGGCAAAGCGCAGCGGGCGGTTGTCGATGCAGCTGGGCAGGCGGAAACCATATTCGGCCAGCGTCACCTTGCGGCGGTGATCGCCCTTGGCCATGGCGCCGATCTGCGGCACCGTCACATGGCTTTCATCGATGAACAGCAGGGCGTTTTCCGGCAGATATTCGAACAAGGTGGGCGGCGGCTCGCCGGGCAGGCGGCCGGTGAGGAAGCGGCTGTAATTCTCGATGCCGGCGCATGCCCCGGTGGCGGCGATCATTTCCAGATCGAAATTGGTGCGCTGCTCCAGCCGCTGGGCTTCCAGCAACTTGCCTTCGGTGTTCAGCTCCTTCAGCCGCTCGGTCAGTTCGTGGCGGATGGCGTCCGCGGCCTGCTTCATGGTCGGGCCGGGCGTCACATAGTGGCTGTTGGCGTAGATCTTGATCTGGTCGAGCTTGGCCACCGTCTCGCCGGTGAGCGGATCAAATTCGCTGATCTGCTCGATCTCGTCGCCGAAGAAGCTGATGCGCCAGGCGCTGTCTTCATAGTGGGAGGGGTAGATTTCCAAGGAGTCGCCGCGCACCCGGAAATTGCCGCGCGCGAAACTGAGGTCGCCGCGCTTGTACTGCATGGCGACGAGCTTCCTCACCACCTCCTTCAGATCGGCCGAGCCGCCTTTCTTCAGGCTGAACGTCATCGCCGAATAGGTCTCGACCGAGCCGATGCCATAAATGCAGGAAACCGATGCGATGATGATCACGTCATCGCGCTCCAGCAGGGAACGGGTGGCGGAATGGCGCATCCGATCGATGGCCTCGTTCACGCTCGATTCCTTTTCGATATAGGTATCGGTGCGCGCCACATAGGCTTCGGGTTGGTAATAATCGTAGTAGGAAACGAAATATTCCACCGCATTATCGGGGAAGAAGCTCTTGAATTCGCCGTATAATTGCGCGGCAAGAATCTTGTTGGGCGCCAGGATCAGCGCCGGGCGCTGCACCGCCTCGATCACCTTGGCCATGGTGAAGGTCTTGCCCGAACCCGTCACACCCAGCAGCACCTGATCGCGCTCGCCCTGGTTGGCCTGGCCCACCAGTTCGGCGATGGCGGCGGGCTGGTCCCCGGCGGGCGTATATTCGGTGTTCAGCACGAACGGCCGGCCGCCTTCGGATTTCTCCGGGCGCGCGGGACGGTGCGGGGTGAACTCGGTCAGCTCCGTTTCGGCAAGGCTGGTGCGAATCTGGATGGCCATGGCGCCATCCTTGCACCATGTGCGCCGTTTGTTCTAGCGCAGCATGCGGCGAATGAGCTGGCGATCACGCAGCGCGAAATGATGCCACAGCACCGCACCGGCATGGGCCGCGAACGCCGCCACGAAGAGCCCGGAAAGCCAGATGTGCAACGCGCGGGCCGGCGGCATCGGCAGGGCTTCGGGCAGGTGCAGCCCCAAGACTGACCAGCCAGTGGCCCCGGCCAGCAGCAACCCCGAAACCGGCAGCGTCGCCAGCGCCAGATACAGCGCCAATTTGTTGAGCTTTGCCGCGCCATTCGGGCTGGCCGGGCCCGGCGAAGCGTGCTGGGCCGCCCACCGCAACAACAACAGGAAAAACACCGCAACGCCAATGCCGATATGCACCGAAAGAAATTCCGTGCGCTCCGGCGAGGCCTTCAGCACCGCCACGAACAACCCCATCGGCAGCGCAGCCAGCATCAGCACCGCGCTCGTCCAGTGCAGGATGCGCGCGATCTGGCCCCACTTCTGCCGCTGGTTCCAGTCCGGCACCGGCTCCGCCTGCCGCCGCCACTGCGCCGGCACCAGCGCCAGCAGCAACAACGTCACCAGCACCGCAATCACCGCCATGCTGTTCAGCAGCAACGGCCGCACATCATCGCTGGCGCGCGCCGCAAAGGTGCCATCACCATTGGCCAGCCAGATCGACCAGGCCATCATGCCCAACGCCGCCGCCGCGCCCAGCTGCGCCAACACCCGCCACGCCCACGCCGGATGGTTCAAGCCCACCGCCAGCCCCAGCGCCAGAAACAGATAGATGAAGGTCATGCCCGCGCCCGATGGGGGATAAGCCGGCGGGATGCAAGGGGAGGGGTTGCGATACGTGTATCGCAATGCTAATTTGCTGACATGCCGATTTCTCTGCGCCTGCCTGCCGATCTCGA
The DNA here is from genome assembly GCF_032115815.1 of Sandarakinorhabdus sp. Classification (GTDB taxonomy): domain Bacteria; phylum Pseudomonadota; class Alphaproteobacteria; order Sphingomonadales; family Sphingomonadaceae; genus Sandarakinorhabdus. The sequence goes on from NZ_JAUMBI010000065.1 coordinate 18,594, forward strand.
AAGCCGCCTTTCGGCTTTGTCGGCCCTCACCGGGCGGTCAAAGACCTTCTATGCGGTGGAAGCCATCATCGAACACATCGACGATCTGGAAGACGCGCACCTCTCCGCCGAAATCCTCGCCCGCGTGCGCGCCGGCACCGAAGGCCGCGTGCCGCTGAACGATCTGCTGGCGGATTATGGCCTGGCAGATTGAGCTCACCGACAGCGCCGCCAAGCAGCTCCGCAAACTCGATCCGCAAATCGCCAAGCGTATCCTGACGTTCCTGCGCGACCGCGTCGCCACACTCGACGACCCGCGCAGCATTGGTGAAGCCCTGCGCGGCAAGGAACTCGGCGATTTCTGGAAATACCGTGTCGGCGATTGGCGCATCATCGCCGATCTGGATGACGGCGTGATGCTGATCACCGTGATCCGGCTGGGCAACCGCCGCGAGGTCTATCGGCGGTGATAGGCAGAGTAAGCGAGAAGAGGCCTCCGGCGGGCAGGGCCTGAGGCCCTGCACCCACTTTTGTTGGGATTTTGTGCACGCTCGACCCTGTTTTCACGCATATTGAAGTCGCAGGCGAATATGCAGGGCCAAAGATCGATGCAGAATAACCAACTTGAAGGCGGGAAGGCTGGGGGGCGCCGTAGATTCGTGTGGCCGTCCGCACTTTTCGTGGCAACGGCTCTGCTGTCGGGTTGTTCAGAGCCCAGTTCGACCTTCCAATATGTGGGCAAGGAGACCCGGCTGCTCGGTCCGCCCGGCGATGGTTACAAGCCGCCGGCAGGGTTGGTGAGGACGCCGGATACGGCAGCCGGTATCGCTGAAGCCGTCGCAGACGGCGTTTATGGTGCAGCGCAAATCCGCGAGCAGCGCCCTTATCAAGTGACTGACACACCGACCCACTGGATCGTGCGAGGCAACTTTCCAGAGCCAGCGAAGGGCGGCGTATTTGAAATCATCATCAACAAGCAGGATGGAGCGATCCTGCATGTTATACATGGCGAGTAGATAGCTGGGAGCCGCCTCAATACGAACGGGTCCAGGGTCTGCGACCCTGGCCGCCGGAGGCTCTTGTTGGTCTCTGTCCGCTCTGTCCTACAGCCCGGCCAATGGGTTAGACTGGCGATCATGGGCAGCATCGAGCAGCAACCAGCGAGTGTGCGGCGGCAGGGCAGGTGGGCGACAGCCGGCCCAAACTGGCCAGATGCGGAAAAACTGTCAAAACGGGCCGCGCGGGTGGGGGCATGACAAGTGCTGCCGCAAACCGTAAAGCCATCCTTGCCATGACCTACAGCAGCGACTTTCTCACCCGTCTCGAAACGCGCGGGTTCATTCACCAGATCACCGAT
>NZ_JAUMBI010000066.1:0-11048 GCF_032115815.1 Sandarakinorhabdus sp.
GAGAATCTGGGTGTGCAGGTTGCCAACGACCGGCTGATCCTGTCGGGCACTGCCAGCAGCGCCGCCGCCGTGCAGCGCGCCGTGACCATCGCCATGGCCTATGCGCCCGACAAGGTGATCAACATGACCGGCGTTGGCACCGCCCAGCAGATCCTGCTGGAAGTGCGCTTTGCCGAAATGCAGCGCGGCACGGTGAAGGCGCTTGGTATCGACAGCCTGGCCTTTGGCAATCAGAGCGATGGCTCGCTGGCGCGCACCAACGGCTCTGCCAACTTCCCCGGCGCTGGCGTGACCGGCTCCTTCGCCGGCAGTTTCAATACCCCTGGCTTCAGTTTCCGCCTGCAGGCGCTTGAGCGCCAGGGCCTGATCCGCACGCTGGCGCAGCCAAACATCATCGCGCTGTCGGGTGAAACCGCCAATTTCCTGGCGGGCGGTGAGTTCCCGGTGCCGGTGGGTGTGGCCATCAACGGCCAGATCGCCATTGAATTCAAGCAGTTCGGGGTTGGCCTCGCCTTCACCCCCACCCTGCTTGAAGATGGCCTGATCAACCTGCTGGTGGCCCCCGAGGTGTCCAGCCTCGATCCGGCGGCTGGCATCGATATCGGCAGCCTGCGCATTCCCGGCCTGAAGGTGCGGCGCGCCCGCACCACGCTGGAATTGCGTGACGGCCAGACCTTTGCGCTGGCCGGCCTGATCCAGAGCGATTTCCGCGACACGGTGAGCGCCGTGCCGCTGCTCGCCAAGATTCCGATCTTGGGCGCGCTGTTCCGGTCAACAAACTTCGATCGGCAGGAAACCGAACTGGTGATCCTGGTCACCCCGCGCATCGTGCGGCCGGTGCAGGCCGGCACCGCCCTGCAGTTGCCGACCGATCGCATCCTGGAACCAAGCGATGCCGATCTGTTCCTGCTCGGCAAGTCCGAACGCCGCGCCCAGCCGGGCACCGTATTGCCGCTGCCCGGCCCGGCCAGCGCCATCAACAAGCCCGGCGGCGTTGCTGCCGACCATGGCCACATCGTGAGGTAAATGATGTTCAAGATTGCGACATCCCTGCTGCTGGTCGCATTGATGATCAGCCTGGCCGGTCCGGCCGCCGCCGATGACAAGCCGGTCAGCGACAAGGGCCTGGGCCTGGTGGTGCAGAACAACATCGCCGCCATGGTGGTTGATCTCACCCCCAGCTATGCCAACGTGAAGATCGAAGGCAGCGACGGCCTGCTGGCCGACGGCGCGGTGACCCGGTATCGCACCGGTCGCGTCAAGGCGCTGATTCCATTTTCCGGCCGGTCGAACTTGGGCGATGCGGCTGGTGCGAGCACCGGTACAGTCAGCAACCAACCGCAGGCGGGGCCACGCTGATGGCCCTGTTGGCGCGTCTTGGTTCGATGGTTGGGCGCGGCGAGAAGGAGGACACGCCGCCAGCGTCTGATTCGGGCGAATTGCGGGTGACGCTGGTGCTGGCGCCGGAAACGGCGGCCACCATTGATCCTTCGCACCTGGCCAACATGGGCGCCGATATCCGCGTGTTTGATGGCGGGCTGGAAAAATTCTCGGTGAACGGGCCGCTGCTGCGCCGCACCGATCTGGTGATCCTGGAAATCGAACCCGATAGCGCCGCCGAACTCGAGGCGCTGGAACAATTCGCCAACAGCGTGGGTGCCCGCATCCCTGTGGTGGCGGCGGCCCATGATCTCACCATCACCGCCACCCGCCGTCTGATGCGGTCCAGCGTGGCCGATGTGTTGCCGATCCCGTTCAGCCGCGAGGAACTGGCGCAGGCGTTGGAAACCGGCCGCGACCGGCTGGGCCAGCTTCGCACCGGTGGTGGCCCGGCCCGCAGCGGCAACGTGATCGCGTTCCAGGGCGTGCTGGGCGGCATCGGCACCACCATGCTTGCCACCCAGCTGGCGCAGATCTGGGCCGCCGAGAAGAAGGTGCTGCTGATCGATCTTGATCTCCAGCGCGGCAATGCGGCGATGTACATGAACCTGAAGCCGCGTCTGTCGATCGCCGATCTGATCGAAGCCGACGACCGGCTGGATGCCGAATTCCTCAAGATGGTGCTGGAACGCCACCAATCGGGTGCCTCGGTGATTTCCTCGCCGACCGACATGACCGCGATGGATCTGGTCACCCCGGAGTTCATCGATCGCCTGCTGGACGTTGCCACCCAGAATTTCGATCTCGTGCTGCTGGATCTGCCGGGGATCTGGATGGACTGGACGGCGATGGCCATCCAGAAGGCCGACATGATGCTGCTGGTCACCCAGATGACCGTGTCGGGTGTGCAGCAGGCCCGCCGCCAGCTTGATGTCGCGGAAGCCAATGGCCTGGGCGACCGGATGCGGGTGGTGATGAACCGGCTGATTCCCGGCCTGTTCGGCAAATATGATCTGAGCGAAGCGGAGTCGGCGCTGCGCAGCCGGGTGCATTACGGCCTGGCCAATGATTTCCCCACCGTTTCGGCGGCGCAGGATGAAGGCCGCAGCCTTGGCCAGATCAAGATGAAATCCCGCATCGAAAAGGATCTGCGCATCATTGCGGCGCAGCTTGGCGATGAACTCGTCAGCATGGGGGCGACGGCATGATCTTCCCGACGCGCCGCAAGACGGGCGCACAGCCTGAGGCCGCCGGCGATGCGCCCGCTGCCAGCGTGCCGGTCGAAACCAAGGTGGCCGCACCGGCGCCGGCGCCGGTGGTGAGCATCAAGGATCGCCGCCGCGACGATTACACTGAACTCAAGGTCACGCTGCACCAGCAGCTGATCGACCGCATCAACCTGGCTGCGCTGGAAACCATGACGCGCGAGCAGATGCAGCGCGACATCGGCGACATCGTTCAGGAAATGCTGAAAGAGAACAATCAGGCTCTGAACGCCGCCGAACGGCGCCAGCTGGTGGAAGATATTCTCGACGAACTGCTCGGCCTGGGTCCGCTCGAACCCTTGCTGAAAGACCCGACCATCTCCGACATCATGGTCAACAGCGCCACCAAGGTGTTCGTCGAACGGCGCGGCAAGATCGAGGAAGTCGGCACGCGCTTTGCCAGCGATCAGCATCTGCTGCGCATCATCGGCAAGATCGTGTCCAACGTCGGCCGCCGCGTCGACGAAAGCTCGCCCATGGTCGACGCGCGCCTGCCCGACGGCAGCCGCATCAACGCGATCATCCCGCCACTGGCCATCGACGGTCCGTGCCTTTCCATCCGCAAATTTCCGCCCAGCCGCACCAGCATCGACAAACTGGTCGAATATGGTTCGATGACGGTTGATTGCGCGACCATGCTGAAGGCCGTTGTCGCCAGCCGCCGCAACGTGATCGTGTCCGGCGGCACCGGTTCGGGCAAGACCACCATGCTCAACGCACTGTCGGCGTCGATCGGCAGCCACGAACGCGTGGTGACCATCGAGGATTCGGCCGAACTGCAATTGCAGCAGAGCCATGTCGTGCGGCTTGAAACCCGCCCGTCCAACATCGAGGGCCGCGGTGAAGTCAACCAGCGCGATCTGGTGAAGAACGCGCTGCGCATGCGGCCAGATCGCGTCATCTTGGGCGAAATCCGTTCCGGCGAAGCGTTCGACATGCTGCAGGCGATGAACACCGGCCACGATGGTTCGATGACGACGCTGCACGCCAACACGCCGCGCGATGCGCTGTCGCGCCTGGAACAGATGATCGGCATGTCGGGTATCGACATCAGCCCGAAATCGGCGCGCGCCCAGATCGCTTCGGCCATCAACGTGGTCTGCCAGCTGGAACGCCTGCAGGACGGCAGCCGCCGCGTCACCTCGGTGGCCGAGATCACCGGCATGGAAGGCGAGATCATCCTGATGCAGGAGATCTTCAAGTTCGTGCGCGAAGGTGTTGACGAACAGGGCAAGGTGATCGGCGAGATGCGCCCGATGGGGGTGCGGCCCAAGTTCATGGACATATTGAAGGCGCGCGGCTTCGATCTGCCGAGCACCATGTTCGATCCGTTCAAGCGCAAGGAGGGTTGAGGTGCAGCTGCCTTCCTTCATCAACGCCGAATTCGTCTTTTACGGCATCGTGTTCCTGGCCGTGGTGCTGCTGCTGGAAGGCGGATTCATCTGGTATCGCGACAATTTCGGCACCAAGCGGCGCGTTTCCAAGCGCATGGCGCTGATCGAGAGCGGGGCGACATCGGAAGAGATCATCACCGCGCTCCGCCGGCAGACGACGGATGTGTCCAAGTCCATGCTGCCGTCGATCATCAACTATCTCGACAGCCGCATGAACCAGGCCGGCATCCGCATGAGCGCCCAGCGCATGCTCAGCTACATGGGCTCGGTCACGTTGCTGATCGGTTTCCTGTTCCCGTTGATCGGCGGCATCAGTGGCCAGATCACCTCGCCCGGTGCCGTGCTGCTGCTGCTGTTTGCCGGTGGTATCGGCATTGCCCTGCCCATCCTGTACATCAACTATATCGCCGCCAAGCGCCTGAAGAAGATCGAAGCGCAGTTCCCGATTGCGCTGGATGTGCTGGTGCGCGGCCTGCGGGCCGGCTACCCGGTGTCGGGCGCGCTGGAACTGGTCGTCAACGAAATGCCGGATCCACTGGCCTCCGAACTGGGGCTGGTGCTGGCGGAAATGAACTATGGCTCACCGCTGCGGGATGCGCTGGAAGGTTTTGCCGGCCGGGTGCAGACGCAGGACATCAACATGTTCGTGGTGTCGGTGGCGATCCAGACCGAAACCGGCGGCAGCCTCGCCGAAATTCTCGACAGCCTGACCCGCGTGATCCGCGACCGCGCCGCCATGGTGCTCAAGGTGCGTGCCCTGGCCTCGGAAGGCAAGATGACCGGCACATTGCTCACCGCGATGCCGATCATCACCTTTGTCGGCGTGTTCTCCAGTCAGCCCAGCTTCTATCTCGATGTTGTCGATGATCCCTGGTTCATGCCGGGCGCGCTGGGCGTGATGTTCCTCTATGTTCTGGGTGTCGTGATCATGCGCCGCCTGATCGCGATCAAGGTGTAACGGCGATGGGCAGCGGAACCCTGGCAAACTGGATCGTGCTCGGACTGGTGTTCGCGGCCGTGATGCTGGTCGTGTTGGCGCTGGCACCCATGGTGCTGGGCCGGTCCGACATCAAGGCGCGGCTGGCCAGCCAGGGTGGTGGTGCCGCGGCCGATAGCGGCCCGGGTAGTATCCGCAACGATCTGATCACCTCGCGCTGGGCGCAATTGCTGCACGAGATTGAATCGCGTGGTCTCAGCCTTACCGACGATGCCTCCGGCAAGATCGCGGAGAAGCTGCAACGCGCCGGCTTTGATCAGCTCTGGGCACCGCGCGCCTACACGTTGGCCCGCGCCTTCGGCACGCTGGCGCTGCCCATCCTGGTGGTGATCGTGCTGGCCGTTGGCGGCAACTGGCCGGAGCCGGCCAAGCTTTACATGATGATGATGGGCGCGGCGGTTGCCGGCCTGTATCTGCCGGGCATCATCGTTGGCTCGCGCGCTGAAAACCGCGCCCAGGAAGTGCTCAACGGATTCCCCGACACGCTCGATCTCATGCTGGTCTGCCTTGAAGCCGGGCTTGGCATCGATGCCGCCTTCAGCCGCGTCGGTTCGGAAATCATCGGCTCGCACCCGCTGCTCGCCAAGCTGTTTGGCCAGGTCAGCCTGGAACTGCGCGCTGGCCGCAGCCGCGAAGTGGCGCTGCGCATGCTGGCCAAGAAGAGCGGCGTGCCGGAAATCACCGCCTTCACCACGCTGATCATCCAATCCGACAAGCTGGGGGCATCGGTGGCGTCGGCGCTGCGCGTCTATGCCGCCGAAATGCGCGAAGCCCGCCGGCTGCGCGCCGAAGAAAAGGCCCACAAGATTCCGGTGCTGCTGTCGATTCCGCTGGTCTGCTTCATGCTGCCTACCATGGTCGCGGTGCTGATGCTGCCGGCGGCGATCGGCATGAAGAACCAGATGGCGCAGGTGGAAAAGCAGAAACAGGCAAATCAGGGTCCGAGGGGCAAATGAAGCAGAAAACCGCGCTTCTCCTGGCGCTCGCCGGCTCATCGCCGGCGCTGGCGGACGGCTTTGATTCGAAAGACATCAGGCCGCGCAGCGACGGCCTGCCCAGCAGCGCCATCGCCAACAACCAGAATGAAGCGGCCGCGCTGGCCGAAGGCCGCAGCCTGTTGGCGGCAGGAAACGCCGCGCAGGCCATTTCCGTATTCCGCCAGGCCCTCGGCCAGAACGCCGGTTCGGTGGCGGCCCTGAACGGCATCGCCATCGCCTATGATCGGCTGGGCCGCATCGATCTGGCCCGCCAGCACTTCGAAATGGCCCTCGCGCTGGAACCGGGTGCCGGCGATATCGCCTATAATCTGGGCTGGAGCCTGCACAGGGCCGGCCAGCATCGCGATGCCATCGCCTGGCTGCAACGGGCCAGCAGCAGTGACGATGGCCGTGCCGCCACCGCTGCCCGCCGCGCCCTGCTGCTGGTGGCCGCCGCGCTGGAAAATGCTGCTCTGGCACCGGCCCTCACCACCGATGCGCCGGTGCGTGTTGCCAGCGCCCGCATCGACATGGCGAGCAGCGGCGAAGCCGTGCTGGTGCTGCCGGGCAAGGTCAGCCATCCGGTCGCAGCACCGCGCCTTGCCGTGGCGCAGCGCGCCGGCGGTGTGCCGGTGGCCCGGATCAACGCCAGCCTTGCGTCGGCCAAGGCCGGCGATCTGCCGATACTGGCCGCCCCGATCACGCTGGCGCAGGACAGCACCGCGGAGCAGCCGTCCCCAACGGCCCTGATTGCGTCGCACCTCGATGGTCTGGCCGCGCTCACCATTCCGATGGCAACGCTGTCGCTGGCCGAAGCGGCCCCGGCCGCGCCGACGGCGGTCACGGCGGCCGTGCTGTTGCCACAGGTGATCAATGTCACCGATGTGCCACCGGATTTCAGCCCGTTGCAGGCTGCCGGCAAACCGGTGGCGCAATTGCTGTTGCCGCCGTTCCAGCCGACCGCGCTGCGCCTGCTCGATCTGGCGGCCTTGCCGGAACTGGCCACGGCCACGCCGCTGGCACCGCGCCGCTTCCTGACTCCGGCCGCCATCGCGGTCGACTGGCTGGCCGGCTTTGATGCCTCGCGCTTTGCCGTCGCCGCCGAAGACCGCGCCCATACGCGGCTGATGACCGCCCTTTCGGCCCAGGCCGATCCCGGCGCCGTTGACGACAAGGACGCCGTGCGTCTGGCCATTGCCCGGCTGGAAGCGCTGGTTGCCCGCATCGGAGCATTGAGTGCCTGATGGTGCCGAACCATTTGGCAAGCCGCCCGAAACGGTTGCGCCACTTGCGTCATCGTCGTCCGAGCGCGACGATCTGTTGACGGCGCGCCCGGCTGCACTGGTCGAACTGTTTCACCGTATTGCGTTCCTGGTGTTGCTGATGGCGCTGGCCATAGCAGTGGTTTCACCGGCGCTGGCCCGGCCGAAGCCGCCAAAGCCGGCGGGCGATACGGCCGCCGCCCCGGTGCAGCCCACCGCGCCGCCTGGCCCCGAAGCGCTGGCCATGCTGGATGCCGCCATCGCCGATGGCCGGCTCGATAATGCCCGCGCCCTTATTGCGCCGATGTGGGCGAGCGGCGTTGCCGAGGTGCAGTTACGCGCCGCCGAACTGGCATTGGCCGGGGGCAGCCTGCCCGAAGCGGCCGAAGCCTTCACCGGCCTGATGGAAGGCCCCATGGCGGCGCTGGCGCGCCAGGGCCTGGGCATCACCCGCCTGCGGGAAGGCAAGGACGGCGAAGCCCGCCCGCTGCTGGAACAAGCCGTGGCCGCCGATCCCGGCCTGGCCCGCGCCTGGAACGCGCTGGGCGTGCTGGCCGACAAGGCGCGCGACTGGCCGGCGGCCGATCTGGCCTATGGCAAGGCGGTGGCCGCGGCCCCGCAGGATTCTGGCATACTTGCCAATCGCGGCTGGTCGCAGCTGCTGCGCGGTCACCACGAAGCGGCCGAGCGTGATCTGGTGGCTGCGTTAAAGCTGCAGCCCACGCTGAAGCCGGCGCGCACCAATCTGGCGCTGGCCCGCGCCATGCAGGGCCGTTATCAAGAAGCATTCCTGCTCAGCGACAAGGCCAGTCTTGCCACCGATCTCAACACCGTGGGCTATGCCGCGATGATGCGCGGCGATCTGCCTGTGGCCGAAGCCTATTTCAACCGCGCGCTGTCGTTGAACCCGCAGTTCGATCGCGCCGCCTGGGCCAATCTGCAATATCTGGCCGAATTGAAGGCCCAGAAATTGCGGGAGCCCAGCGCCGGGCCGCCGCCGCGGTCATGAGCAGCTTGGCATGACCCTCGCCGATGCCGGCCTGTGGCTGATGGCGCTGTCGGTGCTGGCCAGCGCCGGCTTCGATCTGCGCACGTTCGAAATCCCCGATACGATCACCGTGCTGATCATCATCGGCGCCGTGCTGTTCGGCCTTGGCACACCGGGCTTTGACTGGGCCAGCCATGCCGCCGCCGGTGGCGCCTTCTTCGCCTTCGGCCTGTTGGCCTTTGCGCGCGGCTGGCTGGGCGGCGGCGATGTGAAGGTGATGACCGGCTGCGCCTGCTGGGCAACGCTGGGCACGCTGGCGGCGCAGGTCGTGCTGATCGCCATTGTTGGCGGCGTGTTGGCGCTGGTGCTGATGCTGCTGCGCCGTGGCCTGGTGCTGGCCGGTGTCACCGGCGATGATGCGCCGCGACTGGTGCGGGTGGGGGCCGATCTGCCTTATGCCGTGGCCATCGCCGCCGGCATGGCCGTGTGGGGCTGGCGCTTTCTGCCGTTGCCCTGACGTTCGCCCTGTTGCTCGAGAATGTTGTCATGAAGTCGACACATCACGGCAACCCAATCGTCACCTGAATGTCACCTCGCCATAATCTCGGTGCCGCCAGGCCGGCAATCCGGGGGCCATGTCACAAAAGCATCATGCAACTGAAATGTTGCTGTCACCCCGCTGTCATAGTGCGCCCTGAGCTGAGGTCATGCGTGCCCGGCGTTCCAGGGCAGCACTGCAATGACCATCAACCGCCAGCGCCGCACAAGGGGCGCCATGATTGCCTTGCTGGCGAGTCTTGCGGCAATGCCGGCCGATGCCGCCGAACCGACCGTGGACGAATTGCAGCGTCAGATCGACGAGCTGAAGGCGATGGTGGCGGAATTGAAGGCTGCAGCCCGTCCGCAGGCGCCTCCGCCCGTGGCGATGGCCGCTCCCGCCGCCGCTGCGCCTGCGCCTGCCGTGCTGGCTGCACCGTCCGCCATCGTGCTCACCCCGCCGCCCCGGCGCGGCAAGCCCTGGTATGAAAAGCTCACCCTGCGCGGCTATACCCAGCTGCGGTTGAACGAGATCGTCTCGGGCGATGCCAGCGCGCCGGCGGGCGTGTCGCGGCTGCGCAGCATTGGCGATAGCAACATCACCAACGCCAACAATTTCAGTTTCCGCCGGATCCGCCTGATCCTGCAGGGTGATCTCAACGATCATGTCTCGCTCTATCTGCAGCCGGATTTCGCCACCGCAGTTTCGGGCCAGTCGGCGGGCGAACGCCGTGAAGGCTTTGGCCAGTTGCGCGATGCCTATGTCGATTGGTTCCCCCTGAAGGACCATAGCCTGCGCCTGCGCTTTGGCCAGTCCAAGGTGCCGTTCGGCTGGGAGAATCTGCAAAGCTCGTCAGCCCGGTTGGCGCTCGACCGTACCGATGGCATCAACTCGGCAGTACCGTCCGAGCGCGATCTGGGTGTGGTGGCCTATTACACGCCGCCGCAGGTGCAGCTGATCTGGAATCGACTCACGGCTGATGGTCAGAAATTGTTCGGCAATTATGGTGCCTTTGGGCTGGGTCTCTTCAACGGCCAGGGCACCAACCGCACCGAAACCAACAACAGCCTGATGTTCGTCGCCATGGCCACCTGGCCGTTCGCATTGGACGGGCTGGGCCTTGATGGGCAGGTGCTGGAAGTGGGCGGCGCGATCATGCGCAATCGCGTGCAACCCGAAATCCGCACGGGCGGGGTCAGTGCGCTGTCCTATGCCGATAATCGCGTCGGATTCCACGCCATGCTCTATCCGCAGCCCATCGGTTTCCAGGCCGAATGGAACTGGGGCACCGGCCCCCAGTGGGATGATGTCACGCGTTCCATTCAGGAGAAACCGCTGGAAGGCGGTTATGTGCAGGCGATGGCGCGGGTGAAGCACTCGCCGCTGGGTCCGTTCATGCCGTTCGCGCGCTGGCAGCATTATCGCGGCGGCTTCAAGGGCGCGCTCAATGCGCCGCGGCTGGAAACCGATGAACTGGAACTGGGCATCGAATTCCAGCCGACGCCGCCGCTGGAGCTGACCCTCACCTATGGCCACGCCAAGCGCCGCGAGGCCGACGAACGCCGCAGTGGCCGCGCCGAGGGCGACATCCTGCGCGCGCAGTTGCAGTTCAACTATTGAGCCTGCCCAAAGCCCAAGATTGACCCCACCCTGCGCCTGCGCCACGCTGGCGCAAATATCTGGGGAGAGGCAGGCACATGGCGTTGCTGGAAGGCTATCATCGCTTCACGTTCACGCGGGGCCAGTTCGGCCACGAACGGGTGCTCACTGCCACAATCACCGGCAACAACCCGGTGAACGGTGTTGACGAGGCGATGCATGAAGAGCTCGCCCGCGTGTTCACCGAATTGCAGCAAGACAAAGCCAGCGACATCATCGTGCTTACCGGCGCTGGCCGCGCTTTTTGCGCTGGCGGTGATTTCGACTGGTTCGAGGAACAGATCGCCCACCCCAGCCTGTTCCGCGACATCGGCTGGGACGCCAAACGCATCGTCACCAGCCTGCTCGACATCGAAAAGCCCGTGATCTGCCGCATGAACGGCGCCGCCGCCGGCCTGGGCGCCACCATCGCCCTGCTGTGCGATATCATCGTGGCCGATGAAAACGCCGTGATCGGCGATCCGCATGTGAAGGTAGGTCTGGTGGCCGGCGATGGCGGCGCGGTGATCTGGCCGCAGCTGATCGGCTATGCCCGCGCCAAGGAGTTCCTGATGACCGGCGACCTGATCAAGGCGCCGCGCGCCGAGG
>NZ_JAUMBI010000067.1:0-4124 GCF_032115815.1 Sandarakinorhabdus sp.
GTGCGCCACCGCCTTCTTCATGACGCGGGCGGATTTCACCACCTGCGGCAGGAACATCTTGCCGCTGCCGAACAGATCGCCAACCACGTTCATGCCGGCCATCAACGGGCCTTCGATCACCTCGATGGGGCGCGCCACGGTCAGGCGGGCTTCCTCGGTGTCCACTTCAACAAAAGCGTCCAGGCCCTTGACCAGCGCATGTTCCAGCCGCTTTTCCACCGGCCATGTCCGCCACAATTCGGCGGCCGGATCGACGGCCTTCTGCGGACCGCCCTTGAACTTGTCGGCCACCGCAAGCAGGCGATCGGTGGAATCCGCGCGGCGGTTGAGCACGACGTCCTCACACAACTCGCGCAGTTCCGGATCAATGGCGTCATACACGTCAAGCTGGCCGGCGTTGACGATGCCCATGTCCATCCCGGCCTGAATGGCGTGATAGAGGAACACGCTGTGCATCGCCCGGCGCACCGGTTCATTGCCGCGGAAACTGAACGACAGGTTGGAAACGCCGCCCGATATATGGGCATGCGGGCAGCGCGCGCGGATTTCGCGGCAGGCCTCGATGAAATCGACGCCGTAATTGTTGTGCTCCTCAATCCCCGTCGCGACGGCGAAGATGTTGGGATCGAAGATGATGTCTTCCGGCGGGAAGCCGATGCCGGTGAGCAATTTGTAGGCGCGCTCGCAGATTTCGACCTTGCGTTGTGCGGTGTCAGCCTGGCCAACCTCGTCAAAGGCCATGACGACGACGGCGGCGCCATAGCGCAGGCACTTCTTCGCCTGTTCCAGGAACGGCGCTTCGCCTTCCTTCATGCTGATCGAATTGACGATGCCCTTGCCAACCAGGCACTTCAGCCCGGCTTCGATCACCGTCCATTTCGAACTGTCGACCATCACCGGCACCCGCGCGATATCTGGTTCCGCCGCGATCAGGTTCAGATAGGTGACCATGGCCGCTTCGCTGTCGAGCAGGCCTTCGTCCATGTTGATGTCGATGATCTGCGCGCCATTGTCGACCTGCTGACGCGCGACTTCCACGGCGGCCGTGTAATCGCCGTTCAAAATCAGCTTCTTGAACGCGGCCGATCCGGTGACGTTGGTGCGTTCACCGATGTTGATGAAAGAGGCAGTCGTCACGCGGCAAACCTGTGTGCTTCAAGGCCAGTCAGATACAGGGCCGTTTCGGGGTGGGGGATGATGCGCGGCGGCAGGCCAGCGACCTGGCGCGCCATGGCGGCAATATGCTCCGGCGTGTTGCCACAGCAGCCACCAACGATGTTGACGAGGCCTTCATCAGCCCAGCCCCGGATGAAGCCCGCCGTCGTCTCCGGCTGCTCGTCATATTCGCCCAGATCATTGGGCAGGCCGGCGTTGGGATAGGTCATGATCAGCGTGTCAGCCTGCTTGGCCAGCGCCTGCACGTGCGGGCGCAATTCGGTGGCGCCGAACGAGCAATTGAGGCCGACGGCCACCGGCTTCACATGGCGGATCGAGTGCCAGAAGGCCTCCACCGTCTGCCCGGAAAGGTTGCGGCCGGAAAGATCGGTGAGCGTCATCGACAGCATCACCGGCACGACCGAACCGCGCGCATCACCCGCTTCGGCCGCGGCAAAGGCGGCGGCCTTGGCATTGAGCGTATCGAAAACCGTTTCAATCAGGATGAAATCCACCCCGCCGTCCAGAAGCGCGTCGATCTGCTCGCGATAGACGTCCTTCACGCCATCGAACGTCACTTCGCGATAGCCGGGGTCAGACACACGCGGCGACAGCGACAATGTCTTGTTGGTCGGCCCCAAAGATCCGGCCACCCAGCGCTGGATACCATCGGCAGCGATGGCGGCATCCACGCACTGCCGCATGATACGCGCGGCGGCCAGGTTGATCTCGCGCACCCGGTCTTCCATGCCGTAATCGGCCTGGCTGATGCGGTTGGCGTTGAACGTGTTGGTGGCCAGCAGCCGGGCGCCGGCGGCGATATAGCGGTTGCAAATGCCGGCGATCGCATCGGGCCGCGTGAGGTTCAATATATCGTTGTTGCCCTTCTGATCATGATTGCTGGCAATGTTGCCGGCATAATCAGCGGCGGTCAGGCCCAGATTCTGGATGGCGGTGCCATAGGGGCCATCCTTGACGATGATGCCTTGGGCAGCAGCTGCACGGAGGGTTTGCGCGGCGGTCATGCGTGGGTCTCCTGCGCCGGCCGCACGCCCAGCAAATGGCAGATGGCGTAGGACAGCTCGGCACGGTTCAATGTGTAGAAATGGAAGTGCCGCACGCCGCCCGCATAGAGCCGGCGCGACATTTCGGCGGCGACCGTGGCGGCCACCAGCTGGCGCGCCGCCGGCTTGTCGTCGAGGCCGTCGAACAGCCGGCCCATCCAGTCGGGCAGATGGGTGCCGCAGCTCACCGCCATCTTTTTCAGGTTCGCATAATTGCTCACGGGCAATATGCCGGGCACCAGCTCCACATTCAGGCCGGCGGCGGCGACCTTGTCGCGGAAGCGGAAAAAGGTATCCGGCTCGAAGAAGAACTGGCTGATCGCCCGCGTCGCACCGGCATCATGCTTGGCCTTCAAGGCATCGAGATCGGCCTGCGCATTGGCAGCTTCGGGATGGGTTTCGGGATAGCAGCTCACCGAAATCTCGAAATCGTGCCGACGCTTGAGCGCCGCGACCAGTTCCGCCGCGCTGGCATAACCGCCGGCCACGGGCTGGAACCCGGCCGCCCCGCCCAACGGGCCAGTGGGCGGATCGCCGCGCAGCGCCACGATGTGGCGAACTCCGGCGGCCCAATATTCGTCAGCGATGGCGTCGAGTTCTTCCGCAGTCGCGTTCACGCAGGTCAGGTGCGCCGCGGCCGGCACCGGCGTTTCCGCCACGATGCGTGCCACGGTGGCGTGGGTGCGCTCGCGCGTCGAACCGCCGGCACCATAAGTGACCGAAAAGAAGCGCGGGCTGAGCGGCACCAGCGTTTCCACCGCCTGCCACAGGCTTTCCTGCATCGCCGGCGTCTTGGGCGGGAAAAATTCAAAGCTCACGGCCAGATCGCCTGGCAGATCGGCAAACAGCGGGCCGTTCAGCGCCCGGGCGGCTTCGGCCATCTGATTGAGGGTCAGGGTCATCAGTTCACCTTCACGGCCGGCTTTGTTGCCAGCCACAATGTCACGCCCAGCTGGTCCGCTGCTTCTGCTGGCAAGCGCCGCGCCACGTCGCCGGCAAGGCCAGCGTCGGCCATCCAGCCCAGCACCGCCTCATCGGCAAAGCCCAGGCGCAGGTGGCGGCGTTCCACCCGCAGCTCCTCGCGATTGTGCGGCATCAGATCGATCACCAGCAGGCGGCCACCGGGCCGCAGCACGCGCGCGGCTTCGGCAATGGCGGCAGCGGGATTATCGGCAAAGTGCAGCACCTGGTGCAGCACCAGCGTATCGGCGCTGGCGGGGCTGAGCGGCATTTCATACATGTCGCCGGCCTGCACGCGGGCGCTGGTCAGGCCCACCGCTTCCAGCCGGTTGCGCGCGATGCGCAGCATTTCCGGGTTGCGGTCCAGCCCCAGCGCGCTGCGGGCGCGTGGACCCAGCAGTTCCACCATGCGCCCCGTGCCAGTGCCAACATCCACCAGATCACCCAGTTCACCGGCCAGCGCGGCCACGATGGCTTGTTCCACGCCGGCCTCGCGCGTGTGCAGGCTGCGTTCCTGTTCCCATTCACCCGCATGCGCTGCAAACCAGCTGTCCACCGCTGCGGCGCGATCGGCACGCACCTGGCCCAGCCGGGCGCGATCGCTGGCGCCCAGATCAGCGGCGCCGGGAACAACCTTCGCCAGCGCTTCGATTGCGCTCAACGCCGGTCCACTGATCGCCGCCGGGCCAAGCCGCACGAACACCCAGGCGCCTTCGCGCACCCGTTCCACCAGGCCTGATTCGGCCAATATGCGCAAATGGCGGGAGACACGCGGCTGGCTTTGCTGCAGCACCTGGGCAATCTCGCCCACGGCCAGTTCCATGCCCTTCACCAGCAGCAGGATGCGCAACCGGCTTGGGTCGCCGATGGCGCGGAAGATGGCGAGAAGAGGCTCCATGACAGCCTCATTACACGCACTTAAAGACATAAAGCAATCGTTATGTG
>NZ_JAUMBI010000067.1:4134-9941 GCF_032115815.1 Sandarakinorhabdus sp.
AAAGGGTCGGCCATGCGCTTCTGCCCCCCACTCGCGCTTGCAGCCCTGCTGCTGCTCTCGGCCTGTGCTTCCACCGGCAGCACCGATCTCGCCCGTGCCGAGGCTGACCCGTGGGAGAAGAGCAACCGCCGCGTGTTTGCCTTCAACAAGGGCCTCGACCGCTGGGTGGTGAAGCCCGTCACCAGCGGCTATCGCTTCGTCACGCCCACGCCGGTGCGCACCGCCGTTTCCAACGCCTACGGCAATTATGGCGAGCCGGCGAATTTTCTCAACAGCGTGCTGCAAGGCAAGTTCGCCCAGGCCTTCCGCACGCTCGACCGCTTCCTGCTCAACTCCACGCTCGGCATCGCCGGCATCACCGATGTCGCCACCGATCTCGGCCGCCCGAAGGAGCCAGAGGATTTCGGCCAGACGCTGGCACGCTGGGGCGTCAAATCCGGGCCCTACATGGTGCTGCCGCTGTTCGGCCCATCCACCTTGCGCGATGGCATCATGACGCCGTTCGATTTCTTCATCGATCCGGCCGATTTCGCCCGCAACGCCTGGCTCAGCCCCGGCTGGGACGTGCGCATCGGCATGGCGGGCGGGCGCATCATCAATTTCCGCAACACGCTGATCGAAACCGGGGCGGACAAATTGCTCGCCGACAGCCTGGATGATTACACGCTGGCCAAATCCGCCTGGCTGCAGCGCCGCCGCCTGCAGCTGTTCGATGGCAAGTTGCCCGCCGAGGAAGACCCGTTCGCGGAGCCTACGGAGGAACCGGCCGCAGAGCCCCCGAAAGCGGAGCCGCCTAAGCCTTGATGGCGCTGCCCATCACCAGCGGGGTGAGTTTCTTCAGCGCGCCAAAGGCATATTCTTCTTCCTGAACCGGCATCGGATCGAGGCTGAACCCGGCATCGCGCACCAACTGGGCCGATGGGCGATTGAGGTTGCAGCCCACCCCCACCACTTTCTGGATCGGGTTCAGCCGCTGCTGCCAGCGCTGCCGTTCCGGATCGTCGGATAGCACATGTTCCATGAACAGGAAGCGCCCGCCGGTCTTGAGAACCCGCCGCACCTCGGCCAGCACCTGGCCGACATCCTGCACACTGCACAACGTCAGGCAGCACACCACCGTATCGAAGCTGGCATCGGCAAAGGGCAGCCTCTCGCCGGCACCGGGCACGGACTTGATCGGCACCGGTGAGCCCGCCAGATGCGCCGCCGCGCGCCGGTTCATGCCTTCGGATGGCTCCACCACGGTCAGGCTGGTCACGATGGCCGGGTCGTAGAAAGGTAAAGTCGCGCCCGAACCGAAGCCGATTTCCAGCACCTCGCCGGTGGCCTGGCTCACCAGCGCCTGTCGCCGCCGCATGATATTGGGATGGCCCAATGCCTTGTCGAGCAGCCAGGGGAAGATGGTTTCGGAATAAAGACCCATGGGTGTGATGGTTACACGGGGTTGGCGCGCTGCCAAGCCAAGGCTAGTGTCAGGTCATGCGGATCATGCTTGCCCTCGTCGCCCTGTTGCTCTTGTCGTGCAGCAAGGAAGCCGTTGCACCCGCTGGCAATGAGCAGGCGGTGATCGACAAGGCGAATGCCGATGTGATGGCAGCGGAGGCAGAGGCTGGCGCCAAGTAGGCGCGGCCGGCGGCAGAGCCGCCGAGTCCGCTTTGGGTGAAGACAGGCAGAAGGAAGAAGTGCGCGGCAAAGCCGCGCCGTCAGACGAATCAAAAAGGGCGGCCTGTTGGGGCCGCCCTTTTCGTTCGCTGACCGGATCTCGCCGAGTCTGGCCGCAACGCGCTGCGTTGCGGCCAGCCGTCTCGATCAGAAATCCATGCCGCCCATGCCGCCCATGCCGCCGCCGGGCATGCCGCCGCCACCCTTGTCGTCAGCCGGCAGATCGGTGATCGCGGCTTCCGTGGTGATCAGCAGCGAGGCCACCGAAGCGGCATCCTGCAGCGCGGTGCGCACGACCTTCGTCGGATCGATCACGCCGGCCTTGACCAGGTTTTCGTACACGTCGGTCTGGGCGTTGAAGCCCACGGTCTGGTCGCCGCCTTCCAGCAGCTTGCCAGCCACAACGCCGCCATCATGGCCCGCATTGATCGCGATCTGGCGCAGCGGGGCCTGGATGGCCTTGCGCACGATATCGATGCCGCGGGTCTGGTCGTCGTTGGCGCCCTTCATGCCGTCCAACGCGCGAGTGGCATACAGCAATGCCGTGCCGCCGCCCGGAACGATGCCTTCTTCCACCGCAGCGCGGGTGGCATGCAGGGCATCATCAACGCGGTCCTTGCGTTCCTTCACTTCGACTTCGGTGCTGCCACCAACCTTGAGCACGGCCACACCGCCGGCCAGCTTGGCCAGACGTTCCTGCAGCTTTTCGCGGTCGTAATCGCTGGTGGTGATTTCGATCTGGGCGCGGATCTGTTCCACGCGCGCCTTGATCGCATCGGCAGCGCCTTCGCCGTCAACAATGACCGTGTTGTCCTTGTCGATGGTGACGCGCTTGGCCTTGCCCAGCATGGCCAGCGTGACGTTTTCCAACTTGATGCCCAGATCTTCGCTGATCATTTCGCCGGCGGTCAGCGTGGCGATGTCTTCCAGCATCGCCTTGCGACGATCGCCGAAGCCCGGCGCCTTCACGGCGGCAACCTTCAGGCCGCCGCGCAGCTTGTTGACCACCAGGGTGGCCAGCGCTTCGCCTTCGATGTCTTCAGCAATGATCAGCAGCGGGCGACCCGACTGCACCACGGCTTCCAGCACCGGCAGCATCGCCTGCAGGCTCGACAGCTTCTTTTCGTGGATCAGGATGTAGGGGTTCTCAAGCTCCACCTGCATCTTTTCGGCGTTGGTGATGAAATAGGGGCTCAGATAGCCACGGTCGAACTGCATGCCTTCGACCACGTCCAGCTCGCTGTCCATGCCCTTGGCTTCTTCGACGGTGATCACGCCTTCCTTGCCAACCTTTTCCATGGCCTTGGCGATCATGTCACCAATTTCGGTTTCCCCGTTGGCCGAAATCGTGCCGACCTGGGCGATTTCCGACGAGCCCGAAACCGGCTTGGAACGCGCCTGGAGATCAGCCACAACCTTGATCACGGCCATATCGATGCCGCGCTTCAGATCCATCGGGTTCATGCCGGCGGCGACCGATTTCATGCCTTCACGCACGATGGCCTGGGCCAGCACGGTGGCGGTGGTGGTGCCGTCACCGGCAGCGTCGTTGGTCTTGGAAGCGACTTCGCGCACCATCTGGGCACCGAGGTTCTCGAACTTGTCCTTCAGTTCGATTTCCTTGGCCACCGACACACCGTCCTTGGTGATGCGCGGAGCGCCGAAGCTCTTTTCGATGACCACGTTGCGGCCCTTGGGACCCAGCGTCACCTTCACGGCGTCGGCGAGGATATCAACACCACGGATGATGCGTTCACGCGCATCACGACCAAATTTCACGTCCTTGGCAGCCATTTGCCTTGCTCCTTTGAATTTCTAATGGATTCAGCGACTTTAATTCCGGGATTACATGATCCCGAGAATGTCGCTTTCCTTCATGATCAGCAGGTCTTCACCGTTCAGCTTGACCTCGGTGCCCGACCACTTGCCGAACAGGATGCGATCGCCGGCCTTCACTTCCAGCGGCGTGACAGTGCCGTTGTCGGCGCGGGCGCCGGTGCCAACGGAGACGACTTCGCCTTCCTGCGGCTTTTCCTTGGCGGAATCGGGGATGATGATGCCGCCAGCAGTCTTGGCTTCGGCTTCGACGCGGCGCACCAGCACGCGGTCATGGAGTGGACGGAATGCCATGTTTCCCTCTTTCGATTTGCAGTGTTTGCGAAAATTCGGCCGCTGTTGGCACTCACCAGAAGCGAGTGCCAGCGGCTGAATTGGCATATGGGTCCGGCCTGCAGAGTCGTCAAGGGCCCGCCCACGCGAATGAAGGGCTGTCGCGAGAATGTCATTTTGTCGTCTGGACAAGGCGGCACCTTAGCCATCACAACCATGTCCATGTCTTCGCCGCGTTCTGCCCTCACGTCCGCGCTTTGCGCCGCCCTTCTGCTGGCCGGATGCGGCGGCGGTGGTAGCAGAAGCAGTGGGCCGATTGCCGTCGCCCCTTCCCCCACGCCGACGCCGACCCCGCAATGTACGCTGCGTGATCGGCAATTGTGGGCCGAAGCGCAGATCCGCGAATGGTATCTTTTCCCGGAAGACCTGCCGGCCAGCCTGTCGCCCGACGGCTTTGCCACAGTGCAGGCCTATATCGATGCGCTCACCGCCACGGCACGCGCCGCCAACAAGGATCGCTTCTTCACCTATGTGACGAGCATCGCCGAGGAGAATGCTTTCTTCTCCTCCGGGCAGACGGCGGCCTTCGGCATAAGACTGGAGTATGACAGCACCGCGCGCCGCACCTATATTCTGGATGTGTTCGAAACCGGCCCGGCCTTTGCCGCCGGCTTTGATCGCGGTACCGAAATCCTCGCCATCGGCACCACGCCAGACAATCTGGTGCCGGTCACCACCCTGTTTTCGCAAGGGGGGGCCACCGCCGTGTCCGACGCGCTGGGGCCAAGCCAGGTCGGCGTCACCCGCACCATCCGCTTCACGCTAAACGGCCAGGAACGCACTGTCACCATCACCCGCGCCGAATTCAACATCCCGCCGGTTTCCAGCCGCTTCGGCGTACAGACCTATGATCAGCCGGGGCTGGGCCGGGTGGGCTATGTCAACCTGCGCAGCTTCATCAGCACGGCCGAAACGCCGCTGCGTGATGCCTTCGCGCGCTTCCGCAGCGAAGGTGCCACCAACATCATCGTCGATTTCCGCTACAACAGTGGCGGGCTGGTGCGGCTTGCCGAAGTGATGGGGGACCTGATGGGGCAGAACCGCCTCGCCAGCGACGTGTTCAGCTTCACCACGTTCCGCCCGTCGAAATCGGTGGAAAACGAAACCCGCCTGTTCCGGGTCGCGGCTCAGGCCGTGGCGCCAACCAACCTCGCGTTCATTGCCACCGATGCCAGCGCGTCGGCAAGCGAGCTGGTGATCAATTCGATGCTGCCCTATTTCCAGAACCGGATCACGCTGGTGGGTGAGAACACATCGGGCAAGCCGGTGGGCCAGATCGCCATCGATCGCGCCGCCTGTGACGATCGCTTGCGCATCGTGGCCTTTGCTACCCAGAACGCCGGCCGCCAGGGCGATTATTACAATGGCCTGGCGCCCTATCTGCAGTCACGCGGCGGCCGCACCTGCGAAGCCAACGATGATTTCCGGCAGGTGATGGGCAACCCGGCCGAAGCCTCCACCGCCCGCGCCATCGCTTCACTGCGCGGCGAAAACTGCACCGCAATTGCGGCTGCAGCCGGCGACATCCGCGAACAATCGCTGGGCCGCCAGCCGCTGCTCGCCCGCACGCCCAACGCTGCCCAGCGCGAAATGCCGGGGACGTTTTAAACAATTACTACTTAGACTGATCGCTCGAAGCGGGAAGTGGACTTAGCACGGCCCGCCTTCACTGCAGGTGTATGGCCGCATGGTATTTGGATTCAACCCAAATTTACGATTTCTCGTCAACGATTGCCCGCCATCGGGGCCTATCGATTGTCCTCCACCAGGTCCAATTGACTGACCGCCTCGCGGACCAATAGACAACCCACCGCCGGGACCAATTGACTGGCCGCCACCAGGCCGGATTGAGTCACATCCTCCGGGTCCAATTGATCCAGGTATGCAATTCCGCCAAGCCTGCGCCGAAACAATTTGTGGGGTCGCCAACACGTAATTACCCACGTCCCCTTTGATGTCTCAGGTGGAGACAGCCC
>NZ_JAUMBI010000068.1:0-8597 GCF_032115815.1 Sandarakinorhabdus sp.
CGCAGCTGCTGCGTCTCGTCGGCCGTGGGTGCCGCGGCGGCCATGGTGGTCAGGCGGGTGGCATAGGCCTCCAGCTCGCTGACCATGCCCGCCGCCCGGCTGGCGTCGCCGTTCTGCATGTCGCCGATGTTATGCCACAGGCCTTCGAGCAGCGTGGTGTTCTCCGCGGTTTCCGCCCGTGCCACCAGCCGGACGCGCAGGATCTGCAGGCGGGCAGAAGTGGACGCGTCGGGGGCGCTGGCGTGCGAGCGGATCAACGCGAATGCGCCTTCCTCGTCGCGCAGCCAGCCCAGTTGGTCCAGTTGCTCGCGGGCCTGGGCAGCGATCGGGCCTTCGGCGGCATGCAGCAGCAGCCACAGGTGGTGGCGCGCCACGCGGGCAGCCTCCAGCCCGGCCGCAGCCAGGCCGGCATATTCGATGCCGAACTGGCTCGTCACGATATCAAAGCTCTGATCGGCAAACGGTAAATGCGCCGCATCAACGCCGCCGGTGATCGCCGGATCGGCGCCGTCAATCACCACCAGATCCACCCCGCACACATCGGTGAAACCCTGCGCCCGGGCCAGCGCCAGGATCGCGCCGCGCCCGCAGGCAACATCCAGCAGCCGCATGGCAGGCGGCACGCACGACAGCAGGGCCTGCCAGCCGCCGGATATGCTGGCCGCCACCGCCGGCGGCAGCGTCGTGGTGCAACCATCGATGCCGGCGTCCTGCCAGAAACGTTGCCAGTCCTGGATGGCGCGCGGGTCTGGAGAGGGGGCGGCGGGCGGAGTCACCGCGCCACGATAGCAAATTCGCCACACCTGCCAAGGAATCTGTTCGCATAGCGAGCTAACGTGCGCTTAGCGTGCATTCACGATTGACAGGGCGCGCACATGGCGCTGTTATCTGCCTGTCATACGGGGGAAGGCGCAGGGAGTGGTGGCCTTCCGCATTGGCATGGGAGTGACCGCTGCGTTCTTCAAGTCTCTGATAAAATAGAGATTTATCTGGCTGGAGATAGCAACAACATGGGGGTTATCACGATGGTTCGGGCAAATTCGGGTTCGCTGTGCGCACTGCGTTCGATTGCGACGAAACTGCGGCTGGCAACGGCGCTGACGGCCCTGGCCGTCGCTCCGGCGGTTGCCGCCCAGGAGCAGGCCGCCGCCAGCGGCGCGAGCGAGGATCAGGCCATCATCGTCACCGGTTCGCGCCTGTCGCGTCGCGATCTTGAATCGAGCAGCCCGGTTGTCACCCTCAGCGCCGATATCCTCACCGCGCAGGCCGTTCCCACGCTGGAAACCGCGCTGAACCAGTTGCCGCAATTGCAGCCGAACAGCACTTCCAGCTCCAACCAGTCCGGCGGTTCGGGCGTGCTCACCGCCGATCTTCGCGGTCTCGGCCCGGAACGCACGCTCGTCCTTGTTGATGGGCGGCGTTTCAATCCGGCCAATTTCTCCGGCCTCACCGATTTGGCCACCATTCCCGATCTGATGCTGGAAAAGGTGGAAGTGATCACCGGCGGCGCCTCGGCCATTTATGGTTCGGATGCCATTGCCGGTGCGGTCAACTTCACGCTCAAGCGGCGCTTTGAAGGCGTGCAGGCCAATTACACCTTTGGGCAGACCGATCGGGGCGACGGCACCAGCCACAAGATTGACGTGATGATGGGCGTGAACGCGCCGGATGATCGCGGCAACATCACGGCCTATTTCAGCTACACCAAGCGCGATCAGGTGCTGATGGGTGATCGCGAATTCAGCGCCCTGCCGCTGCTGGCCGATGCCACCGGCAAGTTCCAGCCCTTTGGTTCGGGCAATATCCCCGGCGGCGCCATCGCCTTGAATGCGGCGCAGCTGGCGCAGATCAATGGCGTGCCGGATCTGAACAACGCGTCGGGCGCCTGCAACGTGGGCAATGCCGGTATCCGCTTCACCCAGCCCGGTGGCCGGCCGGAACCCTTCTGCCGTCTGCGTGACCAGTTCAACTATGCCGCGCCCAATTTCCTGTTGCGCCCGATGGAGCGTTATCAGGCCGCGGTGACGGCCAATTATGAACTGACCAGCGGCATCGAAGCCTATGGCCAGTTCTTCTTCACCAAGAAGGAAAACAGCTTCCAGCAGGCGGCCGAAGCGGTGAACCCGTCCTCGTCAGGGCAGGCCGCCGGCACCGTGCTGATCCCGAACGCGCTCACCAACCCGGTGCTGACCGCGGCGCAGCGGACATTCTTTGCCGCCAATGCCGGCTTCTTCGATCCGGATGGTGATGGCACCTACACCGTGCGCGGCTATGGCCGCCGCTTTGAAGAATTCGGCCCGCGCACCGTGCGTTTCGCCACCGACAGCTTCAACGCCACCGCCGGCCTGCGCGGCAAGTTCGATGTGGGCGGCAACCAATGGCGTTGGGACAGTTTCTTCCAGTATCAGCAGGTGGATGAAGACAGCGAGCGGCAGAATCTGCTGTCGCGCTCGCGCACGACCGCCGGTCTTGACGTGGTGGTCAACGCCAACGGCACGGCCAGCTGCCGCAACGCGATCATCCCGGGCTGCATCCCGGTCAACATCTTCGGCAATGATACGCTCACCCCGCAGATGGCCGATTTCCTGAGCGTGGACACAACCACGGCCAGCACCTTCAAGCGCACCGTGGCGGGCGGCAGTCTTGCCGGCGATCTGATCAAGCTGCCGGCCGGCATGGTCGCCACGGCCTTCGGTGTCGAATATCGCAGGGACAGTTTCACCATCCGTCCCGACGAAGTGGCGCTGTCCAACGATCTGGCCGCCGTGCAAGTGCCGCCGATCCGCAACGCTGGTTCGTTCAACCTGTTCGAAGTCTTCGGCGAAATCCGGGTGCCGATCCTGGCCGATATGCCCTTCTTCAAGATGCTGGCCGTGGAAGGCGCCGTGCGTTACGCCGATTACAACACCATCGGCGGCGTGACGACGTGGCGCGGTGCGGTGGATTGGGAAGTGAACGACTGGCTGCGCCTGCGCGGCAATTACAGCCGCGCCATCCGCGCGCCGAACCTGTCCGAACTCTTCGCGCCCACCGGCCAGGGCTTCATCGGTGGCCGCGATCCCTGCCTTGCCGTCAACCGGCCCAGCGCTGCGCAAAAGACGCTGTGCGTGGCCCAGGGCGTGCCGGCCGCGTTCATCGACACGCTGACCGTGGGTGCCAGCCAGGGCTTTGGCACCGAAAGCGGCGGCAACCGCAACCTGCAGGAAGAAAAGGCCGATACGCTGACGCTGGGTGCCGTCATTCGGCCGCTGCGCAGCCTGGCGTTCACCATCGATTATTATGACATCAAGGTGCGCGACGCGATTGCCCAGGTTGGGGCGCAGGTGCTGATCGATACCTGCTTCTCGACGCTGGAGGGCAGCTCGGTGCCGTGCCAGTCCATCGTGCGCGACACCTTCTCGGGCAATATCAACTTCGTGCGGGCGCCGTTGCTCAACGTCGCCGAACGGCGGGTGCGCGGCCTCGACGTGGGCGCCAATTACACCACGGCACTGCCCAGTTTCTTCAACATCGGGGACAGCAGCAAGCTTGACCTGTCGGCCAATCTGTCGTGGCAGTTTGCCAACACCACCGTGCCGATCACCGGCCTGCCCACCATCGATTGCGCCGGCTTCTACGGCGGCGCCTGCTCGTCGGATTCGACCCGCATCTCGCCGGCCTTCCGCGCCTTCTTCGGCGCCGACTACAAGAGCGGCCCTGTCTCCGTCCGCAACCAGGTCCGCATGGTCGGCAGCCTTGATCTGCTGCCGGGGGCGCCGCCGTCGGAATCCGGCACGGTGGGCAAGGAAACCTATTGGGATATTTCGGCCCGTGTCGAAATCACCAAGAACATCGCGATCTTTGGCGGCATCAACAACGTGCTGGATAACCAGCCGCCGGTGATGGGCTTTGCGGCAGGTGGCGATTCGAACACCAACCCGCAGCTGTATGACGTGATCGGTCGCCAATATTTCATCGGCATCGGCACGCGCTTCTGAACGGAACCGGCGGCCATCGCATGAAGGGGAGAACAGGGATGAAGGCAAGACTGTTGCTGGTAGTGGCCATGGCCGCGCTGGCGGTTCCCACCCCGATCGCGATGGCCACCGCCCAAAGTGCCAGCATGGCCCATGCCGGGCCACCGCGCGGGCAGGGCAGTTATCAGGATCTGCTCGGCGTGTGGGCGGAGTTCCGCACCTGGCGGGGCGGCTGGATGGCGCGCACGCCGGATTGGTCTGCTGCCGGCATGGCTGCCGAACGCACCGCCATGGCCGGATATCTGGCCCGCGTTGAGAACATGAACGTCGCCGCCATGGATCGCGGCCAACGCGCCGAATGGCTGGCGGCCCGCGCCAAGATGCTGGAACATCATTTCCTGATCGAGGCAGCCAAACCATGGGAACGCGATCCCGGTTTCTATGTCGACAAGATGCTCGACATCGGTTTCGCCGAGCTGCCGGCCAAGGGCGATGCGCTCGCCAAGCTGAAAACGCGCCTCGCCGATGTGCCCACGCTCA
The DNA here is from genome assembly GCF_032115815.1 of Sandarakinorhabdus sp. Lineage (GTDB taxonomy): Bacteria > Pseudomonadota > Alphaproteobacteria > Sphingomonadales > Sphingomonadaceae > Sandarakinorhabdus. Next base: position 4,497 of record NZ_JAUMBI010000068.1, read on the forward strand.
CCGCCACGGCCAAGGCCAATCTGAAGAACGTGCCCGGCGATTATGCCGATCTGGCCCTGCACAATATCGATACCGCCGATGGCGTCGGCCATGGTCACCCCTATCGGCCGGTGCCGCCTCCGGGCGTGCTTGGCTGGCTCGATGATCTGGCCGGTCGCGCTGCCAAGCAGCAGCCGGAATTGCTGCCCGATATCCGCAAGGCACGCGCCGCCACCGTGGAATTTCAGGCCTGGCTGAAGGCGGGCCGTCCGGCGATGACGGCCAAGGCCGGGGTCGGCAAGGCGCGGTTTGATTGGTATCTCAAGAACGTCAAGCTGCTGCCCTACAACTCTGATCAGTTGATGGTGCTGGGCGCCCGCGAAACCCAGCGCCTGTGGTCGGTCCACGCGCTGGAGGAGCATCGCAACCGCAAGGCTGCGCCGCTGAACCTGCCGACGACGGCCGAAGATTATGCTGGCCGCAAGGACCGGACGATGAAGCTGATCCGCGAGTGGATTGCGCGCGAAGAGATCATCACCGTGCCCGAAGATATCGGCGATCTTTACATCAACGTGCCGTGGATCGTGCGCCCCGATGGCCCCAATTTCTGGGAGCAGGTGCAATATCGCGATCCGACGCCCGATCTGCTGCACGCGACGTTGCCCGGCCATGCCTTTGATGGCCAGATGGCCCGGCGGGACAAGCGGCCCATTCGCGGGTTCATCGGCGACGGCGTGCGCGGCGAAGGCTGGGGCGTCTATCTGGAAGAGGCCGCCCAACGCCTTGGTTTCATGGAAGATCGGCCACGGGTGCGTGAACTGATCGATATCTTCGGCATTTTCCGCGCCGTGCGCGTGGCCGGCGATATCGAACTGCAGCTGAATCAGAAGACCGTTCCCGAAGTGGTGGCCGATTGGCAGAAGTGGACGCCCTGGCTCGACAAGAATGTCGCGCGGGTGGACGCCGAAATCTATCTGCGCCGCCCGCCGGGCTATGGCCTGGGCTACACGGTGGGCATGATCGAGATGCAGAAGCTGCTGGCCGACCGTCGCCACCAGTTGGGCGACAAGTTCGTGCTCAAGCAGTTCCACGACGAGTTCATGGCCGCCGGGCGCTTGCCGATGTCGGTAATCCGCTATGACATGACCGGCTTCGACGACGAGATTCGCCACTTCTGGCACAAGGATCCGCTGCCGGCGCATTAGCCCGTAGTGGCCAGCGCCATCACGCGCGCTTGACGTTGCGACCGCATTTCCCCAAGGACTGCGGGCGTCGGGGAGTGGCGCAGTCTGGTAGCGCATCTGCTTTGGGAGCAGAGGGCCGCAGGTTCGAATCCTGTCTCCCCGACCAAAATGCACCGCGAAGCGGTTTCGCAGCACAGGAACGGCGCAGCCAATCCTGTCTCCCTGACCATCCATTCAGAAATGAAAAAGGCCCCCGCGTTGGTACGCGGGGGCCTTTTCATTTCAGCCGCGACGCAGCGTCAGAAGCGCTGGCCGAACTTCACGCCGAAGAACTGCGGCCGGATCGGGAAGTTCCGCGACGAACCCGAGCAGATCGAGATCGAGCAGAAGGCGTTCGTCGTCAGGATGCCGCGGCGATCGAAGGCGTTCTGGATGAACACGTCCACCGACCATTTGTCCTTCTTCACGCCGGCCGAGAAATCGAACGAGATAAAGCCCGCCGAGTTGCCGAGCAGGTCGTTCAGCTCGGTGTTCAGATCCTGGGTTGCGCCGGTCTGATACAGGGCGGCACCCTGGATATAGGCATCCATCTTGCCCAGCATCGTATCATAGCGCACCTGCGTGGTGCCCTTGAACTTGGGCTGACGCGGCAGGCGGGTGCCATCGGCAGCGGCGACTTCCGGCGTGGGCGGGTTGCCCGGCGCGAAGGCGCCAAGCGTACAGGACGCCAACTGGGCGATGGACAAGGTGGTGGCGTTGGCGGCGAAGTTGCAGAAATTGCCCTTCAGCTTGCCATCATTGTACGAACCCGACGTCGAGATGGTGAACTGGCCGAGCCGCAGATCAGCATCGAACTCGACCCCCTTCACCTCGGCATTGCCGGCGTTACCGGTGATGCCCGCGCCCTGGGCGCCGGCGACAACCACCGAATATTGCAGGTCGTTCCACTTTTCGAGGTAGAAGGCGGCATTCAGGCGGAATACATTGCCCCATGTCGTCTTGAAGCCGATTTCATAGTTGGTCAGATCTTCCGAGCGGAACGGCGCCACGGCATAGACCTGGCCACCGATGCGCAGCGGCCGGCCCTGGCCACCGGGACGGAAGCCGGTGGAATAGTTGGCATAGATCATCTTGCCGGGGGCCACCTGCCAATCCAGCGCGATCTTGTGGGTTTGGCCCTGTTCCCGATAGATCAGCTGGTGATCGGGGCGCGAGAAGTTGGTGTTGAGGCAGGTCAGGCGTTCCGTGGCCGACAACGGGGTGGGGCAACCGCCCGCCTGGCCAGTGGCCGCCACGGTACTGCGCACGTTCTGCGCCGATGCGGCGACACCGGCGAAGCCGACCAGGTTCAGTTCCGTCCAGAAATAACGGATGCCACCGGTGAGCTTCAGGGTTGGCGTGATGTTGTAATGGCCTTCCGCAAACACGGCATAATCGCGGGTGACGCGGTCCTGTTCGGCGAGGTAAAAAGCCTCTCCCTTAACGGCTGGCGTGCCCAGGATCATGCTGCCGCCCTGATCAACCGGCACGCCGAACGATGTGGCGAAATCGGTGCGATCACCGCCACCCGATTCGGTATAGCCAGCGACATCGCCCAGGCCACGCGTGGCGTATTCGTCGTTGATCTCGTTCTTCTGATATTGATAGAAACCGCCGAACGTGATGTCGACCGGCCAGCTTTGCGGCGTCTTGAAGCGCAGTTCCTGGGTGAAGATGCGCTCGTTGCGGTTGCCGCTGTAATATTGCTGCGGGTTCAGCAGCGTGGAGCAGCGCAGCGAAGCGCCCGAACCGGTGCAGCCCGCCTTGTCGAAGAATTGCAGATAGCTCTCATAGCCGGGGCCAAAGCTGTCATAGGCCACGGTGTAATAGGTGTAGTCGTTCAACAGCTTGATGTTGCGGCGGAAATAGCCGGTGGCGCTGACCACGTCGAAATCGCCGATATGGCCGTGGATGGTGGCCTGCGCCTGGTACCATTTGTCGTCCTGGCGGGTGTCGTCATAATCATGCACTTGCAAGTCGCCCACCCGGGGATCGAAGCCGAAATAGCCCAGCGAGATCTGCCGTTGTGCGGTGATCTGCGGGTTGATCGACCAGCCTTCGACCGGTTCCCACAGCAGCGACAGGCGCCCGCCGACTTCATCGATGCTGTTGTAGTTGTTCCGCGCCTTGTTGGCGTTGTTCAGCGTGAAGCTGGTCAGCGGGTTTTCATCGCCCAGCGCCAGAACAGCGGGCCGGCCATCGTTGAACAGGCCGTTGTTCGGCACGTTATCAACATAGCCGCCTTCCTTGCGGTAATAGCCCATGGCGCGGATCGCCAGGGTTTCGGTGACCGGGATGTTGATGAAGCCCTGGGCCTGGCCGCCGAAATCGCCGCCGCCGAACTTGTTGGCTTCCAGGTCCATGCCGCCCGAAAACTCGCCGAGCTTGGGCTTGTTGGTGATGACGCGGATGGTGCCGGCCAGCGAGCCGGCGCCGAACAGCGTGCCCTGCGGGCCTGACAGCGCCTCGATGCGTTCCACGTCATAGACGTGGACATCGGGCAGGCCGTTCACGTTGATCGAGATATCGTCGAGATAATAACCAGTGGCCGGATAGGCGCCGCCGGCCGGCACGATGCCGCGGAAATACACTTCGGTACGGCCCGGCCCGAGGCCGGCGAACGAGACGGACGGGATCAGCGCGGCAAAATCGGTCAGGCCCTTCACGCTGCGCTGCTGCAGCGTATCGGCGCTGAGCGCCTGCATGGAGATCGGCACCTTCTGGATGCTGGTGGCCGTGCGAGTGGCCGTGACGATGATTTCCTCGAAGCCCTTTTCCTCTTCGGCGGCCGCGGTGGCCTGATCATCGGCAGCAAGCGCCGGGCTGGCAAGGCCGGCCAGCATGGTGGTGATGCCCAGCAATCGGATGAACCGTGTGCGGCTGTTGCCCTGTTGAAGCG
>NZ_JAUMBI010000069.1:0-22125 GCF_032115815.1 Sandarakinorhabdus sp.
GGCGGAAAATCGAAATCCCCATAGATCGCTCGCTCGGGCCGCGGGTTCCTGCATGGGAGGCTTTCGTACGCCAAGTGGCGCCCGAAACCCTTCATCATTTTTGCCCTTAACGCTGGCCGAACGGCAGGCCAATTGCAGACGCTTTCGACGGAGTGCCTGCTTGCTTGCAGGAGGCAGTCTGCAAGAATTCAAAGGGTGGAAAATAGAACTCGGGATCCAGGATTTGCCAGACAGGCTTCAGACGTACGCCTCGCACGAGGCCCGGATTGATAAAGTTCCGGGGCAGGTCACCAGAAGTCGGCGCGCCATGCACGAAAAGGGCGAGATCAGCACAGGGATCGTTCCCGGGCGATCATGGCGGCATGTGTTCGGTTGCGAGCACCAAGCTTGCGGCAGATCAGCTTGACGTGGAGTTTGATGGTGGGTTCCCGGAGGCCAAGCTGGCGGGCGATTTCCTTGTTGGCATGACCGGCGCACAGGCCGGCCAGCACTTCGCGTTCCCGCGGGGACAGGCCACCGTCGTCCGGGTTTGCCGATGCCGCCGGGCGGGACAGTGCCAACGGAACATAGATTTCGCCAGCCGCCATGAAACGGATGGCATTGACCACCGATCGGGCCGGCAACGTCTTGGGCAGATAGCCCGCCGCACCGCAGGCAAGCACCTTGTCGGGCACGCCCGCAGGCGCCAATCCCGACATCAGCGCCACCGGCTTGCCATGGCTGGCAGCGATGGCCTGTTCAAGGCCATCAAAACCATTCATGCCCGGCATGGCATAATCCAGCAGGACAAGATCGAACGCCGGCCCCGCCGCCATCGCCAGCAGCGCCTGCGGCAGATCGGCAACGGTTTCGACCGCAATGCCGCCTTCGGCTTCCAGATAGGACCGCAGCACATCGCGCAGCAGGTCGTGATCATCGGCAATCAGGATGCGCATCACCAGGTCCTTTTGCGGGCGGCGGCGATGGCAGTGCGCGCAGTGGCCACAAGGGCATCCATGCTGGCGGGCTTGCCCAGCACGGCGTCGAACAGTTCGGCTTCGCCGCTGCGGCGCTGGTGGACGCGAGGCAGGGCCGACAGCATCAGCAGCGGCAGATCGGCGCGAACGGCCCGCAGTTCACGGGCCAGCGCCGCACCGTTCATGCCCGGCATGTCGTAATCGGTGATGACCAGGCTCCACGCCATCGGGTCTTCTTGCACGGCGGCCAGCGCATCGGCGGGATCAAGGCATGGCCCCGGCTCGGCACCGGCCTGTTCCAGCATTGCCACCAGCGTGTCGACCACGGCCGGATTATCATCCACCACCAGCACGGCCTTGCCGGCAAGCACATCGGTATCGGCCGCCTCCGCAATCGACATCTGGGGAAACGCGCTGGTGACGGTTTGCAGTGGCCACCAAACTTCAAAGAGCGTGCCGCCGCCCGGTTGGCTGCTCAGGCCGATGGCGCCCCCGGCATCGGCAACGATGCCGGCAACCACCGCCAGCCCCAGCCCGGTGCCGGCGTCGCCCTTGCGGGTATAGAAGGGCTCGAACACCTGGTTGAAATCGCCCGGAGCGATGCCGCAGCCGGTGTCGCTCACGCGGATCAGCGCGGCCGGCCCGCTTGGCAGGCTCCCCACGAGCACCGCGCCCACCGGCATCTGGCCCTCCGCATCCTGCAACGACAACGCGATTTGGCCCTCCTTGCCACCAGGCAGGGCGTCGCGGGCATTCAAGGCCAGGTTGAGGATGACCTGCATCACTTCGGTCGCGTCGGCCCGGGCCAGCACCGGGGCGGCCGGCAGATCCAGTTCGATCCGGTGCAGGACGTCGGGCAGGCTGGGGGCCACCAGATCACGAACGCTCGAAAGAATGGCGCGCAGGTCGACCGGTTTCAGATCAGGAGTCCGCCGTCCCAGCGCCAGTAACTTGTCCACCAGGCCGGTCGCAGTCTGCGCGGCCGACTGGATACGCAGGGCATGGCGGCGCACATGATCGTCGGCCACGCCTTCAAGCAGACTGGCGGTGCCGGCGATGGCCGCGATCAGATTGTTGAAATCATGGGCGATCCCGCTGGCGAGCTGGCCCACAGCCTCTTGCCGCTGCGCCAGCATCAGCTGCTCGCGCAGCCGCGCCTTCTCACGCTCCAGGGCCAGTCGACCGCCGATGTCGCGTGTCACGCATACGATGCCGCCGTCGGCCGAGAGCGACAGGCTGACCTCCTGCTCCACGGCGCTGCCATCGGCGCTGCAACCCTGCACCTCGCCGCGCCAGCGCCCGGTTTCGGCCAGGGTTGGCATTGCCACGTCTGCGATGTGACGGGCGTTGTCTTCATCGTACAGCACGCTCCACGGCTGGCCGATCAGGCTTTCGGCATCTGGATAGCCGAACATGGTGGCATGGCCGCGGTTCATGAAGATGAAACGGCCCTCGGCATCGGTGACGGCAATTCCGTCATCGGAGGCTTCGATTGCGGCAATCTGCTGGGCAAGCCGGGCTTCGGTGGCGGCCCTCTGCGCTTCCAATGCCTTCCGTGCCGAGACATCGCGGATGATGGCCGCAAAGCCTTCGGGCTCGTTCTCGCCTTCGGCCGGCCACATCCCCAGCGACAATTCCACCGGAATCTCGTGGCCGGCCTTGCAACTGGCTGGCACCTCGACCGTCTTGCCGACCAGCTTGGTGGGTCCGCGCAGACGCAGCCGTTCCATGCCGCTGTTGTGCCCATGACGGTGGCGGTTGGGGATGATCAATTCCAGAGACTGACCCAGCGCTTCGGATGCGGGCCAGCCGAACATGGCTTCGGCGGCGCGGTTCCAGTGGATGATGCGGCTGTGGGCGTCGGAGCAGACGAAGGCATCGGTTGTGGTTTCCGCGATCAGCTGCGAAATTCGCTGATCCTGCCGCAAGCGGAAGGAACCCAGGAAATCCATCACCTGGCCCGCCATCAGCCGCAGTGCTTCGACTTCGCGCGCGGAAAGGCCAGCGCGCGGCTGCCGATCGATCACGCAAAGTGTGCCGATGCGGTGGCCGTTGGCGGCAATCAACGGCGCCGCAGCATAGAAACGGATGAACGGCGTCCCGGTGACCAGCGCATTGGCGGCAAAACGCGGATCGGACGTGGCATCGGGCACCACCATCACGTCATCACTGGCGATGCCGTGCGCACAGAAACTGTCCGTCCGTGGGGTTTCGCAGGCATCGAGGCCGTGGCGGGATTTGAACCACTGCCGATGCTCGTCGACCAGACTGATCAGCGCGATTTCGGTATCGAACCGGTCAGCGGCCAAGCGGGTGATCACGTCCAGCGTCGGATCGGGCGGCGTATCAAGCACAGACAGGGATCGCAGGGCGGCAAGCCGCCGCGCTTCGTCGGGCAAGGTTGGCGGCACGGCCGGATCGAACATCAAAAGCCTCGTGGTGGCAGGCATGCGGCCCTCTTGCACAGGCTGCGCGCGCGCGCGCAATCCCGCCTTAAGGCAAGCGCCGCCATACTTTAGTATATATATATAATAATCAATACGCTCGTCATGCCATCCCAAGGGGCGGGCGCGCTGCCCGATCGCAGCTTTGGCGCCATCCCTCCGCAGCCTGCAACCATCCGCCCGCGCGAAAGACAGGGCATGTCTGACGCGCCAATAAGCCCTTCAGCCGCGGCGCCATGCCGTTTGGCGCAACACACTGTTATGTAGAGGAATATGCCCATGAAGAACTTGATGTTTGCTGGCGCCACCGCCCTGATCGCCCTGGCGGGCGCCGGTGCGGCCGCTGCCGCTACCGCCGATACTGGCGCCGGCGCCAAGATCATTGCGCCGCTGGAAATCAGCCATACCGCCGATCTCTATTTCGGCACCATCGCCCCGTCGACGACCGTGGGTGACAAGGTTGCCGTGGCCGCCGACGGCAGCCGCAATTGCGGCCCGGCGCTGACCTGCCTGACCAGCGACCATACCGCCGCCGCCTTTGCCGTGACCGGTGAAGCCGATGCCTTCTACACCATCTCTCTGCCCAGCGAGATCAAGATCGTGAACGCCAAGGGCACCGCCATGCGCGTTGCGGATTTCAGCGGTTCCAAGGGCAAGGGCCAACTGCTGAACGGGGAAGACAGCTTCACCGTGGGCGGCACGCTGGAAGTCGCGGCGCGCCAGGAAGCCGGCCAGTACAAGGGCAGCTTCACGGTCGCGGTCGAATATCAGTAAGGGCTCCGTGGCAGGGGGGAACGGTGCCCGGCGGTCAGCCCGAAATGGTTGGCGGTCCCCCCGGCGCCCGATCTGGTGGCCCTTGCCGCCTGGCGCCCGACCCCCCAAGCCAGCAATGCCCGTTTCCAGACCAACCCCTGCCATCCAAAGGTCTGTTCCATGAAGTTCCTGCCCGTTGTGGCCATCCTTGCCGGGTTGCTCGGCGTTCCGGCTGCGGCCGAACTGCTGATCGCGCCCACCCGCGTCATCCTCACCCCCGCCGCCCGTTCGGCCGAACTGGTGCTGGTCAACAAGGGCACAGAAGCGGCCGCCTTCCGGTTGGCGCTCGAAAACCGGCGCATGCGCGCCGATGGCGGGCTGGAAGCGGCAGACACGCCCCGGCCCGGCGAGAATTTCGCCGACGACAAGTTGCGTTTCTCGCCCCGACAGCTGGTGCTGGAACCCGGTGCCCGCCAGGTGGTGCGCATCATCGCCACTGCCCCAGCCGATCTGGCGCCCGGCGAATATCGCAGCCATCTGCGTCTGATGTCGGCACCTGTGAGCGCCGGGCGATCACAGGTGCCCGCGCCGGCCGGCACCGATAACAGCCTGTCGATCGAACTGATTGCCATCCGCTCCCTCACCGTGCCGGTGATCCTCAGGAACGGCACGCTGGCAGCCAGCGTGACGGTTGATGCCGTCACGCTTTCGGGCGCACCGGAAAACCAGCTGGTGGTGAAGCTGGCGCGTCAGGGCACACGCTCCACCTATGGCGACATCAGCCTGACAGTGGAGGGCGAAAAGCAGCCGGCCTGGCTGGTGCGCGGCGTGGCGATCTATACCCCCAATGCCAGCCGCGAGGTGATCCTGCCGCTGCCTGCCGAGGTCCGTACGCGGTTGGCCGGCAAGCGGGTACGGATCAGCTATGTCTCCACCGACAGTGCCGAACCGGCATTGGCCGGCACGCTGCTGGCCAGCATGACCGCCCAGCTCTGATCCCTCTGCATTTGGAATTCTGTCCATGCGCCGTCGCCTGCCCGTCGGCGGGCGGTGGCTTGCGGCCTTGCTGCTGGCGACCCTCGCGGCCACATCAGCGGCGGCGGCGCCGCCCGCCGAACCCGGCCTGTTCGACCAATTGTTCGGCACCGATCCCGCCGCCGAACGGGCCGGCAAGGCCAGCGATGGCCTGGCCCTGCCCGGCCTGTTCGCACAAGGGCAGCGGCTGGCCGATGCGCTGCCGCTGCATGATCTGGGGCCGGGCCAGGGTGCCTGCGTGGCGGCCGTTCCCCTGCTCGACGTGCTGGAGCTGCTGCACAACACCGGGGACGATGGCAGCATCACCATAACCCTGCCGGAACCGCGCCGCACCGTCATCCTGCCGGCTGCCGCCTTGCTGGCCAGCCCGAGCGGCCCGTGCCTGCCGTTGGCCACTCTGCCCGGCTTGCTGCCACTGGCGATCAACCACGATCCTGTCAGCCAGCGACTGCTGTTGGACGCGCGCGCGCCGCTGCCGGTGTTGATGCGACTGGCGCGCGCCGAACGTCAGGCCCGGTTGCACCCGGAAGCTCTTCGACCGGCCTTTGCGCTGGTGCCGCGTCCTTCGGCGCTGGTGCGACTGTGGAGCCTCGATCTGGCCGCCGGGCTGGTGCAGGCCGCAACCGGCAGCGAAGTTTCCGGCAGCGTGCAGGCCAGCGGCGAACTGTTCGGTCTTTCGGCCCGCGCCGGCTTGGGCCTTTCCGCCCGCGCGGCGCCAACAGCAGGCTTCACTCTATCAGACGCGCGTGACACGCCCGATCTGCTGGGGCCAATGGGCGCCCGCAGCCTGGCCATTGGCGACATCGCTAGCCCGGCACAACCGCTGATCGCCGATGCGCTTTCGGGCCGCGGCTTGCTGGTTTCCTCCCGCCCGCCGTGGCGCGCTGACCTGGTGGATGAAATCGATCTGGCCGGCCCGCTGCCGGCCGGCTGGGAAGCCGAATTATGGCATGAAGACCGGCTGGTGGACGCCACGCGCACGGCCGATGCCGCCGGGCAGTGGCGCTTTGCCCGGCTGCCGGTGCGACTGGGCGAAAATCGCTGGGTGGTGCGGCTTTTCGGGCCGCATGGCGAAAGCAGCGAACAGGCCTTCACCCGCCTCATCGGCACCGAAATGAATGCCGAGAACGAGGTAGATTACAGCATCGGCTTTATTGAAGGCGGCACGCCGCTGCTGGGGGGTGCTCCGCAGCGCACGGCCAGCGGCGCCGCGGCTTTTGCAATGCTGGGTTGGGGACTGGCGCCGGCACTTACCGCCCGCGTTGCGCTGCGCGCGCCGTTGGCCGGCAATCCGGCCCTTTCGTTAGGTTTGCACGGCGCCCATGCCGGCACCTTGTGGGCGGCAACGCTGGCCCGCGATGGCAAGGGCGGCCTGGGCAGCGCCCTGCGGTTGGCGCGACGGTTGGGATCGACCGATCTGCTGCTCGATTTGGCCCGCCACGGCCGCGATATCGGGCCGGCCCAGGCGCCGCCGGTGCGAGAGTTTGCTGGCCTGGCCAGCCTTTCCGGTACGGGCCGGCTGGCCTTTGGGCGTTCCAGCCTGCCGTGGCAGCTGCGCCTGCAATCGGCAACGCGGCGCGGCGGTGGCCGTCAGCAAGCTATTGGTGGCAGGTTGGCGTTGCCGCTGGCCTTGTTGCAGGCCAATGCCGGGTTCGGGTTGATCCGGCAGGGCGTGGCTGGCTGGCAGGGCAGCGCCACGCTGGGAATGGCCGCCACCAATGGTCCATGGCGATTGCGCGGCGGCCTGGACGCGGTGCTGGCAAGTGGCTGGCGGCTGGCCGGCGGCAATGTTTCGGCCGTCCGCCGTACGGGCAGCGGCACGATTAGCCTGGATATGGGCTGGCAGGCCGAGCGGCGGCGATTGAACGGCGGGCTGGCATGGAACCAGCGGCTGGGCGCGTTTGGCCTTTCCGTCGGCCTCTCCCGTGCCGCCGATGGCTGGCGCCTTGGCCTGGGCCTGGTGGTGGGGCTGTGGCAGGGCGTTGGTCATTGGCAGGCGGCTCCGGCTGGCCTCACCCGCAGTGGCGCGGTGCTGGCCGATCTGTTCATCGATGATGATGGCGATGGCCAGCACGATTCTGGCGAAACGGCGCTACCGGGTGGCCGCTTCATTGTTGGCAACAGCCTGCGCGCCGAAACAACTCGGGACGATGGCCGCGTGCTGCTGCGCGGGCTGCCCGCCGGGCCGCCAGTGGAAATTGAAACCCAGCTGGCATCGCTGCCCACTTTCAACTTGCGGCCTACCCGACCCGGCGACCAATTGCGCCTGCGCCCTGGCGAAGTCCGAAGCCTGGCCATCCCTTTGCGGCCGACCGGCAGCATCGAAGCCCGGATACTGCTGGTCGCCGGCGATGCCCGCACGCCGCGTTCCGGCGTGCCCGTCACCCTGCGTGGTGCAAGTGGCAACCCGGTCGCGCACGGCGTCACCGATTTCGAAGGCTATGTGCTGTTCGACGGCCTGCCGCATGGCCTCTTTCATGTCGAAGCCGCAGGCCAATCATCGCCAGATCTTTCACTTTCCCATACCGAGCCCGACCAGCAAGCCACCATATTTGTGCCTCCGGCCACAACTTGAGTGCGCCCGGCCCGCGCTTCAGCGGCGTGCGGGCAAGGTTTCAAGCCAATCATGGATGCGGGTTGCAAGTGCAATCCGCGCGTCGGACCAGCTGTGATCGGTGGCCTGATGGCCTTCGGTCACCTTGCCACCGGCAGCGCGGGCGGCGGCGACCAGCGGATCCGTGGTGGGTTTCAGCCCGTCGTCTGACGTCAGCACCAGTAGCGGCTGGCGGGCCAGGCCGGCAGCACGCGGGCGCAGATCAAAGGCGGCCGCCTGCGCGCGCAATTCGGCGGCCTGCAGCGCTGGTGAGGTGCCGGCCAAGGCTTCGCTGTTGCCGGCGGCCTGTGCTTCAAGCCGGTCGCCGGCCATTTGCGCGGCCATGCCCATGTTGGCCGCCGAAATCAGGATGGCGCCGGCCAATGCCTGATCTTCGGATGCCACCATCCCCGTTACCCAGCCGCCCATGCTGTGCCCGGCCAGAACGATGCGGCTGGTGTCGATGCCCAGTCTCGCTGCCACCTCGGGCCTGCGCAACATGGCCAGCACGGCTTTTGCATCCTCCGGATTCTGGCCGAAACGGAAAGCGCCGGGGCTGCCCCAGGCGCCGCGATAATTGAAGGTGATGGCGTTCCACCCCGCCCGGCGCAGCGCCTGCGCCAGATCGAGATTCTTCTCGTTGCCCGGCCAGCCGTGGCAGATGATGATGGTGGGGTGCGGCCCCGGGCCGGCCGCGAGATAGGCGATGCCGTTGATCTCTACTCCGCCCGAGGGAATGTGCAGCACCTCCATGCGGGCGCGCGGCGTGGCGGTGGCAGGCGGATCGGTGAGCAGCGGATTGGCCACCGCCGGCGCGGCGAGCAGCAGCAGGGCTAGAACAAGGCTTCGCATCGATTTTCCCACTTCAACACGTCCTCAGGCTAGACTGGCGGCAGCGTCCAGTCGATGGGGGACAGGCCCTGCGCCAGCAGCCACTGGTTGGTGCGGCTGAAATGGCGGCAGCCGAAAAAGCCACTGTGGGCTGACAGTGGTGACGGGTGGGGGGCTTTCAGCACCAGATGCCGGCCGGCGTCGACAAAATCGGCCTTTTTCTGGGCGTGGTTGCCCCACAGCAGGAAGACGCAGGGACTGTCGCGGTTGGCGACCAGCCGGATCACGGCATCGGTGAACGCTTCCCAGCCGCGGCCCTTGTGGCTGGCGGCCAGGCCCTGTTCTACCGTCAGGCTGGTGTTGAGCAGCAACACGCCTTGCTGCGCCCAATGTTCCAGAAAGCCGTGCTGTGCCGGCGCGATGCCGAGATCGGATTGCAGTTCCTTGTAGATGTTGACCAGGCTGGGCGGCACCTTCACGCCGGGCTGCACGGAAAAGGCCAGACCATGCGCCTGGCCGGGGCCGTGATAGGGGTCTTGCCCCAGGATCACCACGCGCACCTGATCCAGCGGCGTCAGATCAAGTGCGCGGAACCAATCGCTGCCCTTTGGAAAGATCGCCTTGCCAGCGGCCTTTTCGGCCAGCAGGAAGGCCTTCAGCGCCGCCATGTCGGGCGAGGCCAACGCGCCCGCCAACGGTGCGCGCCAGCTTTCGTGCAGCTTGATCGTGTCGGCCATGCGCCTGTGTGGCGGGGACGGGCCGGCAGCGTCAAGCGCTTGGGCGGCCCACACCCATGCGTGGCATCAGATTGTCACGGTCCATCACCAGATGCTTGATGATGCCAACGATGTGCAACGCCAGCAGCGCCAGCATGGCCCAGCCCAATATCTCGTGCAGTTCGTTGGCGGCACTGCCGGTGGCCTTGCCCACGCCGAATTTCGATACCGGCAGGCCGAACCAGGCCAACGGGCGATCATTGCGATCGGCCGCGACCCAGCCCGACAGCGGCAGCGCCAGCATCACGGCATAGAAACCCCAATGCGCAGCCTTGGCCAGCAGCCGTTCGCTGGCGGTGAAATAGGCCGGCAGCGTCGGCACCGGGTGGCTCAATCGCCAGCCGAGCCGGAACAGGGTGAGGGCGATGATGGTCAGGCCGAAGCTCTTGTGGAAATCCATGACCAGCGCGCGCTGGCCGCCTTCGCGCGGCACGAAATCATGCAGGAAGCCGCCGGCCAGATTGCCGATGATCATCAGGGCCATCAGCCAATGCAGCGTGATGGCAACCTTGCTGTAACGGGTCATGCGGCGCGTCTCCATTGGTGCCTGCACAAGCTAGGCCCGCATCATACGCCCGTCGATACGGGGATCACCCGGTCAGAACGAAACGCGCGCGCCCACCCAGAAGGTGCGCGGCAGGGCGCGTTCCACCACACCGGTGCCCGAAAGCGCCGCCTGCACTTCAGCATCGAACAGATTTTCCACCCGGCCCTCGATGGCAAAGCCCTTCACCAACGGCACCAGCAGCAGGGCATCGACCATGGTGGCGGCGTTCAGGCTGCGGCTGTTCTGGTCATCCTCGAACTGGGCGGCGATGTGGCGCAGTGTGGCCGACGCCGTGAACAGCTTCCCCGTGTAATCGACAGTGCCGGAGAATTGATCGCGCGGGGTCTGCGCCGGGCGCAGGCCATCCAGGGGTGCGGCGGCACCGGTGGCGGCGATGGTGGGATCGACATGGCTCCAGCTCGCGGTCAGCCCGAACGGCCCGCGGCGCAGGCGGGCATCCACCTCCCAGCCCCACACCTCAAGCGCATCAAGATTCTGGCGCTGGCGATAGAAGCCGCCGGCCGCCACAAAGCCGACGCCGGGGAAGCTGCCCGGCCCGCGTCCTTGGGTGACGTTGGCGATGGTGTCGTCCATGCGGTTCCAGAAGCCGGTGACGCCGATCTCGACGCCTTCGGCTGGCTTCAGCGTGAAGCCCAGATCAACACCCGTCACCCGTTCAGGGCCGAGCAGCGCATTGGCGGCCGTGGCATCGGGGCCAACGCGGAACGGGCGATAAAGTTCATTCAAGGTGGGCAGCCGCCAGCCGCGATAGGCCGCACCGCGCAAGCCCAGCCATTCGGCGGCCTTGATGGCCAGACCGACGCGCCCCGTGAATTCATGGCCGGAACGATCGGCAAACAGCAGGCTCGTGAACGGCGCGTTGGTGGCGATTGTGGTTTCCAGCAAGCGGCCGTCCTTGATGTTCCACCAGTCGATGCGGCCGGACACGGTGGCGGTGACGATGCCGCGCTCGATGCTGCCATCAACGAACAGGCCGGTGGTGCCGGTGCGGCCGCCGGCTTCGCGCTGGCGGGTGGGGGCGGCATTGACATAGGTGAACAGCTCGTTGGTTTCGCCGGTCAATTGCCGCGTATCGGCACCCAGTCGCAGCGAGATGCCTTCACCCACTGGCGGCGCGAGTTCCAGCCGGCCGCCCCAGCCGGTGGCCGGCGTGTTGAACTGGGCCAGGCTCTGGGTGACGCTGGTGCGCGTCGCGTTCACGGCGGCAAAGTCGGAGGTGAAGTTGCGCGTCTGCACATAGGCCAGCGCCTGCCAGCCCCAACGCCCGCGCCCGACCAGCCGGATGGCGCCATCGACGCCTTCGGAGGTGTTGCGCGAAAAATCGCTGCCGCGCTCGCGGCTGTCGGTGAAGGCATTGGCCGTCACTTGTGCTTCGGTATCGGCGGCGATTTCCACTACGGCGCGCAACGCAACGCTCGCCTGTTCATAAGGGGCGGCGCGATCGACTGGGCCGCGATTGCGTTCCACGATGGGGATGAAGCCGTCGCCGCGGCCATAGGCGGCAGACAGCGTAGCGAAACCCTTGTCGCGCGTCAGCCCGAGCGCACCTTGCGCATCCAGGCTGTTGCGGCTGCCATAAGCGATGGCGCCGTCGAACGGCCGCACCGCGTTGCCGCCCACGGATTCCAGCTCGATGGTGCCCGCCAGCGCGCCCGGGCCCCAGTAACCGCTGCCGCCGCCGCGCGTCACCCGGATGCGATCCAGCCGCCCGGTGGCATAGGCCGGAAATGCCACCCAGCCGCCGAACGGATCGGCCTGCGGCACGCCATCCAGCACCAGCAGCGCGCGGGACGAGGCGTTGCCGCCCAGGCCCCGAAGGGTAATGCCCTGCGATGTGGCATTGGCGGAGCGGCTGTCAGACCGGCGGAACTGCTGCTGCCCGGCGATATCGGCGAGCACCGATTCCAGCCGGTTCGATCCAGTGTTCAGAATGCGCTCCCGGTCGATCACGATCAGTGACAGCGCGGCATCGCCGGGCAGATCCTTCAGGCCCTTGCCGGTGACGGTGATCAAGGCGTCCTCGGCTTCAGCGGCAAATGCCGGGGCGGTGCTGATGAGAAGGGCGGCGAAGAGGGGCAGATGCTTCATGGCCGCGTGTGTTGCCCAACGCGTGCGCTGGTGCAAGCCACTAACGATTTTGTCGCGGCCGGCGTCTTGGCGGCGCAACACACCCGCCCTACATTGGCATCACCACAAAAGGAGACGATCCATGCCCAATCCCTGGCAACACAGCCGCGCCACCGGCATCGCCGACGATATCGATTTCGAGATCAAGGGCCACGAACTGCAGTTCGTCGAGATCGAGCTTGATCCCGGCGAAAGCGCCGTGGCCGAAGCCGGTGCCATGGTATGGAAGGATGCCAGCATTGGCATGACCACCGTGTTCGGCGATGGCGGCGGGCAATCTGGGGGCTTCATGGGCGCGCTGATGGGCGCGGGCAAGCGGCTGCTCACCGGCGAAAGCCTGTTCACCACGGTTTACACCCACAATGGCGGCGGCAAGGCGCGCGTTGCCTTTGGCGCGCCCACCCCCGGCCATATCCTGCCGCTCAAGCTGGACAGCATTGGCGGCACGCTGATCTGCCAGAAGGACGCGTTCCTGGCGGCGGCCAAGGGCGTTTCGATCGGCGTTGCCTTCCAGCGCAAGGTGATGACCGGGCTGTTCGGCGGCGAAGGCTTCATCATGCAGAAGCTGGAAGGCGATGGCTGGGTGTTCGTGCAGATGGGCGGCACCGTGATCGAGCGCACGCTGGCGCCGGGCGAGGTGCTGCATGTTGATACCGGCTGCGTGGCGGCCTTCACGCCTTCGGTGAATTTCGATCTGGAAAGCGTGGGCGGCGTCAAATCCATGCTGTTCGGCGGTGAAGGCGTGTTCTTCGCCCGCCTCACCGGGCCGGGCAAGGTGTGGATCCAGTCGCTTCCGTTCAGCCGACTGGCCGGCCGCATGATGCAGGCCGCCATGGGCCGCGGCCAGAACCGCGGCGAGGGCAGCGTGCTGGGCGAACTGGGCGATCTCATCGGCGGCAATCGCTAACCAGCCCGTTGACCAAATGGCTTGGCCACGCGCAAAGAACGTGCGTGGCCAAGCTCTATTTCTACTATGCGTCAATGAACGCCGGCAAATCGACGGTGCTGCTGCAGGCCAGCTTCAACTATCGCGAGCGCGGCATGCACACGATGCTGTTCACTGCTGCGATCGATGATCGGGCGGGGCAGGGCGTGATCGCATCGCGCATCGGATTGTCGGCGCCGGCCGAAACATTCGCCCCCGAAACCGATCTGTTCGCTGCGGTCGCCACCGGCCATGCCGTCAGCACGCTCAATTGCGTGCTGGTCGATGAAGCCCAGTTCCTCACCAGGGATCAGGTCTGGCAACTGGCGCGTGTCGCCGATGATCTGGGCATTCCGGTGCTCTGCTATGGCCTGCGCACCGATTTCCTCGGCAATCTGTTTCCGGGCAGCCAGTGGCTGCTGGCCATCGCCGATACGCTGACCGAGCTGAAAGCCGTGTGCGCCTGTGGCCGCAAGGCGACGATGAACTTGCGTATTGACGGGCAAGGCAAGCCGGTGGCCTCTGGCCAGCAGACCGAGATTGGTGGCAATGATCGCTATGTGGCCCTGTGTCGCCGGCATTTTGCGGCAGCCCTGGCCGGGCAGCATCAGCCCTGAAGGGAAGCGTATATGACGACCGTTTATGATTTCAGCGCCAAGACCATCGATGGCCGCGAGATTTCCCTGAAGGAATTCGAAGGCAAGGTGCTGCTGATCGTCAACACCGCCAGCAAATGCGGGTTCACGCCGCAATATGAAGGGCTGGAAGCGCTGCAAAAGAAATATGGCCCCAAGGGCTTTGCCGTGCTCGGTTTCCCCTGCAACCAGTTCGGCGCGCAGGAGCCAGGCGATGCCAGCGAGATCGCCAATTTCTGCAAGCTCACCTACGATGTGGACTTCCCCCTGTTCGCCAAGGTCGACGTGAACGGCGACAACGCGCACCCGCTGTTCCAGTTGCTGAAGAAACAGGCGCCCGGCCTGCTTGGCAGCGAGGCGGTGAAGTGGAACTTCACCAAGTTCCTCGTCGACAAGCTTGGCAAGGTGCAGGATCGTTTTGCGCCGGCCACCAAGCCGGACGCACTGGGCAGCCAGATCGAGAAACTGCTCGCCCAGGCCTGAGAATGGAGATCGGCACCATGGCCAGTGTAGCGCCCCCAAGTCTCCCCAACGACCTGTCGTCGCTGTGGATGCCGTTTACCGACAACCGCTATTTCAAGGCGAATCCCCGCCTGATGGTGGCCGCGCAGGACATGCACTACACCACCGCCGATGGCCGCCGCGTGCTGGATGGCACCGCCGGCCTGTGGTGCGTGAACGCCGGCCATGGCCGTGAACCCATCGTCAAGGCGATCCAGCAACAGGCCGCCGTGCTCGATTATGCGCCCACCTTCCAGTTGGGCCATCCGCTGGCCTTTCAGCTCGCCTCCCGCGTGGCCGGCATCATGCCGGAAGGGCTGGACCGGATCTTCTTCACCAACTCGGGCTCGGAAAGCGTCGATACCGCGCTCAAGATCGCGCTGGCCTATTGGCGGGCGAAGGGCCAGGGCCAGCGCATCCGCCTGATCGGGCGCGAACGCGGCTATCACGGCACCGGTTTTGGCGGGATTTCGGTGGGTGGCATCGTCACCAACCGTCGCACCTTCGGCACTGGCCTGCCCGGCACCGATCACCTGCCGCACACGCACGACCCGGCGCGCAATGCGTTCAGCAAGGGCCAGCCGGCCCACGGCGCCGACTTTGCCGACCGGCTGGAGGCGATGATCGCCCTGCACGGCCCCGATACAATCGCTGCTGTCATCGTCGAACCGCTAGCCGGCTCAACCGGCGTGCTGGTGCCGCCGGTGGGTTATCTGGAACGGCTCCGGGCGATCACGGCGCAGCACGGCATCCTGCTGATCTTCGATGAAGTGATCACCGGTTTCGGCCGGATTGGCGCGGCCACCGCCGCTGAACGCTTCGGCGTCACGCCCGATATCATCTGCCTCGCCAAGGGCCTGACCAACGCCGCCGTGCCGATGGGCGCGGTGGCAGCGGCGCGGCATGTGTATGACGCCATCGTCGATGCGCCGGGCGACGTGCCGGGCATCGAACTGTTCCACGGCTATACCTATTCCAGCCACGCGCTGGCCTGCGCCGCCGGCATCGCCACGCTCGATCTTTATGCCAATGAAGGCCTGTTCGCCCGCGCTCGCGCGCTGGAAAGCCATTGGGAAGCGGCGATGCACAGCCTTGCCGGCCTGCCGCACGTGATCGACATCCGCAATTTCGGCCTGGTCGGCGCCATCGAACTGGCGCCCCGCCCCGGCCAGCCGGGCGTGCGCGGGCAGGAGATCTTCCGTGCCATGTTCGACACCGGCCTGCTGATCCGCGTCACCGGTGACATCATTGCGCTGTCGCCGCCATTGATCATCAGCGAGGCGCAGATCGACGAGATTGCCGACCGCCTTGCCACTGGCCTGCGGCAGTTGGCTGATGCCTGATGCGGGCCGTTCTGTGCTAACCCAAGCCGGGGTCGGAAGGGGTAACATTACGGTGGCGTAATTTTTTCGCGCAGCCCGCCTTGGCATTGCAGCGGCCTGCCCCTACATGGGCCGTCGTTGCCCGCCACAGGTGACAGGAGAGACATGGCCGCCAAGGATCTTGTGAAGATGGACTTGAACCAGCTGGTGTACAGCTGGATGAAGGACATCCTCTGGCCGGAAAAGAATTATTTCTGGCTGGCGATCATCTATGGCGTTGGCATTGCCTTGCTTGGTCTTGCCACGCCGATTTCGGTGCAACTGCTGATCAACAGCATCGCCAACACGGCGCTGCCGGTGCCGTTGTTCACCCTGGCCGCCATCTTGTTTGGCTTGCTTATCGTTTCCGGCCTGCTGTCGGTACTGCGCATTCACCTGATGGAGCTGTACCGCCGCCGCTTCATGGCGCGGCTGGTTGCAGATGTGACGATGCGGGTGATCAACGCCGCCGATCCCTTCTTCCAGGATGATCGCCGCATCGACCTGTTCAATCGCTATTTCGAGCTGGTGAACATGCAAAAGGCGGTGCCGTCGCTGCTGATCGGCGGTTTCACCATCGTGCTGAGCATGATCGTCGGTTTCATCGTCACCAGTTTCTACCACCCGTTTTTCCTGGCCTTCAATCTGGTGCTGATAGCGTTGTTGTGGGCGGTGTGGGCGATCTGGTCGAAGGGCGCGATGAAGACCTCGATCGTCCTCTCCCACGAAAAATACAATGCCGCGCATTTCCTTGAAACCGTGGGCGCGTCCAACGGCTTCTACAAATCGGCGCGGCACATCGATTATGCGCTGGACGGGGCGGAACGGGTGACGGCCAATTATGTGAAGGCCCACGCTGATCATTTCGCCTACCAATTCCCGCAGACCATCGCCTTCTATTTTCTTTATGCCGCAGCGTCGGCCGGTCTGCTGGCGCTGGGTGGCTGGCTGGTCATCCAGGAACAGTTGTCGATCGGGCAATTGGTGGCAGCCGAACTCATCCTGTCCGGCGTGTTTGCCGGTATGAACAGCCTCTATTCCTATCTCGACGACTGGTACGATCTTGTCGCCTCCATCGAGGAACTGTCCCTGCTTTATGGCCTGAAGCAGGAAGCAAAGCCGGCCGCCGGCCTGGCACCGCCCAGCGGCGGCGCGCTGGAGATGAGCCATTTGCGCTTTGCCCTGCCGGTCGGGGCAGCCACGGTGAACCTGCAGATTGCTGCCGGCAGCCGTCTCGTCTGCCAAGGCGTGCCGGGCATGGAACGCGAATTTGCCGATTTGCTGAAGCGGCTGGAAAAACCGCAATCGGGCCTGATCACGCTGGGCGGGGTCGATATCGCGCTGATGGACCCGCTGGCGCTGCGCTCGGACATCGCCGTGCTTGATCGGGCTGCCATCGTGGAATCGACCATTGCCGATTATCTCCGTCTCGCCAACCCGGCCAAGAATGCGGCAGACCAGATGGCAGCCCTGAAGCTGGTGGGCCTGGAAGACCGGCTGGCGTTGCTGCCCGACGGTTTCCACACGCGCCTTTCGTCTACCGGCGCACCGTTCACCGTGGCCAAGATGATGCAGCTGAAGCTGGCGGCCGCGATCCTGTCGGAACCGCGCATCCTGGTGTTGTCGCCGCTGTTCGACACGGTGGCGCGCGCGCGGCTGAAGGCGGTGTTCGATCATTTCCGCGACACCCAGACCACCATTCTCTACTTCAGCAACCGGCCCGAAGATCTGGTGCTGGATGGCTATCTGTGGCTCGGCCTTGATCGCCAGTTGATCACGCGGGATCGTGGCACCTTCGATGGCCTGCGCGCCGCCGCCGGCCGGGAGACCGTTGATGGCGACTGATCGCAGCAGCTTGCCCGACGGCCATTTTGCCACCCTGCGCGGCCTCAATCCCCCGCTGGTGATGCGCAATTTTGCCCGCATGGTGGTGATCGGCATCATCGCCTTTCTGGCCTTCATCACGCTGACGCCCTGGGTGCAGACGGCACAGGGCACGGGCAGCGTGATCGCCTATGATCCGCGCGACCGACAGCAGAACATCTCCGCGCTGGTGCCCGGCCGGCTTGATCGCTGGTTCGTCACCGATGGTGCCCAGGTGAAGGCCGGCGATCCCATCGCCCGGGTGATCGACCTCGATCCCGATTTCCTCAGCCGCTTGCAAGCTGAACGGGCCCAGAAGGTTGCGGAAATCGCGGCGACCGAAGCTGCCAGCGCCACCGCTCAGCGCGACGTGAAGCGCATGACCACGCTTTACGGCGAAGGTCTGGCCGCCCGGCGCGACATGGAACTGGCCCAGATCAAGGTGGCGGAATTCCGCGCCAAGATCGCCTCCCAGCGGGCGGATATCAACAAGATCGACGTCAACCTGCGCCGCCAGTCCGAACAGGTGATCCGGGCCCCGCGCAATGGCCGCATCATGCGGGTGACCAGCATCGATAGCGCCACCATCGTCAAGCAGGGCGACGTGCTCGCCACCTTCGTGCCCGAACAGTCGCGCCGGGTGGTCGAACTGTACATGGACGGCCGCGACATCCCGTTGATCCATGTTGGCCGCCGCGTGCGCATGGAATTCGAAGGCTGGCCGGCGATCCAGTTTTCGGGCTGGCCGTCGGTGGCCAAGGGCTTCTTCGATGGCCAGGTCGCCGCGGTTGATCTCAATGCCTCGCCCAACGGCCTGTTCCGCATCCTCGTCACCGAAAGCACTGACCGTGATCCGTGGCCGGATGAACGCGCCGTGCGGCTGGGTGCCAAGGTGCGCGGCTGGGTGCAGATGAACACCGTGCCGATCTGGTTCGAACTGTGGCGGCTGCTCAACGATTTCCCGCTGCAGTTCACGAGGCCAGGTGCAGAACCGGCCATGAACGGCGAGGTGAAGGCGCCAAAGGGCAGTGATGCGTCCTCGTCTGCCAAATAAGGCTGGTTTGCTGGCGCTGCTGCTGGCTGCGGCTCCCGTGGCGGCTCAGCAGCCAGACCAGCCGCAGCCCAGCAACCGGCGCCAGCTGGAGGCCGACGCCCGTGACGCCGCACAGCCGCTGCCGGCCGCCAGCGCCCCGCTCGAACTGGCTGAGGTGTTGGCCGCCAGCCGTTTCCACGCGCCGCAAGTGCTGGAAGCCCTGGCCCGGGTGCGTGGCGCGGAAAGTCGCGTGCTCACCACCGAAGGTGCTTTCGACACGTTGTTCAGCGCCAACGCCGAAGCCCGGCCCACCGGCTTCTATGATGGGGCCGAGGCCGGCTTCCGCCTGTCGCAGCCGCTCGCCACCAACGGCGGCTCCATCTATGGCGGATACGACATTTCGCGCGGCAGCTTTTCGTCGTCTCAATCGGGCAACAACACGGCCCAGCTGGGCCGGCTTACCGTTGGCACAATGTTCGCGCTGTTGCGGGACCGCGACATTGATGAGCGTCGTTTCAACCGCGCCATTGCAACCGGTGATGTCGTGCTGGCCGATAATGATCGGCTGCTGGTTGCCATCGGCGTGCAGGCCCGCGCCATCACCGCTTACAACAACTGGCTGATCGCCGGTCAGCGCGTGGCGGTGTTCAAGGGGCTGCTGCAACTGGCGCTCGATCGCCAGGCCGGTTTCAAGCGCCAGGTGGCCGAAGGCCTGCGCCCAGCCATCCTGTTAACCGAAAACGAACAGAATATCCTGCGCCGGCAAACCCTGGTGGTGCAGGCCGAACAGGCGTTGCAGGTGGCAGCCGTCAGCCTGTCTCTGTTCTGGCGCGATGCCGATGGCAACCCGATCGTGCCCGGCCCGGAACGGCTGCCGCGCCGGCTTGGCGATCCGCTGCCGTTGGCCGATGATGTGATGGCCGCGCTGGAGAATCGGCCGGATCTGAAAGTGGTGGATGTCCGCATCGCCCAGGCCCGCACCAGGCTGCAGCTTGATCGCAACAACTTCCTGCCCCGCCTCGATGTGAAGGCCGAGGTGAACCAATATGTTGGCGATGCCGGCACTGCCGGCCGGCCGTTCACCGGCACCGCATCGATGGTAGGGCTCAACTTGTCGGTGCCGCTGCAGCAGCGCCTGGCGCGCGGACGGCTGGGACAAACGCGCGCCGAACTCGATGGCTTCCAGCAACGCCGCCGCTTCATCGAGGATCAGATCCGCATCGAGATTTCCGGGCTGTCCATTGCTGCCCGCCAGTCGCGCCGGCTGCTGGGCATCGCCATCGACGAACAGGATCGCGCCCTCACCATGGCCGGCGCCGAACGCCGCCGTTTCCAGGAAGGCGCGTCGGATTTCTTCCTCGTCAACCTGCGCGAGGAAGCCGCGGCCGACGCGCAGGTGCGCCGGCTGGATGCTGCCTTCCGCCAGATCGTCGCCCATGCCGATCTGGCGGCCGCCACGGCGGATGTGAAAGCCTTGGGGCTGGACGGCAGCTAATCAGGGTGATTGCGGAATTGCCCGACTGCAACGCCGCTGGCACAGAGCGGCCATGAACCGCCGCTCGTCCGGTCTGATTTTTGCTGGCATTTTCGTGGCAGCGTTGGCGCTGCGCCTGCTGTTGCCGGCCGGCTGGATGCCGGTGGCGACGGGCAACGGCGGCATGGCCATCACCCTGTGCAGCGGTGCCGTGTTGCCTGCCGATCCAGGCACGCCCGCGCCGGCCGACGATCAACCCTGCGCTTTTGGGCTGGCGCTGGGGCCTTTGCTGGCCACGGCGGCGCTGCTGCTGCTGCCGCTGGCCGTGCCACTGTTGCCGGTGCCGGCGTCGCCGCCCGTTCGGCAGATGGCCCACCACCACCGCGCTCGCCCGCCCGGCCAGGGACCGCCGTTGGCCTGATCACCGCAGCCGGTTCCGGCCGGCCCATGCTGTATTCAGGAGATCATCATGAAATTAATTCCAATTGCGGGCCTTTTGCTGGGCCTGTCCGCGCCATCGCTGGCGCATGAAACCAAGGCCGGCGCGTTGCTGGTCGATCATCCGGTCCTGCGCGTTGCCAGCCCGGTATCGAAAACCGGCGCCGGCTTCATGACCATCACCAACAGCGGCAAGACGGCGGATCGGTTGCTGTCGGTCACCACTGCCGCATCCAACCGGTCCGATCTGCACGGTACGATCAATCAGGGCGGTGTGATGCAGATGCGCGCCCAGGCTGGCGGCGTGCAGATTCCGGCCGGTGGCAAGGTGGTGTTTGCCCCCGGCGGCCTGCACGTGATGTTCATCGGCCTGAAGGCGGCGGTGACGCCCGGCCAGATGATCACGGCGCGGCTGACCTTTGAAAAGGCCGGCGCTGTTGACGTCGCGTTCAAGGCCGAAACCGCCGCTGCCGCCGCGCAGCACCAGCATTGATGCAGAAAGGAAACACAAGATGAAGACCATGATGCTCACTGCCGCGCTCGCGGCTACCGCACTGGCCGCCCCGGCGGCAGCGCAGGATGCCAAGGCCGGCGAAAAGGCCTTCGTGCAGTGCAAGGCCTGCCACAGCGTGGTGGCCGGGCAGAACCGTATCGGGCCGTCATTGGCCGGCGTGGTGGGCCGCAAGATCGGTACGCTGGCCGGCTTCAGCTATTCCGCTGCGATGAAGGCCAAGGGCGGCGCCTGGAGCGATGCCAATCTCGACACCTATCTCACCAAGCCGATGGCCTGGGTGCCGGGCACCAAGATGGCCTTTGCCGGCATTGCCGACGCCAAGAAGCGCAAGGACGTGATCGCCTACCTCAAGACCTTGAAGTAAGCGACTTCGCCGGCCGCCGGCTCAACCGAGCCGGCGGTTCAGCGTGAGATTGAGTACATGGTTGCCGGCGTTGGGGCCGGGGCGGTTGATGTGCTGGTGCATGTAACCGGCTTCGAGATTCAGCCGCTTGCCCAAGGGTTGCAGCCAGCCCACAAACACCCGCTGCTGATCAAAGCCGCCGCGCGCGCCCCAATCGGTGCTGTTGAAGGCCACGAAGGTTTCGGCCCAGACCAGCGGCCCCGCGCTGCCTTTGCCGTGCAGCGGTTGCTGCGCCCGCCACAACATGCGCAGACGCCAGCCGGTGTCCTGCGCACCTTCGAACGTGCGCTGCTCCAGCCGCCAGCGGGTGATCAGTGCAAAGCCATTCTCGCGCCGCAGCACCGGCCCCATCACCTGCTGCCAGAAGCGATGCTCGTCGCTGGTCACGCCCGGCGCTGGATTGTTGTGCTGAAAATGATAACCGGCGTGCAAATCGATGTCGTTCTTCAGCCGCACGCCCAGCGCGCCGCGCGCGATGAACTGGCCCATGCGGCCAACATCGCTGGTGAACCGCGGCTGCAGTTCGGCCCACAGCAGCAATTTGCCGTCCACCGGCCCCTGCGCGACCAGCGTGTTCCAGCTTTGCACATCCTGCGCGGTGGCAGGGGCGGCGAGGAGCAGAAGGGGAAGGGCAAAGCGGCGCATCACTGCCGCTTGCCCATCCATCGTGACGAGAATGTGACGCTTCAGGCCTTCAGGGCGCTGATATCCAGCGGCAATTTGCGCAGGCGCACGCCCGTTGCCGCAAAGATCGCATTGGCCAGCGCCGGCGCGACCGCCGGATAGGCCGGCTCACCCAGCCCCGTCACCGGATAATCCGGGGTGAGGAAAGCGACTTCGATTGGCGGGATCTGTTCGTTGCGCAGCATTGGCACGTCGCCAAAATTGCGCTGTT
>NZ_JAUMBI010000070.1:0-1543 GCF_032115815.1 Sandarakinorhabdus sp.
ATTGCGGCGCACCTCGCCGGCGTAGAAATCGACCAGGGCGGCACTGTAGCCCAGTTCGGCGCGGGCTTCGGCCAGCGGCTTGCCCTGTTCCAGCGTGGCGGTGGTGGCGATGATCTCCACCCGTTCGCGCATCAAGCGGGCAGCGCCGGCCAGCACGGCGGCCTTTTCGTCCACGGATGTGGCCCGCCACAGCGGGTACCCCCGCGCGGCGGCATCGAGCGCCGCATCCAGATCGGCGGTGGTGGCCAGCGGCAGTTCGGCCAGCACGGCGCCGGTGGCAGGGTTGACCACCTGGTGGGTGGCGCGGCCTTCGCCGGAGAGCCAGTGGCCATCGATGAACAGGGCAGGGCGAACGGGATAGGCGGTCATGGCAGGAGTCTCCTTGTCTCCTCTCTAATGGAACCAGCTTGCCAGCCAAGAGCGGCGAGGGCAGGCTGCGCAAAAGTTTGGGGAGATGATGATGGAGAAGCCGGAAGGCGCGCCGCATCCGCGGCTGCTGCTGTGGACGCTGTTGGTCGTCTATATCTTCAACTTCATCGATCGGCAGATCGTTTCGATTCTGGCCGAACCCATCGCCCGCGATCTTGATCTGTCCGACAGCCAGTTGGGCCTGCTGACGGGCCTCGCCTTTGCGCTCTTCTATGCCACGCTGGGTGTGCCGATTGCGCGGGTGGCCGATAATGGCCGCACCAACCGCAGCCGTCTGATCGCGGTGTGCGTGGCGGTGTGGTCAGCCATGACGGCGCTGTGCGGGGTGGCGCAGAATTTCTGGCAATTGCTGCTGGCGCGTATCGGCGTTGGTGTGGGGGAGGCCGGCTGCACGCCCACCGCCCACGCGCTGATTGCTGACAGCCTGCCGCCGGAAAAGCGTGCCGGCGGCATCGCCTTTTTCGGGCTGGGCATCCCCATCGGCGGCCTTTTGGGCACGTTGATCGGCGGCGGCATGGCCGAAGCCCTGGGCTGGCGCGAGGCGTTCTGGGTGGTGGGCCTGCCCGGGCTGCTGCTGGCGGTGTTCGTGTGGTTTTTCTTGAAGGATCCGCGCCTTGGCCGCGCTGCGCCGGCCGATGCACCGCCGCGCCTTTCGATGATGGCGAGCCTGAAGCTGTTGGCGAAATCACCAGCCTATTGCCTGGTGCTGTCCGGTGCGTCGCTGGTGGCGTTCCTCAGCTATGGCAAGGGCGTGTGGGTGCTGGTCTATTTCCAGCGCACCCACAAGCTGAGCGTGGGGCAGACGGCAATCTGGGTGGGCGTGATCCTGGGCATTGCCGGCATTGTCGGCACCTGGCTCGGCGGCTGGGCGGCGGACAAGTTCGGCGCCAAAGACCGGCGTCACATGCTCACCCTGCCGGCCTGGGCGATGGTGCTGGCCGCGCCCATATTGTTCGCCGGATACATGGTGGATGATTGGCGACTGGCAATTGCGCTGCTGATCCTGCCCACGGTGGCCAACAGCGCCTATTATGGCCCGGCCTATGGCGCGGCGCAGGTGCTGGCCCGGCCGGACACGCGGGCGATGGCGGCGGCGTGGATGGTGTTTGCGCAG
>NZ_JAUMBI010000071.1:0-1788 GCF_032115815.1 Sandarakinorhabdus sp.
CGGCACCGATTATCGCCCGGTGCAATCCATCGCCAAGGCATCGGATTCGGGCCATGGCACCAACGTCATCCAGGGTCTCGCCGTGTCGATGGAATCGACCGCGCTACCCACACTGGTGATCGTTGCCGGCATCATCGCCACCTTCAAACTGGGCGGCCTGATCGGCATCGCCTTTGCCGCCACCGCCATGCTGGCCCTGGCCGGCATGATCGTCGCGCTGGACGCCTATGGCCCGGTGACCGACAACGCCGGGGGCATCGCCGAAATGGCCGGCCTTGATGGCGAAGTGCGCCAGCGCACCGATGCCCTCGATGCGGTGGGCAACACCACCAAGGCCGTCACCAAGGGCTATGCCATCGGTTCGGCCGGCCTTGCCGCGCTGGTGCTGTTCGCCACCTACACCGAGGATCTGGCGCAGTTCTTCAAGGAAGTGCCGGTCGATTTCTCGCTGTCCAATCCCTATGTCGTCGTCGGGCTGCTGCTCGGCGCGCTGCTGCCCTATCTGTTCGGCGGCATGGCGATGACAGCGGTGGGCCGTACGGCCCAGGCCGTTGCCCAGGATATTCGCGCCCAGTTCCGCGAAAATCCCGGCATCGCCACCCGCGAAGTGAAGCCCGATTATGCCCGCACCGTGGGCCTCGTCACCGCCGGCGCGATCAAGGAAATGATCGTGCCGTCCCTGCTGCCGGTGCTGGCGCCCGTGGTGGTCTATTACGTCATCACCGCCGTGGCCGGCCAGGGCAACGGCTTTGCCGCCCTGGGCGCGCTGCTCATGGGCGTCATCATCTCCGGGCTGTTCGTCGCCATCTCCATGACCAGCGGCGGCGGCGCGTGGGACAACGCCAAGAAAGTGATCGAACAAGGCGCCTACGGCGGCAAAGGCTCGCCGGCCCACCAGGCCGCCGTGACCGGCGATACCGTGGGTGACCCTTACAAGGACACCGCCGGCCCCGCCGTGAACCCGATGATCAAGATCACCAACATCGTGGCGCTCTTGTTGTTGGCGGCCCTCGCCGGCCACTGAGGCGGCCCACCAACCACCAAATCCGAAAGGGGCGGCCCACCAGCCGCCCCTTTTTCTTTGTCCTTTCCTCGTCAACCCGCCGCCGGCCCCACCCCAAAGCCCCCATGCAGAGCCAAAAAACCAACAGTTGAATTGGGCGGGTAGCCGAAAAGGCGGCTGCAGGCGGTACGCGTTACCAAATTGATTGTGCAGTATCATTATGGGGTCCACCATAAGGTTAACCCTTGGGATAATTGGATACAGGATGCCGAGCCGGCCCGAAACAACACAAAGCGGCGGGGGCAGTCAGGCTGTTGGAGGGCGCTGGCGTTTCATTGCAGCAGCTGCGTTGGTGGCCGCCATCATTATTGCGGCAGTCGGCTGGTGGTTGTTGCGCCCGGCCGAAGTCTCAGTAGCGACGGTGAAGGCCGGGCGTGTGGAGATTGTCCTGTCCGTTGTCGGGCGCGTCAGACCAAAACAGCTTGTTGATGTGCGTTCCCGCTATGCCGGCCAGATCGTGCAAATGTTGCACGACGAAGGCGATGTGGTGGCGGCGGGCGCGCCGTTGGCCATTGTGCGTTCCACAATCGAACAGGCGCAAACCCAGGCGGAAGCAGCGCGCGAACAGGCGGCGCGCGCCGAGGTGACGCGGACGAAGCTCACTTTCGGGCGCACACAGTCGCTGGCCAACCGCGGCTTTGCCACCCGGGCTTCGCTTGATGAAGCCCGCGCGGCCCAGATGGCCCACGAGCCGGTCGGGCAGGTCGCGCTCCTGCCCGGCCGCG
>NZ_JAUMBI010000071.1:1798-6716 GCF_032115815.1 Sandarakinorhabdus sp.
CTTTCGGCGGAAGCGGCGCTCGCCGCCGCCTCTGCCACCCGCCGCGCTGCCGTGGCGCGCACCGGTGAATTCACCGTCCGGGCTCCGATGGCGGGCGTCGTGCTGGTGCGGCCCATCGACAATGGCCAGCTTGTCTCGCCCGAAACCACCCTGTTCCAGCTGGGTTCGGGCGATGCGGTGGAACTGCGCGCCGAAGCCGATGAAGCCTATGCCGATGCGCTGCGGCCCGGCATGGCGGCGCGGGCGGCCCTCACCGGATCGGATGCGGTGTTCGCCGCGCGCATCACCGAAGTGTCGCCGCGGGTGGATCCGATCACGGGCGGCAGGGCGATCAGGCTGCAGCCTGTTGATGGCGGCCAGATTCCGGCCGGTCGATCGGTGGATATCACGATCATCGTGGCCCAGCGCGCCGCCGGCATCGTGATCCCGCGGCAGGCCGTGATCAACGCCACCACCGCGCCTGCGGTGTATCTTGTTGATGCCGACGGCATTGTGCGGGCACGGGCGATCACCATCGCCGATTGGCCCTCGCGCGATGCCATCGTGGAACGCGGCCTTGCCGACGGCGATCGTATCGTGCTCACCCCGGCCGAAACGGCGCCGGAGGCCCGGGTGCGGCCGCAGCCCGTCGCGGCGAAATAGGGGCGCGGGCAACATGTTCGCACTGGTCGTTGCCCGCCGCTATCTGTTTTCCAACCCGGCGCAGACAGCCCTGCTGATCACCGGCGTGGCGCTGGGGGTGACCGCCTTTGTGTTCATCACCGCGCTGATCGAAGGGCTGGCGATCCGGCTGACTGCCGATGTGACGGCCAATAGTTCACATGTCTCGCTGGAGCAGGAGGTGCGCGTGGCGCGGGTGCTGCCCGCCAGGGCCGCCGATGTGCAATCCGTCGCGCTGGTTTCAACCTTTCAACGCCGCCAGATCCGCGCCTGGGGCCCGACCGTGGCACTGCTGCGCAGCCAGCCGCTGGTGTCCGCCATCAGCCCGCAGATTTCTGGCAATGCCTTCCTGGTGAAGGGGGAAGCGGTGGCGCCCCTGGCCGTGACCGCCATTGAACCATCGGCGCTGGATGCTATTTCGCCGATAACGACCAAGATCAACGCCGGTGACGCTGATCTGGGTGCGGATGGCATCCTGATTGGCGCGCAGCTGGCCGAAAATCTTGGGCTTTCGGCCGGCCAGCCGGTGTTGTTCCGCACCGATCGCGGTGTTGATCGCTTGTTGACGGTGCGCGGCATCTTTCGCACCGGCCTGCTCAACCTTGATGAGCGCGTGGCCTTCCTGTCGATCCGTACGGCGCGGCCGCTGTTCCGCCTGCCCGAAGGCGTGACCAATATCGAAGTGAAGTTGCACGATCCCGGGCAGGCGCGCGAATTCGCCGCCTTCCTGCGTGATGCCACCGGCCTGCGCGTCACATCCTGGCAGGAACGCAACACCACGCTGGAAGGCGCGCTGTTCGCCCAGGCGCAAACCGGCACGCTGATCCAGATCTTCTCGCTGATTTCCGTGCTGATCGGCATTGCCAGCGCGCTCAGCCTTTCGGCCAACCGGCGGCGCGGCGAGATCGGCATCATGGGCGCGTTTGGCGTGGCCCGCCGGTTCATTGCCGCCGTTTTCGTGCTGCAGGGCCTGTTGATCGGCATGGTGGGGGCTGGGATCGGCTGCCTCACCGGCTTTGCCCTGTGTTCGTGGCTGGCAACGCTGACCAAGGCAGACGGCACTATGGTGTTGCCCATCGTGGCAAGCGAGGGCAGCTATCTCACCGTGTTTGCGTTGACCACGCTGGGCGCTGTCCTGGCCTCGGTGATCCCGGCCCGATCGGCGGCGCGGCTCGATCCGCTGGAGGCCATCCAGCAATGACCGACGTGGTGGACGCTCGCGGCATCGGCATGACGTTCCGCAACGGGGACGAGTTGACCGAAGTGCTCAAGGGCGTGGACCTCACGCTGCAATCCGGCGAACTGGTTGCACTGTTGGGGGCATCGGGTTCGGGGAAATCCACCCTCCTGTCGATCATCGGCCTGTTGCTGCAGCCCACGGCCGGCCGCATCACCATTGCCGGCCAGCGGGTTGATACATTGTCGGAACCAGAGCGCGCCCGGTTCCGCAACCAGCAGTTGGGCTTCATCTTCCAGTTTCATCACCTGCTGCCGGATTTCACCGCGACCGAGAATGTGGCCTTCCCGGCCGCCGCGCCGGCTGGCCGGATGACCGGCGCCATGCGGCAGCGCGCCCGCGAATTGCTGGATCGGGTGGGGCTGGCCGACCGGATGGATTTTCCGGCCACGCGTCTTTCCGGCGGGCAGAAACAGCGCGTCGCCATCGCGCGGGCGCTGATGAACAACCCGGCCCTGATCCTGGCCGACGAGCCGACGGGCAGCCTTGACCGGGTCTCGGCAGACAAGGTGCTTGATCTGATGAAAGAGGTGAACCGCGAGGACAAGGCCACGTTTCTGATCTGCACGCATGATGAAGATATTGCGGCCCGATGCGCGCGCAGCATCATGGTCAAGGATGGCCGGGCTGAGCGCGTGCAAGGCTGATCGAAAGCCGTCCTTGACTGCAAGGTGCTGGAACTAAGGCGGACTGGCGGCTTTCTGGCTCGGTAGAGAGTTGAGCCGATGGCTACATTGCGGGCGCACTCCCGCCATGCACCGCCACCTCAAGCAAACGGGTGCAGGGCCTGCGACCCTGCCCGCCGGAGGCTCCCTTTCACTCTTCCTCTTCCGCCCCGCCTTGCTTCAGCAACTCGCGCGTCAGCAGGCCGGTGTAGCGGCGTTGGCGGCGGCGGGCTTTGGTGGGGTTGGCGCGCCAGCCTTCGCGTTTGTCGTGCACGGCGTGTTGCAGATCGTCGGCCTGGGTGATGTCGTGCGCGTCTTGGGGGGAGGTGCGTTTGGGCATTTTGGGTCCTCCGGGGGTGGGGAAAGGAAGCGGGGCCCCGGATCAAGTCCGGGGCGACGAAAGAGGGGGTTAGGCCAGCCCCGCCAAGAACCCCGCCGCCTGTTCCCGGATGCGCACCTGTTCGTCGGGCGCGAACCGCCGCCAGCCGTCGTACATGCGCCAGAGGCGTTGGTTGCTGCTGAGCAAACCCTCGTGGCGGGCGAGGAAGTCCCAATAGAGGCTGTTGAGCGGGCAGGCGGTGGGGCCGGTGCGCTGTTTGACGTCGTATCGGCAGGTTTTGCAGTGGTTGCTCATGCGGTTCACGTAGGCGCCGCCGGCGGCGTAGGGTTTGGTGGCCATCAGGCCGCCGTCGGCGAATTGGGACATGCCGATGACGTTGGGGGCCTCCACCCATTCCAGCGCGTCGGCATAGACGGCGAGGTACCAGCGGTGGACTTCGGCCGGATCGGTGCCGACCAGCATGGCGAAATTGCCCAGGATCATCAGGCGCTGGATATGGTGGGCCATGGCGTTGCGGCGCGTGGCGTCCACGGCTTGTGACAGGCATTTCAGATCGGTGGGTGCGCCCCAGAACAGGGCGGGCAGGGGGCGGGTGGCGGCGAGGTGGTTGCGGGCGGTGTAGTCTGGCCCGGCAAACCAGTAGAGGCCGCGCACATATTCGCGCCAGCCCAGGATCTGGCGGATGAAGCCTTCGACGGCGTTCAGCGGCGCGGCGCCGGCCAAATATGCCGCTTCGGCGGCCTGGCAGACTTCGAGGGGGGAGAGCAGGCCGAGGTTGAGTGCGGGGGCGAGCAGGCTGTGGTTGAGCACGTCCTCGCCGGTGACCATCGCATCCTGATAATCACCGAAGCCGGCCAGCCGATGCGTGATGAAATCAGCGAGGGCAGCCAAGGCCTGTTCGCGGGTCACGGCCCAGCTGAAACCGTCGATGCTGCCGAAATGATTGCCGAAACGGCCGGCGACGAGTGCCATCACTTCGGTGGTGATGGCATCGGGGGCGAAACGCAGCGGTGGTGTGAAGCGGTGGCCTTTCGGCACGGATTTGCGATTTTCCTGATCGTAATTCCATTGGCCGCCCACGGGCTGATCACCGTCCATCAACAGGCCGGTCTGCCGGCGCATGATGCGGTAGAAATCCTCCATCACCATGCGTTTGCGCGGGGCGGCCCAGTCCGCGAATTGTTCGATGCTGCAGAGGAAGCGATCATCGTCGAGCAGCTTGGCACCCGGCCAGGCTTGCTGCGCCTCCAGCACGCGCCATTCGCCGGCCTTCACGGTGACGATGCTGGTGGCACCATGGCGGGCGGCGGCACGGGTGACTTCGCCGGTGAAATCGCCCGTGTTGGCAGGATCGTCCAGCGTCACATAATCCACCGTCCACCCCGCCTGCCGCAATTCCTCGGCAAAGTGGCGCATGGCGCTGAAGAACAGGGCGATCTTCTGCGGGTGATGGGGCACGTAGGTGGCTTCATCCGCCACCTCCATCATCAGCACCACCGCGCTCGCCGGGGTGACGGCGCGCAGGCTGGCGAGGTTGTGGGAGAGTTGATCGCCCAACAGGGGCACAAGGATGGTCATGGTGCTGCTGTCGGCGGGGCGGCCGCAGCGGGCAAGGCGCTGCGATGTCGCGCGGCACCCTTCTCCCCCACGGGAGAGGTGATAGGTTGCGGGTCACTCCCTCCCGAGTAAGCTCCCCTCAGAAAATAACCGCCGGGGAGGCCACAGCCATGTCGATCGATTTCGAGATTCCAGCCGAAGCCAAGGCCGTTCGCGAACGGGTGCGCCAATGGGTGAACGATGAATGCCGGCCGGCGGAAAAGGAACTGCACGAAGGCGCTGATTACAAGACCGTGCTGAACGCGCTGCGGGCCAAGGCGCGGGCGCAGGGCCTGTGGTTGCCGTTCATTCCCAAGGAACATGGCGGCATGGGGCTGGGCCCGCTCGCCAACGCGCTGGTGCAGATGGAACTGGGGCAAAGCCATCTGGGCGCGCTGTCGATGAACAGCCAGGGGCCGG
>NZ_JAUMBI010000072.1:0-46512 GCF_032115815.1 Sandarakinorhabdus sp.
CGCGGCGCGTCTGTGCACACCTTGTCGCGGCAAGTTAGCAGCCAAGCGCAGGCAACTCATCTAGACGATGGTGTAACAGGTTCGTACACAAGCCAGGTGATGCCGGCCGGCCACAGTTGCCGGCATCATCCCGTCGTCAGGGCAGTTTGAAGGTGACCAGCGTGTCGGCCATCTGTTTCTGGCCGACCGACGTGCCGCCGCCGGCCGCCACCACGACATATTGCTTGCCGTCGCTGCCCAGGTAGCTGATCGGCGTGGCGGCCGCGCTGGCATCCAGCGTGGTTTCCCACAGCTTGCGGCCCGTTTTGGCATCAAGCGCGCGCAGCCGGCGATCGTTGGTGGCGCCGACGAACACCAATCCGCCAGCCGTGGTGAGCGTGCCGCCGATATTGCTGCTGCCCGTGGTCAACCCTTTGGGGCCGATACCTTCGGTGGTGCCAAGCGGCACCCGCCAGGCGATCTTCTTCGCCTTCATGTCGACAGCAACCATTTCCCCCCACGGCAGTGCGCCGCACGACAGCGTGATATTGTCGGGCGTGGTGAAGGTGAACGGCTGGTTGCGACCACCCCTGGGCCCGCGCGGCCGTGGCGGCGCGTTGGCGCCCGGCGTGCCGGGCGCCGGCGGTGTCAGGTGCCCCATGCCCTGCGGTGCATCGGACGGCAGCGAGAAGGTCACCCGGTTCTGGATGGAGATGTAATAAAGCCCGGTGCGCGGATCATAGGCGCCGCCGCCCCAGTTCGGCCCGCCGACCGAGCTGGGATAGGTGACGACCGCGTGATCGGGGTGGCGGCGCGGCGTGTACAACGGGCCGCTGACGGTCTTGTATTGATCCCAGGTCGCCTGGCAGGCGGCCTTCATGCCGGGCACCAGATCGGGGATTTCATCGCGTGTCATCTGGGTGCGGGCGATCGGTTCGGGCCATTCGGGGAACGGTTGTGTTGGCCAGATCGAAGGATCAGGTTTGGCCAGTTGCGGCGTCGGGCGTTCGGCAACGCCGTTCAGCGGCTCGCCGGTGACGCGGTTGAACAGAAATACCAGGCCATGCTTGCCGGTCATCAGCACCGCCGGAATGGTCTTGCCGTCCTGCACATGATCCATCAGCACCATCGGGGTGGGCGCATCCCAGTCCCACACGTCCTGGTGGGTGATCTGCCGGCTCCACAGCAATTTGCCGGTGGCGGCATCAAGCGCCAGCAGCGAGCTGGCATAGGGCTGTGACCCGCCGATGGCCGCGGGGACGTTGGCGTCGCCGGTGCTGGCATAGACAATGCCGCGCTCGTCATCGACGCTCATCGTCGACCACACGTTGGCGCCGGTCACATCACGCCAGCTTGTGCCCGGCCATTGATCACTACCGGGTTCACCGGGGTGCGGGATGGTGTGGAATTCCCACACCTTGCGGCCCGTCCGCACATCGAAGGCGCGGATGTCGCCACGCGGACCGGGAGGACCATCTTCGCCGGGACGGCTGCCGGTGATGAACAAATTCTTGTGGATGGTCACCGGATTGGGAATTGTGAAGCTCGAGCGGCGGCTTTCACCAACCACTTCGGAGGCGACGCCGACATAGGCATCGATCTGCCCGCCCCAGCCAAAGCCCGGCGCCAGCCGGCCGGTGGTGACATCCACCGCCATGATCAGGCCGCCATCGGTGGCAAAGATGATGCGCGGCGCGGTTTCCGCGTCGCCGGGCCAATAGGCAATGCCGCGGCCGTGGATATTCAGGGGGCTGTCGTATTTCCAGATCAGCTCGCCGGTTTCCGGGCGCAGCGCCGTGATCGACGCCTTCAGGTTGGGTGACGCAGGCGATGAGGGGGTGGAGAAATACATGATGCCACCCACGATCAGCGGGGTGACTTCGAAACGGTAATCGAGGCCCTGATCGCCCTGGGGAACGATGCCGGCGCCATAATGATAGGTCCATGCCGGCGTCAGCTTCGCGACATTGGCCGGGGTCACCTGGGTGAGTGGCGAGAAATTCTGATTGGCGTTGCCGCCGCCATAGGCCGGCCACTGGCTGGGACCGCTGGGCCGCGGGTAGTTTCGTGCGGGCACTGTCGGCTGGGCGGCTGCGGCCTGCACGGCGGCACCGCTCGCAGGGGCAGGGGCAAAATGGGCCGCAAGATACTGCTGCGCCAGCTTGAGCTGGCCATCATCGAGCTGCGCGCCGCGCGCGACCATGTTGAGCAGTTGCGCGTTCCATTCCGCCGGCGTGCGCCGCTTGCCGAGCGCCAGTCCGATCGGATGGCATTGCGCGCAATTCTGCGCCACCAGGTCGCGGCCCGGCCCCTCGGGCAGCGTAAGCGCGTTGGCGGGGGCCTGCGACTGTGCCGAGGTCGCGGTCAGGGCGATCAACCCGGCGGTGCCCAGAAAGCCGGCGGCAATCAAGCTGATCGTGCGGTCGGTGCGTTGCATCATGAATCCACTTTGCTGCGTATTGCGATTGGTGATCATTGGTCTGGCGTCACATCGTGATCGACAAGGCCGAGCGCCCACTTGATGCCTTCAAGGTAGAGCGCCTGCGTTTTGGGGTCGTCGAGCAGCGCATCGTTGTGCCCGCCGGTCATGTTGAACACCCGGCCCTTGCCATAGGATTTTGCCCACACGATCGGGAAATAGCCGTCGCTGCGGCCGGCGCGTTTCACCTGTTCGGGGGTCATTCTGCCGGCATCCAGTTCGATGATAGTGTGCACATCGCCGCGCTTGAACACCGGCGTCAGGACCGGCCACTGATCTTTCCACAGGAAGCTCTTGCGTCCGAACGCGGCGGCCGACCGCCAGGCAGAATCCTTCACCTTTGCGTACATGCCAGTGGCCGGATATTCGCTGGCCATCATGCCACCGATCATCACGCCCCATTCCGGCCAGTTGTAGAAATTGATGCCCTGGGCATGGCCGACAATCAGGCCCTTGCCATCCTCCCGCACGAACGACAGCAGATCGGCCTTTTGCGCTTCCGACATCGTGCCTTCGCCGCTGCCTAGGATCATCACCGCGTCGAAATAGTTCAGATTGCGGATGTTGGTGTTGCCGCGGGCATAGCGCGCACTGGTGACGGTGATTGGTCCCTTGGTGATCATCTGGCTGTCGGTGCGCAGGAAGGTCACATAGACGCCGGCCTTGCGGCCAAGCTGTTCCAGCACCGCCATCGTGTGGTTGATGCTGTTGTGATGATAGCCCGATTGCACATCGGCAACGATCAGCAGCTTTTTCACGTCCGGATAAGGATCGCAGGGCGCGTTGCACAGGCCGCCGGGGCCGCCCTGCGGGCTTGCTGGCGGGGCGGCAGGCTGGGCATTGGCGGCAGAACCGGCCAGTGCCGCAGCAATCAACACGGCAAGTCGGCGGGGCATCGGCGTGGCTCCGGAAAATGGTGGGCGCGGCATGTCAGTCCGCCTTGACCGAGAAGGGCGGCGGTGGCGGTGTGGTCAGTGCCGCCGTCCACAGCCGTTGATAGAATTGCACGTCGCGTTGCAGCAGCGCGATGAAGGCGGCCTCGGGAATCGTCAGCTGCCATTTGCCGACATCGGTGCCGAGCATGTCGAAGGGTTGGGCTACCCCGGGCACCTGCACCAGATATTCATAATAAGTCTCCAGTGGGCCGCCGAAGCCGCTGGTCTGCAAATAGCGGAAGAAATCGCCGAAATTGACCATGCCTTCGCCCGGTGGCACCAGCCTTGTGCGCCACGGCCATTGGCCAGCCGGCACATTGTCCAGCTTCTCCCAGCGGAAATCCTTGACCGAAACCGAATGCAGATAGGGCCCCAGCGCCCGGATGCTTTCGCGCCAGCCGGTGCCGCCCTTGGCCATGACATGGCCGATATCGTAATTCAGGCCGATGAACCGCGGATCGATATCGCGCATCAGCATCCACAAGTCCCAGGCGCTGCCGCCGATCGAGTCGGCATAAGCGTGGGTGTGGAATGCGGCGGTGACGCCATAGGCCTCGTTCAGCTTTGCCAGGCGCTCGAGCTTGCGGCGGAAATCATCATATTGCGGCTGAAACGGCGCGTCATAGCGATACCGCGGCGCTGCGGCGCGATAGAGCCGGATGCCCAGCTTCTGCAACGTGTCCAGCGTGGCCTCTACGCCTTCGGACTGTGCATCGGCGATGCCGGTGATGACCATCGGCGTGGCC
The DNA here is from genome assembly GCF_032115815.1 of Sandarakinorhabdus sp. Taxonomy (GTDB): domain Bacteria; phylum Pseudomonadota; class Alphaproteobacteria; order Sphingomonadales; family Sphingomonadaceae; genus Sandarakinorhabdus. Next base: position 4,140 of record NZ_JAUMBI010000072.1, read on the forward strand.
AGCCCGGCCGCCTGCGTGGCCTTGATGATGCGCGGCAATTCCGTGCGCACCGCGGCGGGATCGACATGGGCGCCGCGCCGGACGGTCCAGATGATGGCCGGGAACCCGGCGCGCCGCGCGACCTCCAGTCCAAGATCGGCGCTTGTCCATTGGAGGTGACGCGACACCAGCGCGAGTTGCGGGGCTTTTCTCAACGTGCTGGAGATGGCCGGCTGATCGGCGGCCGCACGGCGCGCCGGCAGCGCGGCCACAGAGGCTGCCAGCAGCGCAATCGCCTGGCGCCGTGTGTGTCCTAAGCCGCTGTCGCGCCCGCCCGTCAAATTTCCTGCCTCCCACCCCGCCAACCGGTAGCCCTTTTGTCGAGGACGTTCCCTGGCAAGCATGTCCGAACTCGTACGTTCAGGCTATGGCGGCACGCTACAGCAATCAATGGCGACGCGCCTTTTAGACCAAGGTGTAAGCTGCAAGACCGGCATCCGGCGTGCTTGCGCACTTGGGCGGTTGGCGTATGCTGGCACAAAGCGCTGAAACGGCGTGTGCTTCTGTGGGGAGATCCGATGGACGAGGCGGTGAGCCAAGATCGGCCGGCGGTACGCACGGCAGACCGTCCGCTGCGCGTCGTGCTGGCCGATGATCATCCGCTGGTATGCAAGGCCATCGGCGAAGTCGCGGCCTCCGTGCGTCCCGGCACCATGGTTGAAGAGGTCGAGTCCCTGGCGGCCTTGCTTGATGCGCTGAAGGCCGATCCCGATGCTGATCTGATCCTGCTGGATCTGCATCTACCCGATTGCAGCGGTTTCACTGGCATCCGCATCCTGCGCGACAAATATCCGGCCGTCCCGATTGCCATTATCACGGCGCTGCGCGATCAGGCGATGATTGATCGCGCCATCGCTCTGGGCGCTTCGGCCTTCATTCCCAAATCGACGCCGCTCAAAGATATCCGCGCCGCCATTGCGGCTGTGCTGGACGGGGAGATCTGGCTGCCAGCCCGCCATGAGGCCTTGGCAAACCCTGAAAGTCTGCTTGCCGATCTGACGCCGGCGCAGATGAAGATTGTTTCATGTCTCGAACGCGGGCTGCTCAACAAGCAGATTGCCTTCGAGATCGGCGTTACCGAATTTACCGTGAAGGCGCACATGACCGCTGCGTTCCGCAAGCTTGGGGTGAGCAATCGCACCCAGGCGATCATGGTGCTGCAGGAACGGCGTGCGGATCGTCGATCATACGGCGACTGACTGTGCGTCACGGCAGCGCGCGGCCTCCATCAGCACAGCGCGCAACCCGCCGGCGCCCAGCGGCTTGCGCAGCAGATTGACGCCCAGTTCATCGGCCAGCCGCCGGCCCTGATCGGTCACGTCCGATGTTAGCAGAATTCGCACCGCGATCCGGCTTTGCAACCCTGTTATCAGACTTGCGCCATTCATCCCGGTGCCCAGATGCAGATCGGCAAGCAACGCATCGAAATCGCCGGCCAGCGCCAGCGCGGCTTCTGCGGTGCCGGCTTCGGTGACCACGACGCCCCAACGACGCAGCAGCAGGGTCTGGGCGGCCAGCACATCAGGCTCATCATCCACGCAAAGCACGCGCAGGCCGTGCAATGTCGTGCCCGGTGCCGATGCATCACGCGCCAGCGACGGCGGCGCGGCCTGTTGCACCAGTACCGAAAACACGCTGCCTCGCCCTTGCCAGCTTTGCAGCGACAGGCGATGCCCCAGCGCCAGGCAGATGCGCTGGGCGATCGCCAGGCCCAGCCCGGCGCCGTGACCGGCGGTGCGGGTTTGTTCGAGCCTTGTATATTCGCGGAACACGATGTCCTTGGCCTCGTCGGGCACGCCGGGGCCGGAATCACGAACTTCGATCCGCAACCCATCGCCTTCGCGGCGCACGCACAGCAGGATGCTGCCCGCCAACGTGTAGCGGACGGCGTTGCCCATCAGGTTCTGCAGCACCGAACGCAGCAGATCAGGGTTGCTCGCCACCCAATGCGGCCCGCACGATACGTGCAGCCGCAGGCCTTTGGCGGCAGCCAGCGGTTCGAACTCGCCCTTCAGCGTGATCAGTAGATCATCAATCGCCACCGGGACGATTTCCGGCGTTTCGCCGCCGATTTCGATGCGCGACAGGTTGAGCAGCGCATTGAGCAGCCGATCGGCCGCCTGAATGGACAGATCGGCCCGGCTGATGATGGTGTGCAGCCCGGTGCCCGGTGCGGCATCATCAAGGCCAGTAGCCAGATAGAGCCGGGCGGCGTGCAGCGGTTGCAGCAGATCGTGACTGGCAGCGGCGACGAAACGGTTCTGTGATGTCACCACCCGCTCTGCGATTTCGTTTGCGTGGGCCAGCGCCTGGTTGGCCAGAGTCAATTCCGCCGTTCGCGCTTGCACGCGCTGTTCAAGTTCCTCGTTGATGGACTGCATCGTGCGTTCGGCAGTCCGCACCTCGGTCACGTCGGAAAAACTGGTGATATACTCGCCGCCCGCAAGCGGCTTGCCGACGATGCGCAGCGTGCGACCGCCGGACCAGCGAGTTTCAAAGGTGCGCCCCTCACGCTGCTGCATCCCGCCCATTCGTTCCGACACCATCATCGCCTGTTCTCGCGGGCCCAGCCCTTCGATCGATGCCGACAAGGCAATCAGTTCAACCAGCGGCCGGCCGACATACACCTCGCCGGGCGGAAAATTGAACAATTGCAGATAGCGTGCGTTCCACGCCACCAGCTTCAGATCGCTATCCACCACGCTGATGCCATGATCGATGCCGTTCAGCGCGGCATGGACGATATCTCGACTGAACTGCACAGCCTGCGCCGCTTCATCGAGGAAATGATTTACATCGGCGGCCGCGCCGCGCTGCCCTGCCAGCGCCAGCCCGATGACGTTGCGCGCTGATGATGCACCGATCGCGCCGGCCAGCATGCGTTCGGCGATCCGCGCCATCATCGGGGTGACTGGCTGATCATCGTTCAGGGGCCGACCCTGATCCCGCACAAAATCGGCAAGCCCCTGCGCTGCGTCGGTAGATCCAAGGAAATGGTGCAGCAGTCGTCGCAAATCTCCCACGGTCAGTTCGAGACCCCGGGGTTCGTTGGCTGCGGCCGGCGTTGCCCCGCGCATAAATGCATCAGCCTGAATGGCATCGATCAGGCTGGGTTGGCAGCGCAGAGACACCGCGACATAGATCAGCAGATTGGCCAGCAATGACGCGCAGACCGCCAGATCGAAGGGATCGGGCATTGGCGGCCAGCCCCCCGGCAAGCCTGGGCCACCCATTTGCGGCAGCACGACGCCCCAGCCCCAGATCGCCATGCCGCATATTATGCCCCAGAACGCGCCGGCTGCGTGCCCGCGCCGCCAGAGCACCGCACCGATCAGGCCCGGCACGATCTGCGCCGACGCTGCCAACGATGTGAAACCCAATCGCGGCAGATCGGTATCAGCAGGCATTGCCAGGAAATAGAAATAGGCCAGCATCAGGATCACCACGATCGCCGCGCGCCGCACCGCAACGATGAAATCGCCGATGTTGCGTTCGCTGCGCAGGCCTGGCCGCAGCCGCGTCAGCCAAGGGAGGATCAATTCGTTGGTGATCATTGCCGACAGGGCAATCACCTCAACCATGACCATTGCGGCACCTGCCGAGAATCCGCCCAGAAAAGCGATGGTAACGATCAACGGGTCGCCGAACGCTATCGGCAGCCGCAAAACTGCCATATCGGCATCGCCCATGCCCAGGGATTTTCCGGCAACTGCAATCGGCACAATGGCCGCCGCCCACAGCAGCATATAGGCTGGGAAGATCCAGCGCCCGGATCTCAGATCGGTCATGTCCTCAAGCGTGACGAAGCCGACATGGAACACGCGTGGCAGGCTGAACATGGTGACGGTGCACAAGATGGTGGCGATCATGAAACTGGGGCCGATTGCCGGCCATTGCGCCAGTCCGCCAAAAACGATCGGCTTTCCGCTGCTGCCGATCATCACCAGCGCCATGGTTGCCACCGTGATCAGCGCCGCGATCTTCACCAGCGATTCGATCGCGACCACCCGCGTCAGGCCGCGATTATGCTGGGTGAGCGACGGCCGCCGTGCGCCGAACAGCATGGCAAGCCCTGCCAGAACGGCCACGATAAACGGCGCGGTAAGCGCTGGCGCCGGCGATGCAACCACGATTCCGGCGGCATGCGTAAGCGCCACCAGTTGCAGCGCCATGTAGGGCAGGGCACCTATCATCGACACGCAAGCAATCAAGGCGCCGAGCGCACGATCCTTGCCATATCGGGACGAGATGAAATCCGCGACCGAATTGACATTCTCGCGGCGGGCAACCGCGGCGATCTTGCGCCATAGTGGAAACAGCAAGGTGAGTGCGATGATGGGGCCCAGGGTATTGGGCAGATATTCCCAGCTGCCGCGTATGGCGCTGCCGATTGCGCCAAAATATGTCCAGGATGTGCACAGCACGCTGAGGGACAGAGCATAGCCCAATCCGCGCCACAGATTGCGCCCGGGTGCGGGCTCGCTGCGATCCGCGGCCCTCGCCAGGACCAGCAGCAACCCAACATAAGCGAGCACGACCAGCAACAGGATCGCGCCATCCGGCAAGGCCTGCCAGTTTACCTCCCGCTGTTCCATCTGTGGCCCCTGATCACGCGCTGATCACGCAGTATAAGGACAACGACGATCATCACCATCGTGCAATGCCGCCTGTCCGCAAACCTCGAATGTCCGCAGACGTTGGAGTGATCCGCAGGGACCTGACGCTGGCGCCTCGGCGACTGCTCAAACGTCTTCGTTCGGCCAGTAAAGCTGCATGGGATTGTCGACCAGCAGAGACTGTTGCAGGGCAGGCGTCGGGGCAATGCGGGGGATCATGTCAACAAGCGCGCCGTCGTCGGGAATGGCCTGTTCCATATTTGGATGCGGCCAATCAGTGCCCCACAGAACGCGGGCCGGATAATCCGCCACCAGCGGCGCCACGGAGCGGGCGAAATCATCCCAGGGCTGCGTATCGAGCCGGTCAGGGCAGGTCACCTTCACCCAGATGTCGTCGCGGCTGTCGAGCAGCGCCCGCAGTGCCGTCATGTCGGCGCCATGCGGCCCCTGCCTGACATCTGGCCGGCCCATGTGATCAATGACGATGGGCACCGGCAGCGCATCCAGAAACGGGCGCAGTTCGGCAAGAATATCCGCCTCAAAATAGACGACAACATGCCAGCCCAGTCGTGCAATGCGCTGCGCCACCGCGAGAAACTTGTCCTTGGGCGCATCATCAACAAGGCGCTTGAGGAAATTGAAGCGGATGCCGCGGATACCGCCGGCGTGCAAAGCATCGAGTTCCTTGTCACCAATGTCTGGGTCCACCACCGCCACGCCGCGCGCACGGCCGCCGGATGCGGCGATCGCGTGCAGCGTGGCGGCGTTGTCGGTCCCGTGGCAACTGGCCTGCACGATCACATTGCGCGACAAGCCCAGCCGGTCGCGCAGCGCAAACAACATTTCAGGACCGGCATCTTCAGGCAGATATTTGGCTTTTGCACTGAACGGAAACTGCGCCATCGGTCCGAAAACGTGGCAATGCGCATCCACCGCGCCCGGCGGTGGCACAATGCGCGGCACGGACGGCGCGTCGGTCCAGCTTTTCACCCGTGCGTTCATGCAAACACCTTTCCGTCCATCAGCAGCCTTGCCGTGCGCAACATGCCAGCTTCCACCACTTGGCCTGCATCGTCCACGGTGACGATACACTCCGTCACCCCGGTGGGATGTTCGATCACGATCGTCTTGATCGAACCGGGCGGTAGATTGGCCACGGCAGCAGCAGGACTGCCTGGCAGCAATGCGGCCGTAGCGACACTGACAGCACCCAGAACACCAATGCCGGCGTGGCAGCGGTGCGGGATGAAGCTGCGCACAGCGAGACTGCCCCCCGCCGCCGGCGGCGCCACCAACATCATTTTCGGTACCGATTTGTCTGTCACGTCACCCAGGTTCATCAACGGCCCTGCTGCCAGCCGGATCGCTTCCAGCCGGGTCTTCAGTCCGGTGTCTGTGTCCAGCGTTTCCCGGCTTTCGTGACCGGTGATGCCCATATCTTCGGCCAGAATGATGATGCAGGGCATGCCGTTGTCGATCAGCGTGACCTTGGTGCCGGCCACGTGATCGACCAGATTGCCAGTCGGCAGCAGCGCGCCGCACGTGGAGCCCGCGGTGTCGCGGAACATCAACGCGATGGGCGCGGCGGTGCCGGGCACGCCATCGATGGCAGCATCGCCGCTGTAGGTCACGCGGCCGCCGGGTGTCTGCACCTGCGCCACGGCCACCTGACCGGTATTTTCCATGAAGATCGCAACCGGCGTGACGTCTGCGTTCGCTGCCACCAGCCCGCGCTCAATGGCAAACGGGCCAACTCCGGCAAGAATGTTGCCGCAATTTTGGCCATCGCTGACGATGGCTTGATCAACGAACACCTGCAGGAACAGATAATCGACATCGATGCCCGGCCTGTCTGACCGGCGCACCACCGCCACCTTTGACGTGAGCGGATCGGCGCCGCCCATCCCGTCGATCTGGCGCGGATCGGGCGAACCCATCACCCGCAGCAGCAGCGCATCGCGGGCAGCCGGATCGGCCGGCAGATCTGCAGCCAGAAAATAGCCGCCCTTGGAAGTGCCGCCACGCATCCAGAGGCAGGGCACAGGGTCAGACATATTTCAGGCCCATCTCCGCAAGCTTGTCGCGCATTGCATAGATATCGAGACCGAGTTCACCGGCGGCCAACCGGGCGCGCTTGCCGGCTTCTGCGGCTTCGCGCGCCTGTGCCTTGACCAGCACAGCGGCGGCATCGGCGCGCGGGACGACGCAGACGCCGTCGTCGTCAGCGACGATCACATCGCCTGCCTGGATCAATGCGCCGGCACAAACGATCGGCACGTTGACGCTGCCCAGGGTGGCCTTGATCGTGCCTTGGGCAAAAATGGCGCGCGACCACACCGGAAAGCCCATTTCCTGCAGGTCTCGAACGTCGCGCACGCCGGCATCGATCACGAGCCCCCGGCAACCACGGGCCTGCGCCGAGGTGGCCAGCAGATCACCAAAATAGCCGTCTTCACAAGGAGATGTGGGCGCAAGTACCAGGATGTCGCCAGCCTGCAATTGTTCGATTGCAACGTGCAGCATCCAATTGTCCCCCGGCGGGGCGGAGATGGTGACCGCACTGCCGGCAATGCGACTGCCGGGGTAAATCGGCCGGAGGCGCGAGCCCAGCAGACCGGTGCGGCCCTGCGCTTCGTGGACGGTGGCGACACCGGCGGCGGCAAGGCCGTCCATAACGGCGGCATCTGCCCGTTCGATGTTTTGAACTACAATTCCGGCCATGACTGACTCCCCGCTTTGGCGATCCGGCTGCCGCAACTGGTGGCGGCGGCAAAGACGGATTTGCACATTGCCCATAAGACATGGTTAAGTCTGGTGGTGGAGCTTTTGTATCAGCTGAACCTGCGCCATGTGCGCGCGCTGCCGATTGTGGCGGCGGCTGGTGGCATGAGCGCGGCGGCCACGCGTATCGGCATCAGCCAGCCGGCCCTGGCGCAGGGTCTGGCGCAACTGGAGCGCCGATTGGGGTTGCGCCTGTTCGATCGGCATCCCGGCGGCATGGTGCCGACTCCGGCCGGGTCGGTGCTGGTGCAGCGCATCACGGCAGCGGAACAGTGGCTGGCAACGGCGTTGGCGCGTTCAGGCCGGCGCGGTTTCAACCCGGTGAACCATCTTTCGATGGCGCAGATGCGCGCCTTCATCACGCTGGCCGATGCCGGCAGTTATGTTGCCGCTGCCGCGATACTGGGCCTTTCGCAGCCGGCGCTGCACCGGGCCGTGGGCGAACTGGAACGACTGGCCGGCTGGGCCATGGCAGAACGACGCGGGCGCGGCGTGGCGCTTACCGCCGCCGGGCGGGCGCTGGCACGCCAGTTTCGCCTGGCTGCCGCCGAACTGGCGGCCGGGCTGGAGTCGCTGTTGCCTGCCGACGCGTCGGTGCGTCTGGTGGTGGGGGCCATGCCGCTTTCACGGGCGCGCCTGTTGCCGGCGGCGCTAGCCCGCGTGCTGCCCGCCTTTCCCGGCATCAAGGTTGATGTGGTGGAGGGCGCGTGGACCGACCTGGTGGAACCTTTGCGAGACGGCGCCATCGATTTGATGATTGGCGCACTGCGCGAACCGTCACCGCCGGATCTGGTGCAATGGCCGTTGATCGAGGATCGTTTGGCCGTGATCGCCAGAGCAGATCATCCGCTTGCGGGCCGTGCCAGCACAGCGCCAGATCTGGCACAATATCCGTGGATCATCGGGCGCGAAGGCTCCCCCTTGGCGGCGCAATGGTACGCGCTGTTCGCGACCGCGCCGCCGCCAGCACCAGTGGCCTGCGGTTCGGTAATGACCATCCGCGAACTGCTGTCGGCCAGTGATTGCCTCACCTTGCTGTCACCCGATCAGGTGCGGGTCGAACTTGATGCGGGGCTGTTGGTGGCGCTGGAAACAGATCTGCCATTGATCCCCCGCCGCATTGGCGTCGTGCTGCGTGAAGGCTGGCGGCCCAGCCCGGTGCAACGGCGCTTTCTGGCGGAGCTGGCAGAGGTTGCAGGCCCGGCATCTGCTGCATCACTTCCGTTTTCCGAATAGCGGCACGTCACAACCTATTTGCCCACGTGGCAGCGTCCGGTATCGCCGCTCCATGGACGGTCTGACTGATGTGCGCCTGATTGGCTTTGGCGAGGCTGCCATGGCCTTTGCCGGCGATGGCGCGCCCTGGGCAGCGACCGTGTTCGACATCAAGACCAATGATCCCAGCCAGCGGGCCCAAAAGGCGGCCGATTATGCTGCCAATCGTGTCACGGGCGCAGACGGCGTGGGCCCGGCGGTGACCGGCGGTGACATCGTGGTTTCGCTGGTGACGGCCGGGCAAGCTTTGGTGTCCGCACGATCGGCTGCGCCATTTCTGGCCCCGGGCGCATTGTATCTGGACATGAACAGCGTCGCCCCGGCCACCAAATTGGCAGCCGCCGCGGCAATTGCGGCAGCCGGCGGCAACCATATCGATGTCGCGGTGATGGCACCCGTGCATCCGGGCCGGCGCGCGACCCCGCTGCTGCTGTCTGGCCCGGAAGCGTCGGCGGCAGCGGCGGCGTTGGCGGTGATGGGGTTCAGCAATGTGAAGATTGTCGGCAGCCAGACAGGGCAGGCCAGCGCCATCAAGATGATCCGTTCGGTGATGGTAAAGGGCATGGAGGCGCTGGCAGCCGAATGTGCGGTGGCGGCACGGCGCGCCGGCGTGCTGGATGAAGTCTTGGCGTCACTGGGGCCGGGCTGGCCGGCAGATATCGCCTATCGGTTGGAACGCATGACCAGCCATGGCGGCCGCCGCGCGGAGGAAATGGCCGAGGTGGCTGCCACGCTGTCGGCACTTGGCGTGCCGCCGGCGATGGCAAGCAGCACGCAAGGTTGGCAGGATCGGTTGGGGCGCATGGGCATTGCCCCTGATCTGGATGCGGATACACGGCTGGCGGCGATCGATGACGCGCTGGGCAACAAAAGGAATCCCGCATGACAAGGCAGCCATTGGTAATCGATTGCCACGGCCATTACACCACGGCGCCGGCAGCGCATGATGCCTGGCGCGAGGCGCAAAAGGCCGCTCACAAGGCTGGGACGGCGACCCCGCCCTATCCGGCGATCAGCGACCATGAGATTCGGGAGACCATCGACAAGAACCAACTGCGCCTGATCCGCGAGCGCGGGGCGGACATGACGATCTTTTCGCCCCGCGCCAGTGCCATGGCCCCGCATGTTGGCGATCAATCGGTGGCGGTACCGTGGGCGCGGGCCTGCAATGATCTGATTGCGCGCGTTGTTGGCCTGTATCCGGATGTGTTCGCCGGCGTTTGCATGCTGCCGCAATCGCCAGAGGCCGATCTCGCCAGCGCCATCACTGAACTGAAACGCTGCGTTACCGAACTCGGCTTCATCGGCTGCAATCTCAATCCCGATCCCGGCGGCGGCCATTTCCGTTCGCCGCCGCTCACCGATCCGTTCTGGTTCCCCTTTTATGAGGCGATGGTGGAACTGGACGTGCCGGCCATGATCCATGTTTCGGGCAGCTGCAATCCGGCAATGCACGCCACCGGCGCCTATTACATCGCTGCCGATACCATCGCGTTCATGCAATTGCTGGAAGGCGATCTGTTCAGCCGTTTCCCCACCTTGCGTTTCATCATTCCGCACGGCGGCGGCGCGGTGCCCTATCATTGGGGACGCTATCGCGGGCTGGCCGACATGTTGAAAAAGCCCGATCTGTCAGGCCATCTGATGAACAACGTGTTTTTCGACACCTGCGTCTATCACCAGCCGGGGGTGAATTTGCTGGCTGAGGTGATCGACCCGAAAAACATCCTGTTCGGCAGCGAAATGGTGGGCGCGGTGCGCGGCATCGATCCCACGACCGGGCAATATTTTGACGACACCAAACGCTATGTTGATGCCCTGCCGATCAGCGCTGATGCGCGCGCCGCGAAATTCAAGCACAACAGCCGCCGGGTGTTCCCGCGCCTGGATGCGAAATTGAAGGAGCGCGGCCTGTGATGACGGATATTCACCAGTATCTGGCCGAATTTGACGATATCCCCGGCACCCGCGTCTACACGGCGGCGCGGGCGCGCAAGGGCTATCATCTCAACCAGTTCTGCATGAGCCTGATGAAACCCGAAAACCGGGCGCGCTGGAAAGCCGATGAGGCCGCCTATCTGGCCGATTGGCCATTGACCGACGATCAACGGGCAGCCGTGCTGGAGCGCGATTACAATCGGCTGCTGGATCTTGGCGGCAACATCTATTTCTTGGCCAAGGTTTTTTCCACCGATGGCCTGTCCTTCGTCCAGGCCGTGAGCACGATGACGGGGATGAGCGTGGCGGATTATCAGGCGATGATGCTGGCCGGTGGGCGTTCCCCGCAGGGCGTCCGGTCGATCCGGGAAGGAAACTGAACCATGGCGCGCATCACCAACGGATTGGCCACCAGCCATGTGCCCGCGATCGGCGTCGCCATGGATCTGGGCAAGACCGATGAACCCTATTGGCAGCCGGTGTTTGCCGGATATGACTGGACGCGCCAATGGCTGGCGCAGACGAAGCCCGACGTGATCATTCTGGTGTACAATGATCATGCGTCGGCGTTCGACATGAAGATCATCCCGACCTTTGCCATCGGCTGCGGCGAGCGGTTCAAGCCGGCGGACGAAGGCTGGGGGCCGCGGCCGGTGCCCGATGTGATCGGCCACCCCGAACTGGCATGGCACATCGCCCAAAGCCTGATTCTGGACGAATTCGACATGACGATCATCAACGAGATGGACGTGGATCACGGCCTGACCGTGCCATTGTCCGCCTGTTTCGGGGCTTTGCCGGAATGGCCGGCCAAGGTGATTCCGCTGGCAGTGAACGTCGTCACCTATCCGCCACCATCGGGCAACCGCTGCTGGGCGCTGGGCGAGGCGATTGCCCGTGCCGTGGCCAGTTTCCCGGAAGATCTGAACGTGCAGGTGTGGGGCACCGGCGGCATGAGCCACCAGATTCAGGGCCCGCGCGCCGGCCTGATCAACCGCGAATGGGACAATCGCTTTCTGGACGGGATGGTGGGCGACAGCGACCATCTGCGCCGTATTCCGCACATCGAATATCTGCGCGAAACCGGCAGCGAAGGCATTGAAATGGTGATGTGGCTGATCATGCGCGGCGCGCTGGGCCGCGCCACGCGGGCGCTGCACCGCCATTATCACGTGCCGGCATCGAACACCGCTGTCGGCCATATCGTTCTGGAGCCTGTTACATGAGTGTGAAACCCCTTCGCATCGCGCTTGCCGGTGCCGGCGCCTTTGGCGAAAAGCATCTGGATGCGTTGAAACTGATCGACGGTGTTAGCGTCACCTCGCTGGTGGGCCGGCGGCTGGAGCCGACGCAGGACATTGCAGCAAAATATGGCATCGGCCACGCTTGCACTGATCTGGCCGACAGCCTGGCGCGTGACGATGTCGATGCCGTCATCCTGTGCACCCCCACCCAGATGCATGCGGCGCAGGCGCTGCAGTGCATGGCGGCAGGCAAGCATGTGCAAGTCGAAATCCCGTTGGCCGACAGCTTGGCCGATGCCGAAGCGGTTGCCGCGATGCAGCAGCAGACCGGGCTGGTCTGCATGGTGGGTCACACCCGCCGATTTAACCCCAGCCACCAATGGGTTCGCCAGCGCATCACGGCGGGCGAATTCGCCATCCAGCAGATGGACGTGCAGACCTATTTCTTTCGCCGCCAGAACATGAATGCCAAGGGCCAAGCACGCAGCTGGACCGATCATCTGTTGTGGCACCACGCCGCCCACACGGTTGATCTGTTTGCCTATCAGACCGGCGAAGCGGTGGTGGCGGCCAATGTGCTGGCCGGGCCGCTGCACCCGGAACTCGGCATCGCCATGGATATGTCCATCCAGCTGAAATCGGCGGGCGGCGCGATCTGCACCCTCTCGCTCAGTTTCAACAACGACGGACCATTGGGCACGTTTTTCCGCTACATCGGCACCACCGGTACCTATCTGGCGCGGTATGATGATCTGTTCACCGGCAAGGATGAACGGATCGATGTGAGCGGTGTGGACGTATCGATGAACGGCATCGAATTGCAGGATCGGGAATTCGTTGCGGCCATCCGCGAAGGCCGCGAGCCCAATGCTTCGGTGGCGCAGGTGCTGCCATGCTATCGCACCCTGCACGCACTGGAGCAGCAACTGGGATGATGGTTCGCACGATTGCTGGCCGCAGCGTCCGCCCGGTGGGGCTGGGCTGCATGAACCTGTCCCACGCCTATGGCACCCCGCCGGACCGGGAGCAGGGGGCGCGGTTGCTGCACGCCGCGCTCGATGCCGGTTATGATTTTCTGGATACGGCCGCGCTGTATGGCTTTGGCGGCAACGAAACGCTGATCGGCGAAACGTTGGCGGGGCGACGCGGCGAATATCTGCTGGCCAGCAAATGCGGCATGGCCGGGGTGGACGGAAAACGCGTCATTGATGGCCGGCCGGCGACCATCACGGCCACGGTGGAGGCCTCGCTGCGGCGGCTGAACACCGATGTGATTGACCTGCTGTATCTGCATCGCCGGGATTTTGCCGTGCCGATCGAAGAGACGGTGGGGGCGATGGCCGCCCTGGTGCAGGCCGGCAAGGTGCGGATGATTGGCCTGTCCGAAATTTCGGCCACCACGTTGCGCGCCGCGCACGCCGTGCACCCCATTGCGGCCGTGCAGAGTGAATATTCGCTGTGGAGCCGCGAGGCGGAACTGGGTGTGCTGGATGCATGTGCCGATATTGGCGCCGCGTTCGTGGCGTTCAGCCCGCTGGGCCGCGGATTTCTGTCGGGCTCGGTGGATGCGGACAGCGCCTTCGAACGCGGCGATATCCGGGCCGGCATGCCCCGCTTTCAGGGGGAGGCGCGGCAGCATAATGCGCGGCTGGCCGGGCAATTGGCGCTGCTGGCGGCCGAAGCCGGTTGCACGCCGGCGCAATTGTGCCTGGGCTGGGTGCTGGCGCGCGGCAGCCATGTGCTCGCCATTCCCGGCACGACCAGGCTGCGCCATGCCACCGACAATCTGGCGGCGGCTGATCTGACGCTGGACGATGCCCTGCTGGCAGCGGCGGAGGCGATTTTTGCCGGCGGCGCGGTGATCGGCGAGCGCTATCCAGCGGCAACCTATGCAGAGATCGATACCGAGCGCAGGTGAACAGGCTCTTGCGCGCGGCGGTTACTTGCAGCTAACCACGGGTAAACTTGCACGAAAGGTGCCCCCGTGTGACCGACGCTGCAGCCAAGAATGGCCGCCTGCATGACGCAGATGCCACGCGCGCTGATATTTTGCGCGTGGCCGCCACCGAATTTTCCGCCAAGGGGCTGGCCGGCGCGCGCATTGACGAGATCGCCGAAAAGACCCGCAGTTCCAAGCGGATGATCTATTATTACTTTGGCAGCAAGGAAGAGCTTTATCGCGCCGTGCTGGAGCAATCCTATGGCGGCATCCGCGAAGCCGAGGCAGACCGGCATTTCGAGGAAATGCCGGCGCTTGAAGCGCTGCGCGCCCACGTCGAACACACGCTGGATTATCACCTTGCCCACCCCGAATTCGTTCGACTGGTCATGAACGAGAATATTCACCACGCCGAACATCTGGGCGGTGTGGAGGGCATAAGCGAGCGCAACCGCCGTGTGGTGGCATCGATGCAGGCCATTATCGACAAGGGGATGGCCGAAGGCACGTTCCGCGACGGCCTGGACCCGTTGGAACTGCATCTGCAGGTTTCGTCGCTGTGTTTCTATGTCGTTTCCAACCGCTATACGATCCGCACGATCTTTGGGCTGGACATGGCCAATCCGGAAGTGATCGCGCGCCGCCGTGACGCCATCGTGCACACGATGCTGGGGGCCGTGCGCCGCGACTGAACCACGTTTTGCAAGTGGGTCGACATGCCTTGCCGATGACAGGCGAAGCGGTTATGGACGAACTGGTTAATATAACTATCCTGGGGAGGGTGGAACATGGCCGCGACACGGCTTGCAACCGCCATAGTCATCGCGTGTGGTTTGGCCGGCGCTGCCTGTGCACAGCAACCATCGGCGCCGCGCGACCTGCCAACCGTTGGCGGCGGTCCGGCGCAGGGAGATCCGATGCCGGACCGGGCGCTCGCGTTTCCCGGCGGCGTCACGGCGCAGGCCGATGTCATTTTTTCCACCGTAAACGGCTTTCGGCCGCTGCGGCTTGATCTGTACCGGGTGGCCGGAGCGGCGCCCAAGCCGTTGGTGATCTATGTTCACGGCGGCGGCTGGGTGGCAGGGCACACGCGGGCAGCCGGTGCCATCACTGATTTTCCCTCTGCACTGGCAGGCCTGGCCCGCGAAGGTTTTGTAACGGTCAGCCTGGAATATCGGCTTGCCGGCGAAGCGCCACACCCGGCGCAATTGCAGGATCTGCGCGCCGCCATCCGTTATTTGAAGGCCAATGCCGGCAAATACGGCATCGATCCCACCCGCATCGCGCTGTGGGGCGGTTCGGCGGGCGGGCATCTGGCAGCATTGGCGGCCACGTCTTGCCGCGATGCCAGCCTGGATGCCAAAACGGGGCAGCCGGCGGGCGACACCTGCGTGCAGGCCGCTGCCATCTGGTATGGCGTGTTCGATTTCGCGCCGATCCTTGCGCGGCAGGCGCAGCCCGGCGCGCCGGCAGCCGAAAATCAGTTGCTGCGCTGCACGCCAGCCAACTGCCCGCCATCCCGCGTAGCAAACGCCAGCCCGGCGCATTATTTCAGCCGCAACGATCCGCCATTCCTTCTGATCCACGGTATCAACGACCGCACCGTGCCAGTGGAGCAATCACGGATCGCAGAAGCCGGCCTGAAGGCAAATGGCGTGCCGGTGCAGTCGATCTATATCCCGGATGTGGACCACAGCTTTATCGGCAAGGACGCGGCGACCACCCACACCGCCACCATGACGGCGGTCAACGCCACTTTCGATTTCTTCCATGCCACCCTTGGAGGCCAAAAATGACACGCGTTGCCCGCATCGCTCTTGCCCTGCTGCTCGCCGCTGCCCCGGCTACGGCGCAACAGGTGTCGGTCGACACCGGCCGCCTTGCGGGACGCACCCTTGATGGCGGCGTGCAGGCCTATATGGGTGTGCCCTTCGCCGCGCCGCCAGTGCGCGAATTGCGCTGGAAGGCTCCGCAGCCAGCGGCGCAATGGCCGGGCGTGCGCGACGCCACGCAGGCCGCGCCAATGTGCCTGCAGTCCGGCCGCGGCCGCACCATGAACCATTATTTCGGCAACGAGGCGGTGTCGGAAGATTGCCTCTATCTCAACATCTGGACACCGCCCGGCGCGCCACCGCCCGGCGGCTGGCCGGTTGTCGTGTGGATCTATGGTGGGGCCTTCAGCGTGGGCTCCACTTCGATGGCCAATTATTCCGGGGCCAATCTTGCGAAGAAAGGCGTTGTCCAGGTCAACATCGCCTATCGCGTTGGGCCGCTCGGTTTCCTCGCCCACCCGGAACTCACCCGCGAAGGTGGCGGCCACAGCGGCAATTATGGTCTGATGGACCAGATCGCCGGCCTCCAGTGGGTACAGCGCAACATTGCGGCTTTTGGCGGCAATCCCGGCAGTGTGACCATATCCGGCCAGTCAGCGGGATCGATGTCGGTCGGCACGCTGCAGATGTCGCCGCTGGCCAAGGGCCTGTTCCACCGCGTGGTGGGCATGAGCGGCAGCCCGATGCGCCCGCGCGGCGCCGTGCCGCTTCCCGAAGCGGAGGCCCAGGGCGTGGCTTTGCAGAAAGCACTGGGGACAAATGGCATCGAAGCCATGCGCGACTTGCCCGGCGATCGCGTGTTGGCCGGCGCTGCTGGCGTGCCGCGCGACGCGCTGGTGGCCGATGGCCATGTGCTGACCGGTGATGCCAAGGCGACCTATGCTGCCGGCGCGCAGAGCAAGGTGCCGGTGCTCATCGGCTTCACCAACGACGAAGCCTTTGCCAGTTTGGGCCAGGTGAAGACCAAGGCCCAGTTCCAGGCCGCTGTGCGCGCCCGCTTCGGCAAGCAGGCTGATGCTGTGCTGGACAGCTATGCTCCCAAGACCGAAGCCGATCTCTATCGTTCGCTCAACGATCTGCAACGCGACATGAGCATTGGACAGCAGGTGATGGGCTGGGCCACCGCTCAGGCGAATGCCGGCAGCCCTGCTTATGTCTGGCAGTTTGCGCGCCGCCAACCCTATGCATCGGGCATCCGCTTTGCCGATCATGATGCGGCCACGGCCGGCGCCTATCACACCGGCGACGTGCCATACTGGTTCCAGACTTTGGACAGCCTGAACATGTTCCGCACGACGCGGGTATGGACGGCGGCGGACCGGGCGCTGGCCGATCAGATGTCGGACATGCTGGTGCGCTTTGCCCGCGGCGACGCGCCGGCGGCGAATTGGCCGCAATTTGATCCAGCAAAGCCCCAGTTGATGTGGTTGGATCTGGAGTCGCGCGCCATGGATTGGCCCAAGGCGGCGCTGGTAGCCCGGCTCAATCCCAAACCGGCACCGCGCGTGTCGGCGACTAGGCGGGCGCGTGATTAAGTATCTGCCTTTTGTCCCGTTGGTGCTTGCGGCCGCGATCAGCGCTGCGGCCGCACAGGATGCGAAGCCCGATCTGTCGTTGCTGCCGGCCGGGCCGGGGCGTGAGCTGGTCGGCGCGAAATGCGGCACCTGCCACGCGATTGCCATCGTGGTCGGACAACGCCGAGATCGCGCTGCTTGGGAACAGGCCATTGATCAGATGATCGGCCGCGGTGCCGAGGTCAGCGATGCCGAATATGACGCCATCGCCGCCTATCTGGGCACGCATTTCGCGCCCTGATCGGCGGCATCTTAGTTCGGCAGGGCAAACGCCATCACCACATCGCTGGCCAACGGGCTGTCGAGGAAGCTGCCACCGGTGGCGGTGACCACCACATATTGCCGGCCATCCTTGCCGCGATAGGTGGCAGGCGTGGCGTGGGCGGCGGCGGGCAGCTTGTATTCCCACAGCATCTTGCCGGTGGCGCTCTCAAAAGCCCGGAAGCGGCCATCGTCGCTCGCGCCGATGAAGGTCAGGCCCGACGCCGTGCTGATCGGCCCGCCGATATTGGGCCGGCCGGTCAGGCGCTTGCCTTCGGGCAGTTCATCAGTCACGCCCAGCGGCACGGACCAGGCGATCTTGCCGGTTTGCGCATCGATTGCCGACAGGCGGCCCCACGGCGGCTGTTGGCACATCAATTTGGTGCCGGGCAGCTGGAAACGGCCACTCACCGGGCCGCGCTCCACCGGCAGCGGGCCTTTTGACGGCACCAGCGCCGTCACCTGCCCCAGTTCAGACGTGTTGACGATGATCAGGCCCTTGTCGGCCGCCAGCGTGCCGCCGCCCCAGTTGGCACCGCCCTGCAGGCCGGGAAAGCTGATGGTCACCTCGTTGAAGCCCACAGGCACATAAAGCCCGCCAGAAACCATGTTGTTCTTGGTGACCCATTCTGTGCAGGCGCTTTTCAGTTCGGGCGTCACGTCGGCAATGTCGGCCATGGTGAAGCTGGTGCGCACCAGCGGCGGCGTCACCTGCGGAATGGGCTGGGTGGGCGAGGTGACTTCGCCGGGCACCTTGCTGGCCGGGAAGCGCTGTTCCTTCACCGGGAAGATCGGTTTGCCCGTGGTGCGGTCAAGAATGAAGACCAGGCTGTTCTTCGACACCACGGCCACCGCCGGGATGGTGCGGCCGCGCATTTTCACGTCGAACAGCAACGGCGGCGCCTGCAGATCATTGTCCCAGATATCGTGGTGGACGATCTGATAATGCCACAGCGGTTTGCCGGTGGCGGCATCGGCGGCAACCAAGGTGGTGCTGAACAGATTGTCCCCGGGCCGGTCTCCGCCGAACCGATCGAAACTGGGCGCTGCGAACGGCATGTAGACAATGCCGCGCGCGCTATCGACGGTCATGAAGCCCCAGACATTGGTGCCGGAACGCGCCTCGGCCCCATCCTTGCCCGCCGCGTCCTTGCCCCATGTCTCGCGATAGGGCTCTCCGGCGCGCGGCACGCTGTGGAAGGTCCACACCAATTTGCCGGTGCGGGCATCCCAGGCGCGCACGTCGCCGGCGGCACCGCGCGGCGGGAATTCCTGCACGGCCGATCCGGTGATCACCAGATCCTTCCAGACGATCGGCGGGGAGGTCATGCCATATTGGCGGCTTTCCAGCCCGTTCATCACCTCGGGCGTCTTCATGTTGACAACGCCGCCCGTGCCGAACCCGGCAACCGGCTGCCCGGTGCGGGCATCCAGTGCATAGAGCCTGCCATCGCGCGTGCCGAAAAACAGCCGCGGCGGCGTGGCGGCATCACCCGGCCAATATTCAACGCCGCGCAAGGATGGCTGGCCGGGACCGGGGATCGGCGTCGCCCAGATTTCGCGCCCCGTATCGGGTTCCAGCGCCACCACCCGGCCGTAAGGCGTGGTGGTATACATCACGCCATCGATGATCAGCGGGGTGGACTGCGATCCGGCAAAACGGCTGCGCTGACGGCTGAAGGCCCCGCCACCGGGAGCACCGCCGGGAGGCGCACCGGAAGCCGCACCGGGAGGAGGGCCTGACGCTTCTGCAGCGCGCTGGGCCACGGCGGCGGCGTCTACCGGTGCAGCATCAAGGCTGGCGGGGCGCATATGATAGGTCCAGGCCGGCGCGAGGCGCGCAACATTGGCCGGATTGATCTGATCGAGCGGCGAGTGACGCTGGCCGCCCTTGTCGCGGCCATAAGTGGGCCAATCTGCAGCAGGATCGGCATGCGCGGGGGCCAGGACTGGGGAGACGCCGACAGCAAGCCCGGCCAACAGCATCGAAACGCGGCGCATTGCCAATCCCTTTCAGTTTTTATATGAACCAGTTCGTACACAACCGGGCGACAGACCACAAGCCTTGCGACTTGCCCAAAGCGCTCGCGTGCGGGCAGGTGGGCCGGGCAACCAGATGGCAACCTGCAGGGGATGATGATGACGGCAGCAATCCACGTCTTGAACGGACCCAACCTCAATTTGCTGGGGGAGCGCGAGCCCGAGATTTATGGCCGCGATACGCTGGCCGATGTCGAGGCGCTGTGCCGTGCTGCGGCTGGCGATCTGCCGCTCATTTTCCGCCAGACCAACAACGAACATGAAATGGTGGAATGGGTGCAGTCCGCCCGCAAGGGACAGATCGGCATTGCCATCAATCCGGCCGCCTTCACCTATGCCGGCTATCCCATTCTGGATGCGCTGAAGATGGTCGATTGCCCGGTGATCGAAGTGCACATCAGCAATATTCATCGCCGCGAAGCCGAATGGCGCAGCAAATCGATCATGACGCAGGTGGTAACCGGAATCATTTCCGGGCTGGGCGTGGCGGGATATGGCCTTGCCGTGCAGGATCTTGCTCGCCGCTGGGCGCAGGGTTGATGCAGCCGACACGCGCCCGGTTCGGCATCCTCGCGCTGATTTCAGCGGCGACGATGCTCAACTATCTGGATCGCAGCGTGCTGGGCGTTGCCAAACCGGCATTGACGGCGGAATTGCAGATCGGCCCGGAAGTCATGGGCCTGATTTTCTCGGCATTTTCGTGGACCTATGCGCTGGCACAGGTGCCAGGCGGTTTCGTGCTCGACAAATTCGGCACCCGCATCACCTATGGCCTGTCACTGTTTCTGTGGTCGGCGGCGACGGCGCTGCATGGCTTGGCCAGCGGCGTGGCCGGGCTGCTGGGTGCGCGGCTGGCGCTGGGGCTGGCGGAAAGCCCGTGTTTTCCGGCCAACAGCCGGGTTCTGGCCAGTTGGTTCCCGCAGGGTGAACGCGCGCGGGCCAACAGCGTTTATGCCGTGGGCCAGTATATCGGTCTGGGGTTGCTGATTCCGGTGCTGGGCTGGATCGTGGCTACCTGGGGCTGGCGGTCGCTGTTCTGGCTGGTGGGCGGCATCGGCGTGGTGTTTTCCGGGGTGTGGTTCTTGTATTACCGCGAACCGCAAGACAGCCGTGCCAACGCTGCCGAACTGGCCATGATCGAAGCAGGCGGCGGGCTATCCACCTTGCAGGCGCCGCCCTTCAGCTGGGCGCTGTTGGGCCGCCTTATCCGCAAACGGCAGGTGTTGGGCGCGTCCATCGGACAGTTTTGCGGCAACAGCACGCTGGTGTTCTTCCTCACCTGGTTTCCCAGTTATCTGGCAGACGAGCGCGGCATGGATTTCCTGAAATCCGGCTGGGCGGCGGCTCTGCCATATCTGGCGGCAAGTGTCGGCGTGCTGGTCGGCGGGCAGATTTCGGATTGGCTGATTCGCCGAACCGGTTCGGCAACGCTGGGCCGCAAGCTGCCGATCATAGCCGGGCTGCTGCTCACCTCCACAATGGTCGGCGCGAATTTCACCGACAGCAACGACATGGTGATTGCCATCATGAGCCTGGCGTTTTTCGGGCAGGGCATGGTCAATCTGGGTTGGACACTGATCACCGATGTAGCGCCGCGCGAAGCGGTGGGCGTGACCGGCGGGCTGTTCAGCCTGTGTGCGAATGTGGCTGGCATCGTTACCCCGCTGGTGATCGGCTTCATCGTGGGCGCCACCGGCAGCTTCTATGGCGCACTGGCCTATATTGCCGCGCTTGGGCTGGTGGGCGCTGCCGCCTATGTTTTCGTGGTTGGTCCGGTGGTGCGGGTTTCGCTCGACTGAGCCGGGCCGAACTTGACGCGCAAAGCACACACCGATAACGAACGCACTAGTTGGTTCATAAAAAACGTGACCACTGCTGGGGAGGATATCATGACCGTTTCTACACGCCTGCTGCCGCAGGTCTCGCTCTTGGCGATTGCCGCCACGCTGGCGTTTCCACAAATCTCTGCCGCCCGCGCGGCCGAAGGCCAGCAGAGCGGCGACGCCGCTGCGGAAGAAAAAGCAGAGGCAGCAGAAATTGTCGTTACCGGCTCCAGCCTCAAGGGCGTGGCGCCCGTCGGCTCCAATCTGATCAGCGTGAGCGCCGATGCCATCGAAAAGACCAACGCGCAGACCGTGCAGCAGATCCTGCGCTCGGTGCCGGCGGTGGTCGGCCTCGGCTCGGCGGGCCAGGGCTCGTTCAACTCCGCCTCGCAATCCGGCACCAACGCGCCGACCATCCATGGTCTGGGCGGTTCGGCGTCCAACTCCACGCTCAACATCGTTGATGGCCACCGTATCCCGCTTTCGGGCGTGAACCACAGCCTGGGCGATCCCAACATGGTGCCGGTCACCATGATCGAACGGGTCGAAGTGCTGGCGGAAGGCGCCTCGTCAATCTACGGCTCCGATGCCGTGGCCGGGGTCATCAACTTCATCACCCGCCGCAAGTTTGACGGTCTCCAGACGTCGGGCCAAATGGGCTTTGGCGACGATTATCGCACCTATCAGGTCGGCTTCGTCGCTGGCACCAGCTGGGAAAACGGCTGGGTGACGGTGGGCTACAACTATTCCGACCGGTCGCGCCTGAAAACCGCCAGCCGCTCGTTCCTGGGCGCCGATCAGCGCCAGCGGGCGGCCGATGCCGGGCTGGATGTGTCCAGCGCCACCGCGCAGAACCGCGCCAATTTTTCCAGCTTCAACTGCGATCCGGCCAGCGTGCAGCCGGGTGGCACCACCACCATCTTCCGCTTTGCCAATGGCAGTTATGGCAATCCAGTGAGCAACGCGCAGTCCAATGCCTTCTGCGACATCAACCAGATCGGCGATCAACTGCCTGAAGAGCGCCGCCATAATGTGATGATGAAGGCCGAACAGCAGGTTGGCGACAAGCTGACCATCGGCGGCGACATCCTCTATTCGAACCGCAAGAACAACCAGCAGGTGTCCCGCGGCCAGGGCGGCACCGGCGGCGGCGCGGTGCTGGCCACCGTGTTTGGCCCGGGCAGCACGCCGGCCGGCGGTGCCGGGCAGATCAACCCCTTCTATGTCGCCATGCCGGGCCAGACCTCGACCACCCAGCAGATCCGTTTCTCCGGCGATGAACTGTTCGGGCCGGGTGCGGAAATCAATTCGGGTGAAGAGCATTTCTTCGTCAATGCCCGCGCCGAATATGAGCTGACCGACGCCTGGAGCATTTCGGCGCTGGCGCTGATCGGCAATTCGAGCAGCTTCGTGCGGGATACCGGCCGGCTCAACCAGTCGGCGGCTTTGCTGGCGCTGAATGGCACCACCAACCAAGGCGGTAGCCTGACCACGATTTCGGTGCCGGCCACCGGCGTGATCGTCACGCAATTGCCGCTTACCACGGCCAACGCGCTGGATGTGTGGAACATCGGCACGGCTAACCGCACCTCTGCGGCGGTGCGCGCCCGGCTGACCGACACCACCACCTATCGCTTCACCCGCCAGGGCATCCAGAATTATCGCTTGCAGGCAGCCGGCGAGCTGTTCGATCTGCCGGGCGGTGCCGTGCAGGTGGCCGTGGGCGGCGAATATATCGGCTACACCATCCGCCAGAATGCCGCGTTCGCCAACGGCACCGGGCCATCGAGCAGCGGTTCGACCACGATCAACCTCGATTACAGCCGCAACGTGAAGGCCGCCTATGCCGAAGTGCTGCTGCCCTTCATCGGCCCGGAACAGGAAATCCCCGGCATCTACAAGCTGGAGCTGAACTTGGCCGGGCGCGTCGATGAATATTCGGATTTCGGTTCGACCACCAATCCCAAGATCGCAGCAAGCTGGGAACCGGTGCGCGGCATCCGCGTGCGCGGCAACTGGTCCAAGAGCTTCGTGGCACCGGCACTGACCAGCTTCGGCGCCGACGGTCGCGGCACCACCGCCGAAACCTCGATCGCTGGCGGTCCGGCCAACCTGGCGGTGCCGATTGCCGCCTATCCGGGCGTGAACACCATTCCCGGCATCGCCTGCACCACCACCGCCTGCACCGTGGGCACGCCCACCATCCAGGGCCTGCAGATCAATGGCGGCAACAGCGATCTGGTCGCGCAAAAGGGCACCAGCTGGGCGCTGGGTGTGGATTTCACCCCCAGTTTCGCGCCAGGTTTGCGCCTGTCGGCCACCTTCTGGAACAATGAATTCACCGGCGGCGTCACGGCGCCGGCGTCGGGCTCGGCGGTCAACATCACCGGCCTGCAGCCGCTGCTGCAGATCTTCCCGAATGGTGCCACCCCGGCACAGTTGGCGGAAATCATCGGCAACCGGCCGCTGACCACCACCATCCCGGGCAGCGTGCGCTACGTCTATGATTTCCGGCAGCGCAACGTACTGAACCTGAAGGTGCAGGGCATCGATGCCGATGTCCGCTACAGCCGCTCCGCCGATTGGGGCAGCTACAGCGTGGGCGCCGCCATGTCGCTGAAGACCAAGTTCGACCAGAACTTCGGCGGCGGTCCGACCTTCTCGGTGCTGAACACCACCGGCTTCAACGGCACCTTCCCGTCGATCAGGCTCGATCTGCGCGGTGATGTCGGCGTGAAGGTCGGCGATTTCGCAGTCGACCTGTTCGTCAACCACACTGGCGGCTATCGCAACTTCAGCGGCAACGCCATCAACCCGGTGGTGTCGGTGGGCGGCGTGCCAACGGGTGCCGGCGGCGATCCGGTGAAGGCCTACACCACCTTCGACACGCACTTGGCTTACACCTTGCCCGAAGGCTGGATGAAGGACGGCGAAGTGTTCCTGGACGTGCAGAACCTGTTCAACGTGAAACCGTCGTTCTACAACAATGCGCAGGGCTATGACACGTTTGCTGGCAACCCGATCCTGCGGGTCATCAGCGTCGGCGTACGGACCCGGTTCTGATTGTGGAAGGGGCGAACGCAGCAGCGATGGCAGAGATGGTGACCAGAAGCCCACATCTGGTCGGCTTGATTGGCCGCGATATCGGTGCCTCGCGTTCGCCCTGGCTGCATGAAGGCGAAGCCCGCGCGCAGGGGCTTCGCCTGCTGTATATGCTGTTCGACTTCGCCCAGCGCGGCTGGAGCGAGGCTGATTTGCCGCGCCTGCTGGCCGCACTCCACACGGTGGGTGCGGCGGGATGTAACGTGACTTATCCCTACAAGCAGGCGGTTATCGGCCTTCTCGACGAATTGTCGCCACAGGCGCGCGACGTCGGGGCAGTGAACACCATCGTCCTGAAGGACGGTCGAGCCGTCGGTCACAACACCGATGTTATCGGCTTTGCCAACAGTCTTGCATGTGGGCTGGGCGACCGGCCCTACCGTACAGTGGTGCAGGTGGGCGCAGGTGGTGCGGGTGCCGCCACCGCCCACGCGCTGATGATGCATGGCGTCAATCATCTCCACCTGTTCGATATCGATAATGAGCGCGCCAGCGCGCTGGCTGGGCGGCTGCGGGCCCAGTATCCGTCACGCCGCATCAGCATCGGCGGCGATCTGGTTGTTGCCCTCGCTGCCGCCGATGGAATGGTCAATGCCACGCCGATGGGCATGGCCAAGATGCCCGGTCTTCCCGTCCCGGCCGAAAGCCTGGGCCCGCACCTGTGGTTGACCGATATCGTCTATGTGCCGCTGGAAACGGCGCTTGTGGCTGAAGGTCGGCGCCGGGGCTGCACGGTGATCGATGGCAGTGCCATGGTGATCGGTCAGGCGGCTGCCGCCTTCGCCCTGTTGACCGGCTGCACCGCTGACCTCATCCGCATGCGCGCGAGCTTTGATCAGTTCGCGCCGGCCAAGGCCGCATGAAGCGTTCAATCGCCACCGTGTCGCTCAGCGGCACGCTGGAGCAAAAGCTGGCTGCCGTCGCAGCCGCCGGTTTTCAAGGTGTCGAGATTTTCGAAACCGATCTCATCACCTTTCCAGGTCGTCCGCGCGATGTCGCCGCCATCGCCGCTGACCTTGGTCTCACCATCACGTTGTTCCAGCCCTTCCGCGATCTGGAAGCCATGCCGGAACCGCAACGCACCCGGGCGTTCGAGCGCATGGAGCGCAAGTTCGACGTGATGGCCGAACTGGGCGCGCCGCTTGTCTTGCTGTGCTCGAACTGCTCGCCGCTCGCCCTGCCTGATCGGGCGCGCATGATCGCCGATCTCCATGAACTGGGCGACCGCGCCGCCGCGCGCGGGCTCAAGGTCGGCTATGAAGCGTTGGCGTGGGGGCTGCATGTCAACGACCATCGCGAGGCGTGGGCACTGGTGCGCGATACCGATCATCCGGCAATCGGCCTGATCCTCGATACCTTCCACTCCCTTTCGCGCAACATCCCTTCGAGCAGCATTGGCGACATCCGGCCCGAAAAACTGTTTCTGGTCCAGGTTGCCGATGCACCCCGGCTCGACATGGACTTGCTGCAATGGAGCCGGCATTTTCGCTGCATGCCTGGCCAAGGCGATTTGGCCGTCACCGATTGGGCCGAAGCAATCTGGCGTACCGGCTATGACGGCTGGTGGAGCCTGGAGATCTTCAACGACCGCTTCCGCGCCGGTTCAGCCAGCAGTGTCGCGCAGGATGGCAACCGCTCGCTGCTGGCGCTACACGACGCTGTGGCAAGGCGCCCGCGCAGCCCGCTCACGCCCCAGATACCGCCGCCAGTGCACAGCGAGCGCATGGCTTTCATCGAATTTGCTGCGAGCCACGAAGAGGCGGCCGCTTTGGGACAGATGCTCGCGGCGCTGGGTTTTCGTGCCACCGGACGCCACCGCCGTAAGGACGTGACCCGCTGGTGTCAGGGCGACATCAACATCGTCGTCAATTCTGAACCTGAAGGCTTTGCGCACAGTTTTGACATCATGCATGGCGCTTCCGTGTGCGCTCTCGGGCTGGAAGTGGATGATGTTTCTGCTGGGCTGGAACGCGCCCGCGCCCTGGGCGTGCCGCTGTTCGAACAAGCGGTCGGGCGGGACGAGATGGAACTGCCCGGCGTGCGAGCCGTGGGCGGCAGCCTGCTGCACCTCATCGCGAAGGGTACCGAAGATGCCGTTTGGGCGCATGAGTTTCCTGTGCCAGTCGCCGCCGATCGCGATGGCCAGCCGCTCGGCCTGACGCAGATCGATCACGTCGCGCAGACGATGACGCACGAAGAGTTTCTGAGCTGGCAGCTGTTTTATGTGACGTTGTTCGGCATGACCAAGACCCCGCAGATCGACATCGCCGACACGCTGGGACTTGTGCACAGTCAGGCGGTTGAATCGCCGGGCAAAGGCATCCGCATCACCCTCAATGGCAGCCAGAGCGGGCAGACCCTCTCGTCGCGCTTTGTCCAACATTATTTCGGGGCAGGGGTGCAGCATATCGCCTTTGCCTGCCCAGACATATTCGCCGCGGCTGCGGCGGCCTCCGCCAATGGGCTCGACCTGCTGCCAATCCCGCCCAATTATTATGACGATATCGAAGCACGCTTCGGCCTCGATCCGGTGCTGGTGGATCGGCTGCGCGCGCACAATATTCTTTATGACCGGGATGGCGAGGCGGAATATTTCCAGCTCTACAGCCGCGCTTTTGCCCGCCGCGTCTTCTTCGAGGTCGTCGAGCGCCGCGCCTATCAGGGCTATGGTGCCGCCAATGCCGTGGTGCGTCTCGCCGCCCAGGCCCGCTTCAAGCCGCCCGCCGACTGAAGCCTATTTCGGGGCCGGCGTCATCGGGTGCGGGCGGGGTGCCTGGCCGCCATTGATCGCCCACTTGATGCCTTCCAGAAACAACGCCTGAACCCGCGGATCATCCCAAGCGGCATCAGGGTGGCCCAAGCCGGAATAAAATACCCTGCCTTTGCCGTACGACTTGATCCATGCCACCGGAAAATCGCCATCCTTGCGGTGAACACCGGGCAGGGTGAGATCCAGACCGCGCGTATCCAGCCGCGCAAGCACATCGACATCGGCGCGTGAATAGGGCGTCGGCAGCATCTGGTAATGTTCATCAAGCAGCACGCTGCCAGTTTTCAGCTTCTTCATCGCTGGAAAATCCGGCCGTTCCACGATGATCTTCGCGCCTGTGATGCCCCACGGGTGATTGTCGAAGTTGCCACCCAGCATCTGGCTGTATTCCGGCCAACTGACGGCGGTCGCCGTGGCGGTGTGCACACCGATAAAGCCCTTGCCGTCCTTTGCGACAAAATCCAGCAGGTCCTGCTTCTGCTGCGGAGTCATCCGGGTTTCGCCATTGGTATAAAACAGCACGGCATCGAAATAATCGAGGTTGCGGCCGCGCGCTTGCCGCGGGCCACCCTTGGCATAAGCGCCTGTGCCCCAAACTTCGCCTTTGGTCACCAGATCCGTATCGGTGCGGATGATGGAAATATACGCCCCGGTCTTTCGTCCGATCTGTTCGATAACCGATACGGCATGGCTGGATCCAATGTGGGCAGATTGGTTGCCGGTAGACAGATCGGCGATGATCAGCAGGCGCTTCTTGTCTGCATAGGGATCGCGATAGCTGCGGGGCGGGCCGGCGGGAGCCGCATTCGCCCCGGGGGCGGGTTGCTGCGCTGCTGCGCTCGCCATGGGAACGGCGGCCAGACAAATCGCGGTCATCAGCATCATCAACCGCATTGCACTACCCCTGGAATGTTCATTACACGAACTAGACCGTACAGAAAGCGACCGGGTTGCGCAACGCTTCGGCTGCTGGGTGCGGACCCGCCGCAAAAGCTTCAATTTGGCAGGCCAACGTATTTTCCTGCAGTTGCAATCTGTGCGGCACGGCTGCCGGCGATGTAGGTGAGTACAGACAGAAGCAGGATGAACCCGTCAGGCAGCGCCTCCCAAATCACCGCCTGCTGCTCCATCCATTGCCCTTGCCACCCCCATCTTCACCGAAGGGCTATCCCCCAGCGTGTCGTGAAACTGGGCGACAGCTTCTCCTGCCGGATGTGCCACTCGCCGTCCTTCTGGGCCAAGCTAAGCCTGATTGTGCCGCGGCCATGAAGGGCGTTGATCCTGTCCATCGCCTTCATGCGCGCGTCATCGGGGGCGTCGATGATATCGAATAGTGAGACTGAGGCCTGACCGGGCGCGCCCGGATCGAGCAGGAGAACGCCCGCCATTCGCCAGCTACACCCCACGCAAGGCCTTCGGCCACTTCATGGGTTGGATATTCGCGCTCGGATGGGTCAATGCAGGGCCGTTGCGGGCGATTTGCGGCTGGCGCATCAGCTCGTGGCCAGGATTATTCGGTCGCCATGGGAAAATTGCCCGGCGGTTTCAGTTTCTTGGCTCTTGCCGGCGGAAGCTTGCCGGATTGAGGCCGTGGCGGTTCAGCTTGTCATACAGCGTCTTGCGCGGGATGCCGAGCAGCCGCTGAACTTCAGCGATCCGGCCGCCGGCGGTGGTCAAGGCTTCGCGGATCATGCCGGCTTCAATGATCGCCATGCGTTCCGGCAGGCTGGTGGCCCTGTCGGCCACCGTGGCGTCCCGATCAAGGCCCAGCACCTTGCGCTCGGCAAACTGCGCCAACTCGCTCAGATTGCCCGGCCAGTTGTGGCCCAACAGATGGGCGTGGGTGGCTGCATCGATGGCCTGCAATTGCACATTGAAACGGCGGGCGGCCTCTGCCGCGTACCGGCCATAGAGCAGGGGGATATCATCGCGGCGTTCGCGCAGCGGGGGAATACGAATGCGAATGGCGCCCAGGCGAAACATCAGCTCGGCACTCAGCCCGCCGGCGGTCACTACGCGGCCCGGATCATGGCCAATGGCGCCGATCGCGCGCAGATCGATGTTGCGCGGGCTGTTGCCGCCATTGGCAATGATCTCCCCGCTTTCCAACGCCGAAGCGAGGCGATGCTGTGTCGCCATCGGCAGGGCCTCGACCCCGTCAAGAAACAGGGTGCCCTTGTTCGCTAATTCGATGCGGCCTGTGCGGCGGCGTCCGGGGGGACCATACTCTGAACCGAACAATTCGTCTTCCAGCCGGTCGTGGGGTGTGCCGGCGCAATTGACTCTGGCAAAGGCCCGCGCACGGCGGCGGCTGCTGTCGTGCAGCAACCGGGCAATGCGGTCTCGCCCGGTGCCGGCTTCGCCCTCGATCAGCACATTGATTTCGATGGTGCCGATATGGCTGAGCGTGGCACGCAGCTGGGCCATGGCCGGGCTGTCGCCGATCAGCGGCAGAATGGTCTGCGCCTGCGATGCGGCTTCGCGGCTGGCGGCGCGCAATCTGCGGTTGTCGAGCACCAGTCGGCGCTTTTCCAGCGCGCGGGTAATGCTGTCGAGCAGCCGATCCATGGTGAACGGCTTGGCAAGGAAATCATAGGCGCCCTGTTGCATCGCAGCGACGGCATCGCTGATGTTGCCATGGCCGGTGATGAAGATGACCGGCAGATCCGCATCGCAGGCGGCGAGGGCCGAGAAGAACTGGCGGCCGTCCAGGCCTGGCATCCTTATGTCGCTCACCACGACGCCAGGGAAGCTGGCATCGATTGCGGCCAGCGCCTCGCTGGCATTGCTGAAATCGGCAACGCTGTGGCCGGCCAGCCGCAGGCCCTGCACCATGGCGCTTTTCAGATCGTCATCATCTTCCACCAGGATAATCGTTCCCGCGGTCATGGACAGTCTCCGCTGGCATGGGCAGACGGCAGGGTGACCGCAAAGATGGCACCGCGCTCATCATTTTTGCCCGCGGGCAGCAGCCGCAGATCACCGTTCAGCGCCCGGCAGATGTCCCGAGAAATGACCAGGCCCAGCCCAAGCCCGCGCGCTTTGGTGGTCTGGAACGGGGTGAACAGGGTGGCGGCAATCTCGGGCGGCACGCCGTAGCCGCTGTCGGCCACGGAGAGGATGACCATGTCGCCGTCCAGTGCGGCCCGGATGACGACAGCAGCACCGTCCCGTTCGGGTTCGGCGGCTTCCAGCGCATTCTGCAACAGATTGACCAGCACCTGTTCAAGGCGAACCCGGTCGGCAATCACGGCAAGATCGCTTGCGGGGCTGCGTGTGATCGGCACGCCAGTTTGTTGCTGCAAGGCACTGACCAGCATCAGGGCGCCGTCGATGGCATCATCAACGCGCACTCGGGACAGCGCTCCATCCGATTTTCGCGCGAAATCGCGCAGCTCGCCGGTGATGCGGCCGATCCGTTCCGTCAGACGGACGATCGTCGTCAGCGCGTCCGTCGCCGACGCAGTATCACGGCGTTGCAGAAACGCAGTGGCGTTGTGGGCCCAGGCCGAGATGGCGGCAACCGGCTGGTTGATCTCATGCGTCACGCCGGCGGCGATCTGGCCCAGGATGGTCAGACGGTTGGCCTGCTCCAGTTCGGCATGAAGCAACAGCAACGCGGCCTCGGCCCGGCGGCGCTCGGCGATCTCGCACGTGAGCTCGTTGTTGGCTTCGCTCAGTTCGCGGGTGCGCTGTTCCACTTTCGCTTCCAGCTCAAGCTGGGCAGCGGCACGGGCGGCGGCGACCAGACTGCGGCGCCGCAGGAGCGCCCACGCGCCGAGCGCACACAGCGCAAGGGCAAGCAGCGTGAGCGCGCGGGCTGCGGCGACGGCGCCGCCGATGTCACGCTGGCGCAGCAGAGTGAGCGTCCAGCCCGGGATGGTGGTGCTCTTCCTGATCGCCACATATTCCGTGGGCTTCTGGCCCGGCAGCACGGCATTGGCCAAAGGCGCGGGGCTGGGCAACTGCCGGATCGGCAGACGGGCCACGGGCTGGAACCGCCACGACTCAATCGTTGTGATGAGCACCACGCCGTCCGCGCCGGTGACAAGAACGGGGGTTTGCGATTGGCGCCATTCGGTTTCGAGTGACGAGAAATCGATCTTGGTGACGACCACGCCCAGCGCAGTGCCATCGCTGTCCACCCGGGATGACAGGTACAGCCCGGGGCGATGGGTGGTGTTGCCCAGCGCAAACTGTTCGCCGCGGCCGTTGCGCATCGCGGCGGCAAAATAATCGCGGAAGCTGAATTCGATCCCGACGAAACTTTCCGGGGTTTGCGAATTGCTGGCGGCGATCGTGCGGCCGCGCGGGTCAATCACATAGATGGCGGCGGCATTCGTGGCCTTGGCCAGCTTCGCGAGCTTGCCATCGAGCTGGTGCCGGGCGGCGGGATCAGCCTGCCGGAGGGCCGCCTTCACGTCGCCATCGCTGCTGAGTACCATCGGCAGGGCGCGGAACCGTTCCAGCGTGTTTTGTAGCGTCGCTTCGAGCAGGCTGGCCGAGATGCTGGTTTCGCGAACGAGAGCCGCATCGGCATTGCGCGCTGCGATGTGTCCGGCTCCCCAGGTCGCTGCGGTGGCGGCGGCCAGGCCCCACAGTGCACCCCGCCACTTGCGACGGGGCAGGCTGGCAGCAAGGGACGGCATCGTCGGCAACATGGCGTTCCCTTGGTGGCGGCAGTTCGGAACTGGTTCCCGATAACTGTGCGGGATTCCGCCCGGCGTCCAGCAGCAATGTGCAGATATCCACACGTTTTTTAGTGGCTGTTGCTCATATAGTATCTATTTATCAGTGACTTGTCTGGATGGCAAAATCGTTTGTGCTGGCTCGATTCAGACTCAATCATCCAATAACGGGTTACGCATACCTTGGTGAGGCAAATTTGCCTGCGTGTTCCGGGGAGGCCGCGACGAAGAAGGGTTCGTCACGGTTGATGTGCGCTGTGAATGTCGTTGTCGAAGGGGGGAAGCATATGAAGGGTCAGGCGTTTTTTTCGGGTGCGGTGCTGAAGGCATCGGTTTCCCTGTCAGCCATGCTTGTTTCAGGGGCGGCCCTTGCTCAGGCAACAACAGCGCCAGCCGCAGCGCCGGCTGCCGAGCCCGCCGAGGAGGTGTTGATCCAGGTGATCGGCACGCGCGTCGTGCGCGACGGCTATCAATCGCCAACGCCGGTTTCCGTGGTGGGCGCCGATGAAATCGCCCGGTCGGCCACGCCCAACGTTGCCGATTATGTCAATACGCTGCCGGCCATTTCGGGCAGTTCCACCCCCAGAACGACCGTGGCCCAGGTCGGCGCCGGCCGGCAGGGGGTCAACTCGATCAATCTGCGCGGCATCGGCGATGTGCGCACGCTCACCCTGCTCGATGGCCGCCGGGTCGGCGGCATGATCAACACGGGCGCAGTCGATGTCAGCAGCCTGCCGCAGCAGTTGATCACGCGCGTTGACGTGGTGACCGGCGGCGCTTCGGCCTCCTATGGTTCCGACGCGCTGTCCGGCGTCGTCAACTTCGTGCTCGACACCAAATATACCGGCTTCAAGGGCATGGTTGCCGGCGGCGCTACCACCTATGGCGACAACCGCAACTGGCAGGTTCAACTCACGTGGGGCACCGGCTTTGCCGGCGGGCGCGGCCATTTCCTGCTCAGCGGTGAAGTCGCCCACGAAGACGGCATCTACAATGCCGACAACCGCCGCTGGACCCAGGATGGCTGGGCTTACATCAACAATCCCGCCTACACGGCGACCAACGGGCAACCGCGGGTGCTGCTGCGCCCGCAGGTCGCGCTCAGCACGGCGACCCTGGGCGGCGCCATCGCCTGTTCGGCAACCTCGACCTGTTCATCGTTGCGCGGGGTTGCCTTCGGTCCGGGCGGCACGCCCTATAATTTGGTTTTTGGCCCCATTGTCTCCGATCCGATCATGGCGGGCGGCACCTTTGCCGACAACAATGTGCGCACCGGGGTCGATAACAATATCCTGCCGGATCAGACCCGCCGGAACCTGTTCGGCCGGATCAGCTATGACGTGGCCGATGACTGGAACGTCTACGTCGAGGCGATGTATGCCCATCAGAGTACCGACACACGTTACTATTACGGCAACTTCCCCAACAACCTGACGGTGCGTCCCGAAAACCCCTTTATGCCGGCCAGCATCGCGGCGCGGATCACGGCGCTGGGCCTTGCCTCGGTCCCGTTCGGCACGTTGAAGGGTGACAATGGCGCATCGGGTGCCAATGCGCAGCGCGGCTATAACCGCGGCGTGGTGGGGATCGACGGCAAGTTCGCCGCCTTCGGGTCCGACTGGTCGCTGAAGGCCTATTATCAATATGCCCGCGCCACCATGACCAATACCGCGACCAATGCCACGCTGTTGCCGAACTTCCGACAGGCCATCGATGCGGTGCGCGCACCGAACGGCTCGATCGTCTGCCGATCCACCCTTACCAACCCGACGGACGGCTGCGTGCCGTACAATGTGTTCGGCACGGGCGTGAACAGCCAGGCGCAGATCAATTATGTCATCGGCGATCCGTTCCGCAGCGACGTCTACAAACAGAATGTCGTCAGCATCAACATTGCTGGCGAGCCGTTCGATATCTGGGCCGGCCCGGTCTCGCTCGCCTTCGGCGCCGAACATCGCACACAATCGGCCACTGGCTTCGCCGATGCGATCACCACCCAGAGCCCCGGCAACTGGGACACCACCGGCGGCTTGCCGACGATCGGCAGCTACAAGATTTCGGACGTCTATATTGAAACCGTGGTGCCGCTGGCCAAGGACGCATCCTGGGCCAAGTCGCTCAACCTGAATGCTGCAACGCGGGCCGTGAAATATGGCAGCGGTACCTACATGACGTGGAAACTTGGCGCCGAATATGCGCCGTTCGATGGCCTCCGCGTCCGTGGCGTGGCGTCGCGCGATGTGCGGGAAGCCAATCTGGCCGATCGCTTTGCCGGCGTGTTCCAGTCGCAGGCCTCGTTCCAGGATCCGAACCGCAACGGCGCGGCGACGACGGCGCGTTCGCTGGCGTCGGGCAACCCTGATCTCGAACCGGAACTGGGGCGCACCTACAGCGCCGGTGTGGTCGTGGCACCCGGCTTCATGCCCGGGTTCAACGCGTCGATCGACTATTACAAGGTGGACATCACCCAGGCGATCGGCACCCTGACCATCCAGCAGCTCGTCAATCTGTGCTTTGCCGGCAACCAGACGGCGTGCGCCCGGATCACGGCGACGCCCGGCGCCGTCAACCAGTTCGACATCGTCAACGCGCCGATCAACCTGGCCACGGAGTCCACCCAGGGCCTGGACTTCGAAGTCAGCTATCGCTTCAGAGCGGCGGATGTGGTGCCGGGCATGGACGGCTCAGTGGCGATCCGCGCCCTGGCCACCAACTTCCTCGACTACACGGTTGACCCGGGCCTGCCCGGTTCCATCCCGACCGCGCGCGCCGGAACCGTCAACCTGCCTGCCTGGCGCTATTCCCTGGCAATCAACTATGACAATGGCCCCGTATCCTTGTCAGGCACGTTGCGCGGCATCTCGAGCTCGGTGCTCAGCAACGAGTTCATCGAATGCACTGCAGGCTGCCCGGCTTCGACGGGGAACAACCCCACGTACGACAGCATCCAGATGCCAGCGGCCGCCTATATCGATTTCGCCGCGACATACCGGTTCGGCGAGAACGGGAAATATCAGCTGTTCTTCAACGTCCGCAACATCACCAACAAGGATCCGGCCATCGTGGCGGCCGGCCCGACCGGCTTCCAGTCGTGGAACAACCAGCCGATTTCCGCCGGGCAGTATGACACGATCGGGCGGTCGTTCCGCGCAGGCTTCCGCTTTGCACTTTAAGGCTTGCTGAGCGGCGGTATCGGTCACAGGCTGCACGTCGGGGCAATGTGATGGGGGATTGGTCATGAAGAAGAACATCGGTCCGGCACGCACGATGATCAGGGCCGCAAGCGCCGGCTCGGGGATCGCTGTTGCCCTGTGGCGCAGCCTGACGGTGCTTGCGGTCGGATTGGTCTCCGTCTCGGCGGTGGCCCAGGAGACGAAAACCACCGTGTTGACCGGCGGCATGTTGATCAGCGGCCTCAGCGTGCCGCCGCTGCACAATGCCACCATCGTCATTCGGGGCGAACGGGTGGTCGCGGTCGGCCCTGCGGCAGAGGTGAAGATCCCGGCCGGCGCGACAGTGATCGATACCAGCGGCCAGACCATGATGCCCGGCTTGATCGACGCCCATGCCCACCTGTTCATGATCGGCTTCGGTGACGAAGCGGGCTGGTTCAAGTGGTTGCAGGGGGCAGGCAAGAAATATTCCATCGAGAAGGTGATGGAACTGTCGGCGTGGCAGTTGCTGATGTCCGGCGTGACGTCGGCGATCGATCTGGGCGGCAATGCCACCGAAAGCATCAGCCTGCGCAAACGCATCAACACGGGCGAAGTGCCCGGCCCGCGGCTGCAGGTGTCGGGTCCGCTGGTGACGCGCCGGGCGTTCGGCGGCTTTCCGGCCGAGGCGTCGGCGGTGATCACCACGCCGAAGGAAGGCGCCGATGTCGTCGATCGCCTGGTCAAGCAGGGCGTTGACGTGATCAAGGCGCATGCCGGTCTGACGCGCGACGATTATTTCGCCATCGTCAAGGCCGCGCATGCCAACCGCG
The DNA here is from genome assembly GCF_032115815.1 of Sandarakinorhabdus sp. Classification (GTDB taxonomy): domain Bacteria; phylum Pseudomonadota; class Alphaproteobacteria; order Sphingomonadales; family Sphingomonadaceae; genus Sandarakinorhabdus. Next base: position 40,047 of record NZ_JAUMBI010000072.1, read on the forward strand.
TCAAGGTGCATGCGCATGTCTATGCCGAAGCGGATGTGCGCAATGCCTATGATGCCGGAGTCGATGTGCTGCAGCACATGGGGTCGGCGGGCGGCCCCACCTACAGCGCCGATCTGGTGCGCACGATTTCGGAAAGCAACCGGCCCATCGTGCTGACCGCAGCGCATCGCAGCTGGATTTTCCCCGATACCGTGCAGTTCCCCGGCCGGTTGCAGGATCCGGTGCTGAAAGGCCTGTTCCCCGCCGATATCTGGGCGGCGATGCAGGACAGTTTCAAGGAATGGCCGGCCGAAAGCTATTTCGCGGGCATCAACCGGCAGATCAAGTTCCGCAGCCCGCAGGTGAAGCAGCTGATCGAATCCAACGCGCTGATGGGCGTTGGCACCGACAGCGGCACGCCGATGAACTTCAACACCGACGGCCTGGTCCGTGAAATGAAGGTGCTGGTGGATGAAGGCCTGTCGCCGCTGGAAGTGATTGCCGACACCACGCGCGTGAATGCCCGCATCATGGGCAAGCCCGACCTGGGTACCATCGAACCCGGCAAGCTGGCCGATATCATCGTGGTGCCGGGCGACCCGGTCTACCACAATCTGAACAATCTGTTCTCTGTCCAGACCGTGGTGAAGAACGGGATCGTCTACAAGAGCCAGGGCAAGCCAATGGTGAAAATGCCGGAGTAGGCCTGCGATGGTCGGGTTTTGGTAATGTCATCCTTGGGAGCGCCGATATGGCCATGAAGACCCTGACCAGTGATGCCGATGAGCGGGGCACGCTCGGTCGCCGCGAGATCTTGCTGGGCGGTTTGGCTGGCGCTGTTCTTTCGGGCGCAGCGGCACGGTCGGCTTCAGCGCAAGTGCCTGCGGCTGCACCGGCAGGCCCGGTGGCCGGCGTTGGGCGCCAGGCGCCGGACGCGCCTGCGACGGGGGCGGCCTCGGTCGCACAGCACCGGGTGGAGGTCGCCGGACCGCATGGTGTTGTGGCCGCCGGGCACCCGCTGGCATCGATGGCGGGCCTGCGGATGCTGATGCAGGGCGGCACCGCCGCCGATGCGGCCGTAGCGGTGATGGCCGTGCTGAATGTTGTGGAACCTTGGGCATCGGGCGCTGCCGGCAACGGATTTGCCACCTGCATGGACGGCAAGACCGGCAAGATCAGCGCGCTGGCCTTTGCCGGCGCGGCGCCGCAACTGCTTGAAGACACCGCTTCGGCCGCCGATCTGACCGCCGGCCCCAAGGCCGTGGTGACGCCGGGCGCGTTTGGCGGCTGGATCGAACTGGCGCGGCGCCATGGCAAGCTGCCGCTGTCGGTGCTGCTGGAACCGGCCATCGGTTATGCGCGTGATGGCCATCCCCTCGATCCGTCGATTGCCCAGACGATCGCGCGTCAGCAGGCCATGCTGACCCGGTTTCCCACCACAGCGGCAATCTATTTCCCCGATGCTAAGCCGCCTGCGCCGCGGGCGATGTTCCGGAACCTGCCCCTCGCACGCAGCTTCCAGATGCTGGCCGACGCCGAAACGGCAGCATTGAAGGCCGGCGCGAGCCGCGACCGGGCGCTGAACGCTGCCTATGATTGTTTCTACAGTGGCCCCATCGCGCAGGAGATGGATCGCTTCTCGCGCGCCAATGGCGGTTGGCTGCGGCTGGACGACATGCAGCGTTACCGGCCGAAATGGGTGGAACCGGTGGCGACCCGCTATCGCGGGCTTGATGTGATCTGCTCGCCGCTAACTTCGCGCACCGGGCTGGAGACCTGCGAGCAGCTGAACCTGATGGAAGGCTATGATATTGGATCGCTTCCAGCCGACAGCCCGCAGGCGCTGCACCTGATTGCCGAATGCATCAAGATCACCAAGGCCGATGTCTATCGCTATGCCGCCGATCCGGCGTCATCTCCGACACCGGTTGCGACGCTGATTTCCAAGGAGTTCGCCAATCAGCGCCGGCGCCTGATCGATCCGGCCCGGGCAATTGTGTTTCCCGCCGGCGCCGACATCGGTAACGCCCGTGCAGTGGCGCGTTCGCCTGTCGCGGCAGGCAGTGTGCCCGGCGACACCACCAACATCTCGATCGTGGATGGCGACGGCAACGCCGTCGGCGTGACCACAACCCTGGGCGGCGGCTTCGGCGCTGGTGTCATCATGGGTGACACCGGCATGTTCTGCAACAATGGCCTGCGCGAAGGCTCCACGGCGCCCTATCGTGAGCATCCCAATTTCGTGCACGGCGGGCGGGTTCCGCTGCTCGGCAACTGCCCGACCATTGTTCTGGACAAGGGGCAGTTCAAGATGGTGTTCGGCTCGCCGGGCGGGGAGACGATCGGCCAGACGCAGTTCCAGCACCTCATCAACGTGATCGACCGCGGCCTGCCGGTGCAGGCCGCCATCGAGGCGCCGCGCCTCGCACTTGATGCCGATCCGGGGTTTTACACGCCGGGCGCTGCGATCACGCTGCAACTGGAATCGCGGTTCTCGTCCGACACGGTCGCCCGCCTGCGCGCCATGGGTCATGCTGTCCGGACGGTCGGCCCTTATGCAATCGGCAGTATCCAGGCGGTCTTACAGTCGCAGTATGGCACGCGGCTGGCCGGGTCTGATCCCAGGCGCATGGGCTATGCCGTTGGCTATTGAGCTGCCTGGCCGCAGAACGGAGATGACCATATGACGGGTTTGAAGGGCATCGGTCTGGCAGCTGCCTTTGGGCTGTGTGCTGCAGCAGCGCAGGCGCAAGCCGCCGGCGACTGGGCGCATTTCGGCGGCACGCTGGGCGACACGAAATATTCGGCGCTGGATCAGATCAACGCCGGCACCATCAATCGACTCAAAGTTGCCTGGCGGGCCCCGGCGCTCGATCCGGCCCTGCGCGCCGAAAATCCCACGCTGGTGCCGTCAAACAACTTCCGCAACGCGCCGCTGGTGGTGGACGGGGTGATGTACATCAGCAACCAGATCGGCCTGGTAGAGGCACGCGATCCGGCCAGCGGCCGGATCATCTGGCGCCAGGCGCCCTTTCCCGGCGATCCGCGGCTCACCCCGGCAGCGGCCAGCCGTGCGTTGGCGCTGTGGGGCAAGGGTGCGGCAGCCCGCATCGTCTCCGTGCGCGGCTCCTATCTCTATGTTCTGGACGCCCGCACCGGAAAACCGGTCACGGATTTCGGCGATCAAGGCCGGGTCGATCTGCGCGAAGCGCCCAAGACGATATTTTCGTGGACGGCACCGGCGCCGATTGTGGTGCGGGATGTGATAGTAATTGGCGGCCAGCCGATCGCCACCGGCGTTGCCGACATCAACAAGGCCTCGCTCACCGGCAATGTGCGCGGCTTCGATGTGCGCACCGGCAAGTTGCTGTGGACCTTCTACACCGTGCCGCGCGAGGGCGAATCGGGGGTGGAAACGTGGGAAAATGACTCCTGGCGGGTGGGCGGCAAGACCAAGGTCTGGTCGGCATTCAGCGCGGATGAAAAACTCGGCCTCGTCTATCTGCCGCTGAGCGCGCCGCCGAGCGACTATTACGGCGTGACGCGGCCCGGCAACAATCTCTATTCGGATTCGCTGGTTGCCGTGGATGCCCGCACCGGCAGGAAAGTGTGGCATTACCAGTTGGTGCATCATGATCTGTGGGATTATGATCTGCCCTCGCCGCCGATGCTGGCCGACATCAAGGTCAACGGCCGCCTGCGCAAGGCGGCCATTCAGGTCACCAAGATGGCCTATGTCTTCGCCTTTGACCGGGCGACCGGCGAGCCGCTGTTCCCCATCGTCGAAACGCCTGTCGCGGTATCGACCATGCCGGGCGAAAAATCGTCGCCGACACAGCCGATTCCGGCCAAGCCCAAACCGTTCGACCGGCAGGGCATGGATGAGGACCAGCTGATCGACTATACACCGGCGCTGCGGGCCGAAGCGGTGCAGATCCTCAGCCGCTATCAGCATGGCCCCATGTACACGCCGCCATCGGTGGCTGGCGGGCCCGATGGCAAGCTGGGAACGCTGTACATGCCCGGCTGGGTGGGCGGCGCCAACTGGACCGGTGCCGCGCTCGATCCGGAAACCGGGGTGATCTATATCCCGTCGGTCAGCGTGCCGTGGATCGGCCGCGACAATTACAAGCGGCCGCCGGAATCAAGCCTGTACATGGAAGGGCCGCAGGGTCTGCCCATGGTCAAGCCGCCCTATGGCCGGATCACGGCGATCGACATGAACAGCGGTGATCATCTGTGGATGGTGCCCAATGGCGAAGGGCCGCGTGACCATCCGTTGCTGAAGGATCTCAATCTGCCGCCGCTTGGCCAGGCCGGCCGCGCTGCGCCGCTGCTCACCAAATCCTTCCTGTTCGTCGGTGAAGGCGACAAGGTGGGCCTCAGCATTCCCAAATTGAGCGGCGGCAACATGTTCCGCGCCTATGACAAGAAGACCGGGAAGGTGGCGTGGCAGGCCGATCTCGGTGCCGGCACGACGTCGCCGCCGATCACCTACATGCACAAGGGCAAGCAATATATCGTGGTCGGGGTGGGCGGCGTTGATCATCCGGCCGAACTGGTGGCCCTGAGTTTGAACTGAGGCGGATATGGTTGTTTGCCGTTCTGGAGGAAGCATGCGTTTTCGGACAAAACCCTGGCTGATGGCGGCGCTGATCGCGGCCTTGCCCGTTGCTGCGCCCGCACAACCGGTCGACACGCCGGGGGTCACGGCGCCGCTCACGCCGGCCCAGATCCTGCGCAACTATCCACCCGATGCGCTATCCGGCGCGGCGGTGGACAAGTCCGTCGTGCTGAAGAGCCAGGGCGGCATGTCGATGCGCGTCGTCAAGCTGGCGGAAGGCCTGTCGCATCCCGATGGGCTGGTGTTCCTGCCCGATGGACGCACCATGCTGATCACCGAACGTGGCGGGCGCCTGCGGGTGGTGCGCGATGGCGTGCTTGATCCGAAACCCGTTGAGGGCCTGCCGGCGCTCAACAATGTCGGCATCGGCGGCCTGCACGATATCGTTCTGCATCCCGATTTCGCCCGCAACAATCTGCTGTATGTCTCTTACACCAAGGAGGTGAAGCCCCGGCTGGCCACGACCTTGGCGGTGGCCCGCGCCCGCTTCGAAAATGGCCGGCTGACCGCCGTGCAGGACATTTTGTTGGCAGAGGCGTGGGAAAGCCCGCTCGGCACCTATGGTGGCCGCATGGTCTTTGGTCCGGATGGGATGCTGTACATCAGCGTGGGTGACCGCGATGGCACGACAGCCAGCGACCAATCGAGCGCACGCCCGCAGGCGCAGGCCCTGAACAGCCACATCGGCAAGATCCTGCGGGTTCGCGACGATGGCTCGGTGCCGCCCGACAACCCGTTCGTCAAAACGGCCGGCGCGCTGCCGGAAATCTGGAGCTATGGCCACCGAAACGCCTATGGCATGGCCTGGGATCCCAAGACCGGCGTGATGTGGGCCAGCGAGTTCGGCCCGGCCGGCGGCGACGAGATCAACAAGATATTGCCGGGGCATAATTATGGCTGGCCGCTGGTGTCGCTGGGCCGCCACTATTCCGGCAGCCTGGTTTCCGACCAGCCCTTCCACCGCGACGGCATGGATGATCCGATCTATTTCTGGAATCCCAATTTCAATCCGGAAAACATGTTCTTCTACACCGGCGACAAGTTCCCCCGCTTGAAGGGCAGCCTGATCGTGGCCGGCGCCAACACCAGGAAGATCGCCCAGATGGTCATCCGCGGCGATTTCATCCGGCAGGGCGATACCATGCTGGATGAACTCGGCGTGCGCTTCCGCGACATCAGGCAGGGGCCGGACGGCAATATCTATGTGTTGACGGAAGGCCGCCTGCGCGGACCGAATGACACTGATGGCATGTTGCTGCGGCTTGAGCCAGCGACCGTGAATGCGGCCGCCGGCAAGCCCGATTGACGGGCGCAGCTGCCGAACAATGATTTTGGAGTGGTGATGCCGCGTTTTCTTCCCGGTTTGATGTTCGTGGTCTGCAGCCTCAGCGGCGCATTGGCGGCAGCCGCTGTGTCGCAGGCAATCAGCCTGCCTGACGCTGCCGGCAAGGAACAGGTTCTGGGCGCGTGCACGCGATGCCACGGTGTCGATGTGATCGTTGCGCAGCCGCGATCGCCGGATCAGTGGGCGGAAGTGGTGAGCGTGATGGTCGGCCACGGTGCGGCGCTGACCGACGACGAGTACGACAAGATCGTCACCTATCTTTCGACCAATCTGGCGCCAAGGGATCCCGCAGACTGAATTGGCGGGCACAAGGCAGTGGAGCAGACAATCGCTATCGGCGCACCATATCCAGCGAGTCCTGCCAGGCGTACGCCGTTGTATGCGGAGCTTTATGTGCAGGTGCTGGCCGCCATCATCATGGGCGGGCTGATCGGTCATTTTGCGCCTGAAACCGGCGTGGCGCTGAAGCCGCTGGGCGATGGTTTCATCCGGCTGGTCAAGCTGATCATCGCGCCGGT